>NZ_AP022590.1:2474216-2783493 GCF_010731775.1 Mycobacterium mantenii | reverse complement strand
TTCCCGCCTGTAGAGCCGAGAGGCCAGCGTGGGCCTCGCCGGCGTGCCGTGCCAACGTCTCGGCTTGGTCCGGCCAGCCCCGAAACAGCGTGACCCGTTCGCCTTCCAGCAGTTTCAGGGTCGTTTCCGGCCGAGGTATTTCTTCGGTCACCAGGGTGGCGCCGGCCAGCAGGACGGACAGTATTCCGCTGCCGAAACCGCCCACCCAGAAGAATGGCATCGGCAGGTACAGGCGGGTTTCGGAAGTGATGCAACGCGCCGCCAGGCCCGACTGCACGGCGCCCAACGCGTTGCCGTGGGAATGGACGACTCCCTTGGGCGATCCGCTGCTGCCCGAGGTGAACATGATGACCAGCGGGTCGGCGGGCGCGACGGTCGCCGTCACGGCGTCGACGATGTTGCGGGCAGCTTCGCTCGCGACGGCGCTGTCGAGTCGGTCGATCGACCAAACCTGGCGCAACGCAGGGAGTTCGGCTTGCTGCGCCGTCTGCAGGGCGTCGAGGTAGCGGTGGCCGCGGAATTCCTCGACGCTGATCAGGAACTGTACTGCGGCCACTCGCAGTTGCGCGACCAGCTCCGCGGCCGTCAGCAGGGTGCTCAGCGGGACCAGCACCGCGCCGATGCGGGTCAGGGCGATGGCGACCCGCACCCAGCGGGTGCCGTTGGGCATGATGAGTCCTACCCGGGTACCCTTGCCGACGCCGGCTTCGATAAAGACCGCGGCGAGTTCCGTTGTGGCGTTGTCTAGCTCGTGGTAGCTGGTTCGAGAGTCCGGGTCGATCACCATCGGTTTGGGGCCGTATTGCGCCACCCGGGAACGTACCAACGCATCGATGGTGTATCCGGTTGCGGGCTCAGACATCGAAGAGCTTTCTGAGTTGTCGCATGTCGACCTTGCCACTGGACAGCAGCGGAACCTCGGCACTACACAGCGCGACGAAGCGCTTGGGAATCTTGTACGCGGACAGCTCCGTTCGGAGTCGTTCGGCCAGCGCGGCGCCGTCGAAATCCGCCGTACCGCCGTCCCGCACGACCACCGCCGCGACGAGCTGACCGCGCCGCACGTCGGGAATGCCGATCACATAGGCCGGCGCTCCGCCGGTGACCGTGCCGATGGCCTTCTCCACTTCGGCCGCCGAGACGTTGGCGCCCGACGTTTTGATCATCGCGCTGCGCCGGCCGACGAAATAGACGAATTTGTCGGCATCGACGCGCACCAGGTCGCCGCTGTGGAACCAGCCGTCGGCATCGAAACACTCTTCCCGGCTGCGTTTGTGGTAGCGCTGCATCAGGTACGGCCCGCGCAGGCACAGTTCGCCGATCTCGCCGACCGGTACGACGGCCGCGGTATCGGGATCGATGACCTTGGTCTCGAATCCCGGTGCCGCCCTTCCGAACGAGCCGCGCCGGTGCTCGGGTTGGTCGGACTCGTCATCGCCGATCAGCACGACGCTGCCGGCCTCGGTCATGCCCAGCATGTTGTGCCGCAGTTCCGGATCGGCCGGGCGGGCGTCGGGAGCCATGATCGGGTACAGGTTGCCGCGCCGCATCGACGACAGATCGCGCGCAGGGAAGCTCGGGTGGTCGCCGAGGTGGGCGATCCCCGCCGTGAACCCGTTGGTGATGGTCGGATTTTCGGCCTCGAGCAGGTCCAGCGTCGCACCCGCATCGGTGGCGTTGGAACACACCAGGGTCGATCCGGCCAGCAGGGTCGCCAGCAGGCCGAACGCCAGCCCGCCGATCCAGAAGAACGGCGAATTGCAGAACAATCGGTCGTCGGAAGTCAGACCCCGGATTTCGTTGAGGTTCTGCTGATGCGCGAGCAGGGCACCGTGGGTGTGCACCACTCCCTTCGGGGCGCTGGTGGATCCCGACGTGTACACGATCGCCAGCGGATCACATTCTGCGACGTCATCTTCCAGCGCCGTCAGGAGCGCGGGGTCGGTGGAATCGGCTAGCCGGTACACCGCCTCGTGAGTGACCGCGACGTGGCGCAGCTGGGGTGCCGCGGCACACAGCAATCGGGAACCGAGATCAGCGTCCGGGAGGATCTCGGATAGTCGCTGCACGTAATCGTGAGAGCGAAAAGAGGGGGCAGTCAACAAGATTGAAACGTCGCCGTCGACCAGTTGCTCGCGCAGCTCGCGGGCGGTGACGAAGGTGGAGAACGGGACCACCACGGCACCGATCCGGGTCGCCGCCAGCATCCCGACGACGAACTCGGGTCCGTTCGGATAGAGCAGGCCCACATGTGTTCCCTTGCCGGCGCCGAGGGCGATCAACCCGCGGGCCAGCTCAGCCGAGCGCCGATCAGCGTCGGCGTAGCTGATCCGGTCATCGTCGCAGACCAGCAGCGGGTGGTCCCCGCGAATGCGGGCTTGATGCCGCAGGATCTGGGCGCCCGTCAACGACTCAACGAGCATGATCGCGCTGCATTGTGGGCTCGCGGAAGAAGCCCCGAACCGCACCGAGATCGGCCTTCCCCGAAGGTGTTCGGGGGAGCGCGTCGACGATCGCGATTTCGGTGGGTATCTCGTAGCGAGCCAGTCGCTGGCGCAGATACGCCACCAGCTCGTCGGCCGACGCCGGCTGGCGGAGCTCGACCATCGCGACCGGCGTCTCGCCGAGCCGCTCGTCGGGTCGGGCGATCACGGCCGCACCGGCCACCGCGGGGTGGCTTTCCAAAGCGGCGCGAACGTCGTCGGGCATCACCTTGAAGCCGCCGCGGATTATCGCCTGGTCGGCGCGGCCGACGATCCAGAGAAAGCCATCATCGTCGATTCGCGCCATGTCGGTGGTCCGCATCCATTGCGCGGCGGGCCCCAGCTGGCCCGGCTTGACCTCTAGCAGGCCGACCTCGTCCGGGCCCAGCGGTGTTCCGTCCTCGGCGACCACCCGGAGCCGAGCGCCCGGATTGGCCCGACCGACGCTGCCCCTCTTGGTCTTCCAGTACCGCTGATGGTCGGAAAGGGTCCAGCCCGCGACGCCGCCACCGAATTCAGTTGCCGCATAAGAGGTCAACACCGGCACGCCGTACTTCTCGGTGAAGGCATCGGCATCGTCGGCCGACAGCGGCGCCGTCCCGCAGGTGACGGCCCGAAGGCTCTCCAGGTCGGCGCGCGAAAGGTCGGAATGCAATACCGTGCGCAGTGCGGCCGGTACCAGCGACGCCGCGCGGGGCCGGTGCTTGCGCACCGCCTCGGCCCATGCGTTGAGCTCGAATCGTTCCAGCAGCACGAACGGCCTCGCCTCGGTGATGCATTGCAACACGCGGAACACCCCGCCGATGTGCACCAGCGGCGAATTCACGATCGCGACGCCGCGGCGCGGCTCTACCGACGCCGGCGCGCGGTCGGGTTCGGCGTCCATCACGCTGCGCGCCAACATGTCGTAGCCGAGGTCGATTCGCTTCGGCGGGCCCGTCGTGCCGCTGGTCAGCATGCGCACGGCGACACCGGACGGCGGACCGGCGTCGACGGCGCGCGGCGCGGAAACGTCGTCGCCGTCCAGCAGGCCCGAGATCGTAACCGTCGGCGCGCCCGCGTCGACCAGCCTCGTCAGATCGTCGCGCTCGCCGACGATCACGGGAAGCCGCAGCCCGGCAACGTCGGTCTTGGTGCGCTCGTCACCGCGCGAGGGGTTGATGACCACGACCGTGCCACCGCCGAGCAGCACACCCAGAAACGCCGCGACGTGCCCCGGCCGGTTGCGCAGCAGCATCCCGACTTCCGCTCCCTCGGTTACGGCAGCGATGCGTCGCGCCGATGCGCCGACCCGAGCCCAGGAGATCCATTGGCCGCCATACTCGAGGGCATGCGACTCCGGTTGGAGGTCGAGCACGTCGGCGATGCGTTGAACCAATGGGTGACGCGACATCAGCGTATCTTTGGTGTCCAAGTGGCGCCCCGGGCCGGGGAATCGTGTTGAGCGGCGAGTTCCGCCGTGCCCAACGGGTTTCCCAGCCGGGTGTAGATCAGGCCCTGGTCCAATGCGGCGCGGTACGGTTTGTCCAGCGATTCCCAGATTGCCTTGACGGTGCCCTGGGTCGCGGCCGGCGGCTTGGCGGCGATGGCGGCCGCGATCTCGTGGGCACGATCCCACAGCGCCTCGGCGCCAACCACTTCCGATACCAACCCGATGCGCAGCGCCGTGTCCGCGCTGACTCGTTCGTCGTTTCCCATCAGTGCGATGCGCAACGTCTCGCCCAGGCCGATGCGCCGCATCAGGCCGATCGGTTCCAGCGCGCAGACCAGCCCGGCAGATACGTGCGAATCGAAGAAGGTGGCATCTTCCGAGCAGATGACCACGTCGGATTCGTTGATGAAGTAGAACGCCCCCGCGGTGCACATGCCCTGAACCGCACACACCACCGGTTTCCACATCTTCTGCCATTTGGGGCTGAGCAGTTCCCCGGGATCCTCATGGTTCCAAACGTTTTCGGGCTGGCCGTACGGTTTCTTGATATCCAGCCCGGCGCTGAACGCCCGGTCGCCGGAGGCGCGCAACACCACCGCATGCACCGAATCGTCGAATTTGACCATCCGCCACGCGCGGGCCATCTCCTCGCACATGGTGCGGTTGAACGCGTTGAGTTGCCCCGGGCGATTCAGCGTGATCGTGGCGACGTGGTCGTCCGCGTCGACCTCGAGCAGAATGGTTTCGAAGCTCATCGGCATTGCCAATTCGGTTTGCGCTTCTCGACGAACGCCCTGGGGCCTTCCTGCGCGTCCTCGGTGCGCAGCACGCGCTCGCGGAAGGTTTCGGCGAGTATCTCCGCCTCGTGCAGCGGCACGTTGAGGCTCTTGAGGATCGCCAGTCGTGTCCCCCGGACAGCCAGCGGCGCATTGGAATTCACGATATCGGCGATCTCGTGGGCCCGTTCCAGCAGGCGGTCGTGCTCGACGATCTCGCTGATCAACCCGAGCTCGTAGGCGCGCCCGGCGCTCATCCGCTCGTGCTTGCCCATCAGGGCCATTCGCAGCGCGATCGAGCGGGGCAACACCCGAGACACCCGCACCAGTTCCCGGCCGGCCACCAGCCCGATGCTGACATGCGGATCGAAGAAGGTCGCCTGCTCCGAAGCGATGACGATGTCGGTCGTGGTGACCCAATCCATGCCGGCGCCACAGCAGATTCCATTCACCGCGGTCAGCACGGGCTTAGCCATGGTGCGAAACGGGGGCGTGCCCTCCTGCGGCGCCTCCCATTGGTCGTACGTCGACAGGTAGGGCCGCTCGTAGATCACCTTGCCGTCTTCGGGTATCTCCTTGACGTCGGCGCCGGTGCAGAACGCGCGGCCGGTGCCGGTGACGATGATCAGCCAGACGTTGTCGTCGTTTTCGGCCTCGTCGTAGGCGGCGCGAAGCTCGGTGATCATGTGCGGGCTGAGCGCATTGAGGGCGTCCGGACGGTTCAGGGTGATGGTCGCGGTGTGCCCGTCGACCTCGTACTTGATCATGTCGAACGAATCAGTGGGCATCGGTCGTCCCTTCGTATGGCGCTGCGTATGAACGTCGAGTGTGGGCATATGGACGGATTCGAGGCAGTTCCCGTGCGTAGGGCCCACACTCGACGCCCAAGAGTTACCGTCCACGAAAATCCGGATCCCGTCGCTGGCGGAAGGCCTCCAAGCCCTCCTTGAAATCGCTTGTTCGGCAGGATAATTCCAGGTTGAACAGCTCCTGGGTCAGCGACTGGCTGAGCGTCGCATGCTGGCCGAAGTTCAGCGCCTGTTTGGCCAGCCCGATCGCCGCCGTCGGCCCGGTGGCCAGCCGGCCGACCAACTCCTCGGCGGCACGGTCGAGGTCGGAGCCGCTTACCGTTTGGTGAATCAATCCCCAGTCGGCCGCGTCCGGCGCGCCCACCTTCTCGCCGAGCAGCAGCATGCGCCTGGCCCGCGCCAGGCCGACGAGCCGGGGCAGAAGCCAGGTGGACCCCGAGTCCGGGCTGAACCCGCGGTCGAGGAACGGCTCCCAGAAGACCGCGTCGTCGGCGGCCACGGTGAAGTCGGCGGCCAGCGCGAGATTGCAGCCGAATCCCACGGCCCAGCCCCGCACGCTGCACACCACCGGGAGCTGGATGCCTGCGACGAGCTCGATCACGCGGTGCGCGGCATGGGGGATCCGCCGCACCAGGTCCCCCGTGCGGGGGCGTTCGCCGCCGGGATCGTTGGAGGCCACCCAGTCGGCGCCGGCGCAGAAGTCGTCGCCGGCGCCACGGATGTGCACGGCCCGCAGCGAATCGTCGGCGGCGGCATCGGTGAGTGCGTCGACTAACGACCGGATCATCAACTGCGTCAACGAATTACGTCGGGAAGGACGATCGAGCGTAACCAGCAACACCGCACCGTCGCGGTGCACTGTTACCGGACCCTCGGCACCGGCCGTGTCGGCCCCCTGACTCACCGTCGAATCCGGCCTTTCCTCGCCGATACGGTTACCCATACAGTAGGCAATACGATTGATACGCTGTATAAGTTAGCAAGGATACGCTGCCTGCGAAACAACGGGATGGAAGAGAAAACCACGGCCGCGCCGGCGACCACGCGGAGCGAAGCACTGAGGAGGAGCGGCGCCTATGCCGATCGAGGAGGGGCCCGCCGCGCCCGCGTCGACGAGCAACGGCGACGCCAGATTCGGCGAGGCGCCGCTTGCCCAGACGGTGGCCGCGGCGGCCGCCATGCGGCGCCTCAGCTCGCTGCTGGTGTCCCTCGAGCATCCGCACCGCGCGGTGGACGCCATGCTGGAGAAGTTCGCCGAGTGGGAATGCGAGCTGGCCGCCGCGACGCCGGCGGACAACGCGCCGCGCATCGGCGAAATGCCCGACGATCCCCGGCGCGTCTACCTGAACCACGCAACCGATATCGGTGCCTACAATCCGTGCTTTCCCGAATACCGGTTCGACCAACATGATGCCGAGAACGCAACGGGCACAGTCGAGTTCCCCCTGATATACGAGGGGCCGCCGGGCCTGGTGCACGGTGGCTTCCTGGGCGTCTTCTTCGACTGCGTCATTCAGCACCACAATTGCGTCACCGGGCTTTCCGGCAAAACGCGATCCCTCGTCGTGACCTTCCGCCGGCCGACACCGGTGTTGACCGAGTTGCGCTTCGACATCGCCCGCCTGCAGGGCGAGCGCGGCATCACGTCGACCGGGCGGCTGTTGCTCGACGACGAAGTCCTGTGTACCGGCGAGGTCAACACGCTGGCGTCACGGCCGGAGAAGCTTGCCGGATCGCGGTTCGGCAGGCGCCGAAAGGAGTCCGATTCATGACCGGCTCGAGCACCTCTGACGATCGCGTGCTCTTCGACGTCGATCCCGATCGGCGCATCGCGACCATCACGCTGAACAATCCCAAACAACGGAACTCCTATGACGCGGCCATGCGTGAGGCCGTCGCCCGTTGTCTGGACCGGGTGGCCGACGACGACGACCTCACGGTGGTGCTACTGCGCGGGGCCGAGGGAGTCTTTTCCACCGGTGCCGACATGAACAATGCCTACGGGTGGTATGGCTCGTCGGCGCCGGACGAGGCGGCCGGCGACGACCGGACCGCCAAACGCCGCCCCAGTCAGCGCCGGCGACTTACCGTGGACCGCAAGTCCTTTGGCTTCTATCACAATTTCATGGGCTTCCCGAAGGTGACGGTAGGCGAGATCGCCGGCTACGCCCTCGGCGGCGGTTTCGAGATGGCGTTGATGACCGACATCTCGGTGATCGCACGGGACACCAAAATCGGCATGCCGGCAACCCGTTTCCTGGGCCCCGCGCTCGGCAGCCTGCACATGTTCTTCTACCGGCTCGGGCCGGTGCTGGCCCGGCGCCTGTTGTTGACCGGCGACATCATCGAGGCGGGGGAGATTGAGCACCTCGGCGTCTTCACCGACACCTGCGCTCCCGGCGCGGTGACGGCCCGGGCGCGCTATTGGGCCGAGAAGGCGGCGAAGATGCCCGCCGACGGTGTCGTCATCGCCAAGGAGGCATTCCGGCTTGTCGAGCAGAGCCAGGTGTACCAGGGCGAAGAGGTCGCCAGCTACCTGTTCCACGCCTTCGGCACGAACCTGCAATTCGGGCCGGGCGAATTTAACTTCGTCAAAACCCGGGCGCAGCACGGCGCGAAGGAAGCGTTTCGGTTACGCGACGAGCACTTCCACGTCCCGGAACCCGAGGGCTGACAAGCGGTTTGGAGCGGGGGCTAGCGAGCAGCTGCCGCCTTGGTTCGGCCGCGCGTGGAAGCCGACTTGGCGGGCTTGCGTTGCCGTGCCGGCGCCGCCTTGCCGTCCTTCGAACCCTTGCTCTCGTCGATCAGCCGGCCGGCGTGATCGAGGATGCAGGTGAGCCCGTACTCGAAATTGGTTTCATCGGGCGCTCCGATGCGGTGGCCTATCCGGGTTACCTGGGCTAAAAGTGGGGTCTTCTCCGGGTCGATGGACACGACGTCTTCGATGGCGCGGGGTCCGACGTCCGACGATTGATTCTTTTCGTAGAGCCGTTGCAGTACCACCGAACCGCGTACGTGAACCGAAATCGCCGAATAGGTGTCGAACGCATCCTCCGGTGACAGCCCGGCCTGCACCAGATTGGCAACCGCCTTTTCCATCTCCTGAGCGCCCATCCGCGCCGCCTTCGGGGAAAGGGCCGCCCGAATCAGAATCAGGTCGCACAGAATTGGGTTGCCCATGAACGTCTTACGCATCAAGCGCGCATGGTTGGCCAATGTCTCGCGCCAGTCGCTGGCTTCGACATAGGGGGTGGCGAACACGTACTTGCTCAGCGCACGGTCGGTCATCGCGTTGAGCAGGTCGTCCTTCTTGCGGAAGTACCAGTAGATGCTCGTCACACCGACACCGAGATGTTTGCCGAGCAGCGGCATGCTGAGGTTGTCGATCGACACTTCCTCCGCGAGTTCGAATGCGCCGCTGATGATGTCATCGGGATTGATGGACCCGCGTTCGCGCCGTTGGCGCTTATCGGCGGTTGCCTGTTTTGCCACTACGGGCACCTCCATCAAAATTCTGTTCCGTACATGCGGTCTGGCAGCCGTACTGCCGGTACAGTTGAATTTACCGGCACTTCTCTTCTGACCTGCGTATACGCCTTCGTGTCGCATTCTTCCTCTGCTACTGTAATACCTATCGTAGGCTTTTTGGTAAACCGGCTGGACAGGCGAAAATGACCAGACTAGAGCTACGGATTACGCAATGGATCTAGGGCTGGCGAATGCCACTGCGGTGGTGGTCGGCGGTAGCCGCGGCATGGGATTGGCTACGGCGCGTTGCCTCGCCGACGAAGGCGCCCGGGTGGCGGTGGTGGGCCGTAGCCGCGACGCCCTCGACGCCGCGGCGAGCGATCTCACGCAACGTGGTAGCCCGGACGCGATCGGATTGACCGCCGACATCGGCGATAACGATGCGGTCGGTGACGTGTTCAGCGAGCTTGCCCGGCGATGGGACGGCGCACTCAACGCCCTTGTCATCACGGTGGGGCCGGGCGCCGCGGGAACGTTCGAGGATCTGACCGACGACCAGTGGCGCCAGTCGGTCGAAGACGGCGTGCTGGGGATGGTGCGCTGCGTCCGTGCGGCGCTTCCGCTGCTGCGCAAGGCGCAATGGGCGCGGATCGTCAACTTCTCGGCGCACTCGACCCAGCGGCAAAGTGTCATGCTGCCCGCCTACACCGCGGCGAAATCGATGCTGACCAGCGTCTCGAAAAACCTGTCCCTGCTGCTGGCCAAAGACGAAATCCTGGTCAACGTGGTGTCACCCGGCAGCATCGCGTCGGAATCCCTGGTCGGCTGGGCGAAGTCGGTGGGGGTGGACGGTAACGACCCCTATGCCCTGATGGAGGCCATTGCCAAGCATTTCGGTCATCCCGCGCACCTGCCGCGTGCGGGCCTGCCGGACGAAATCGGTCCGGTCGCCGCGTTCCTCGCCTCGCGGCGTAACTCCTACATGACCGGTGCCAACATCAACGTCGATGGCGGTTCAGACTTCACCTGACGACGGGTCGAAGAAATCGATTGGCAGACAAAAGGAGTCGATTGTGGCTACGGCAGCAGAGGCGCGCACGTGGGCGCCCGGCGCATTGCGGGGGATCGGTGACTCCCTCTACACCCCGTTCTGCGGCACCGACGGCGATGACATCGACTGGGACGCCTACCGGACGCTGGTGCGCTATTGCGTCGGCGATCTCGGGCATCCGATGTTGTGGTGTACCAGCGGGATCGCCGAGTTCTGGTCGCTGACCCTCGATGAGCGGAAACGCCTGCTGGAGGTGGCCGTCGTGGAAGCGCGCGGCATCAATCCCGACGTCGTGGTGCAGGCGTGCACGGCGGCCAATTCGGCGAAGGACTGCGTGGACCTGACGCTGCACGCTCAGGAGGCGGGCGCTGACATTGCCTACATCCAAACGCCGATGATGGAGGCGCACGGCGGCGAGGGCGTGTTGCGCTTCTTCAAATACGTTGCCGCGCGCACGGATATCGCTTTGGGCATGTTCAATTCGCCATCCTCGGGTTATGTGTTGACGCCCGCCGAAAGCGCCCGGATCTATGACGAGGTTCCGGCCGTGTGCGCAACCAAGGAGGGTGCCTTCCGGCCGGCGAGCAGCCGGAAGCTGCATGAATTGGCACCCGGTCTGGCCGTGTGGGAATGCGACAAGACGGTGTACCGGGCCGGCTGGCTGCGCGACGGTATCGTCTGTCCCGCGCAGCTGGGTACCGCGGGGTATCTCTTCGAAACGCCTGCGCGACGACTGTTTTCCGAATATTGGGATCTGATTCAGAGTGACAAGCTCGTGGAAGCCATGGATTACGGTCGCGAATCCGGCCTGGACCAGTTCGACCTCGACATCGGGTCCTGGTGGACGTGTTACCCGGGACGAGCGGATTATTTCACCCACTGGGGCGGGGCATTCAAGTACGCGGCGTCGCTGCTGGGCCTGCCCATCGGTGCGTATCCGCATTCCCGCCCGCCGCAAGCCGAGCTGCCCGCCGAGGCGAAGGCTCAGATCGAAAACGCCTACCAGCGGCTGGGCTTGCTCGAAAACGCATTGCAGTAGCGGGATTACACAGCGAAGCGGACCCGGTCGCCGACCGGGTCCGCTCCACTGGCTGGGCCGTTACTGCTGCTCGGCCCGCTCACGCTCCTCGTAGGCCTTGGCCTTGCCGCGGGCTTTCTCGGCGGCCGCTTCCTTCTTGCCGGCGTTGCGCTGCGCTTCCGCCTTGTCCTGCTGGGCCTTGCCCTCTTCGACCAGGCCGTCGTTGTTGATGATGATCCCGATGACCTGCTTGGTCTTCCCAAGGGCATCCTCGATGATGCCGCGAACGAGTTCGATCGGGCCGCTCTTGCTGTCAACCATTGCAACTACCTCCCCATTGTCGGCTGCTTGTTCTGGGTTTCCCGATCCCGCGGTCGATGCAAACGTGGCGGCAACGTGTCACACGCCACAACATTTAAGTCTTGCCACGTCGCCGGCGGTTTGCGCCCGATAGTGGGCCGCCCCTGGCGGTTCGGGAGTTACGGGCCCGTCAAAATCGGTGTGCCGGGGATCGTCGATCCGCGGGGGCAGGAGCGTCGCTTCGGCGTCCGAAACCGCAGTTTAGTCGTGGTTTTGCGCCCTGATGGCCGCGGTTGTGGAATGCGGTACCGATAGGTATACAGTATGGGTACAAACTCGCCTGTTCAGCTATGAGGGGACGGTCTGATGAGCGCCGCCGACCGTGTGGTCACCGATGAGGCGGTGCTGTACGAGACCACTGATACCGGTGTTGCGATTCTGACGTTCAATCGTCCGGATCGTCTCAACGCCTGGGGCCCCGACATCGCCGCCGGGTTCTACGCGGCGATCGACCGCGCCGAGCAGGACCCGGCTGTCCGGGCGATCGTGCTGACCGGCCGCGGCCGGGGGTTTTGTGCGGGTGCGTATTTGGGCGCACCGAGTTCGGCACCCAGCTACGGCGAGACGATGGAGAAGGCTGGTCAGACGAATCTGGCCGACTTGGTCGGGGAGCGCCCACCCCACTTTGTGACGACCCTGCGCAAGCCCGTCATCGCGGCGATCAACGGTGCCTGTGTCGGCATCGGGCTGACCCAGGCGCTGATGTGCGATGTGCGGTTCGCCGCCGCCGGCGCGAAGTTCGGCGCCGTATTCGCCCGGCGCGGTCTGATCGCGGAGTTCGGGATCTCGTGGATACTGCCGCGGTTGACCAACTGGGGTGTCGCTCTCGATTTGTTGCTGAGCGGACGGACCTTTCTCGCCGAGGAGGCCGCCGAGTTGGGTCTCGTCAAAGAGGTTGTTGCGCCGGACGATCTGCGCAAGCGCGCCCTGGACTATGCCGAGGACATCGCCGCCAATTGCTCTCCGGCGTCGATGGCCGTGATCAAGAGGCAGGTCTACGGTGACGCGAACCGCGACGTCGTACAGGCCAATTCGCTCGCCGAGGTTTTGTTGCACGAGGCCATGCCGCGCCCCGACGTCATCGAGGGCATCACGAGTTTTCTCGAGAAGCGGCCGCCGCGATTCCCCTCCCTCGATTCGACCGACGCTTGATGTTCGCCGGCAAGGCGGAAAGGATTGATCATGGCTGACTTGGGTTACCAGGCGATCGACGTTGACAACCACTACTACGAGCCGCTCGACTCTTTCACCCGTCATCTGGACAAGAGGTTCAAGAGCCGCGGCGTGCAGATGCTCAGTCAGGGCAAGCGCACCTTGGCCGTGATCGGGGGCCGGGTCAACCACTTCGTCCCCAATCCCACCTTCGACCCGATCATCGTCCCGGGCTGTCTGGATCTGTTGTTCCGCGGCGAGATTCCCGAGGGTGTCGACCCGGCGTCGCTGATGAAGGTCGAGCGGCTCGGCGAGCACCCGGAGTACCAGAACCGCGATGCCCGCGTCGCGGTGATGGACACTCAGGACATCGAGACGGTGTTCATGCTGCCGACCTTCGGGTGCGGAGTCGAGGAGGCGCTCAAGCACGACATCGAGGCGACGATGGCGTCGGTGCATGCGTTCAATCTGTGGCTCGACGAGGATTGGGGCTTCGACCGGCCGGACCGTCGAATCATTGCCGCGCCGATCATTTCGCTGGCCGACCCGGCCGAGGCGCTCAAGGAGGTCGACTTCGTGCTGGGGCGGGACGCAAAGCTGGTGCTGGTGCGGCCGGCGCCGGTACCCGGGTTGGTCAAGCCGCGGTCGTTGGGCGATCCCAGCCACGACCCCGTGTGGGCCCGGTTGGCCGAGGCGGGTGTTCCGGTGGGGTTCCACCTGTCCGACAGTGGTTATCTGCACATCGCGGCGGCGTGGGGCGGCAAGGCGACGTTCGAGGGCTTCGGCGCCAAGGATCCGCTGGACAACGTGCTGCTCGACGACCGTGCGATTCACGACACGATGGCCTCGATGATCGTGCACGGCGTCTTCACCCGTCATCCGAAACTCAAGGCGGTCAGCATCGAGAACGGTTCTTACTTCGTGCACCGACTGATCAAGCGCCTGAAGAAGGCGGCGAACACCCAACCGCAGTATTTCCCCGAAGACCCTGTGGAGCAGTTACGCAACAACGTGTGGATCACCCCCTACTACGAGGACGACCTGCCGGAGCTTGCCGAAGCCATCGGTGTCGACAAGATTCTGTTCGGTTCCGACTGGCCGCACGGAGAAGGCCTCGAATCGCCGGTGTCGTTCGCCGAGGAGCTGAAGGGCTTCAGCGAGTCCGATGTTCGAAAGATCATGCGGGACAACGCGCGAGATCTGCTCGGCGTCCAAGTCGGCTCGGCCGCTTGATCGACTTGATAACCCAAGGCCGGCTACGCCCGTGAGTGAATGGACCATAGGGGCGGTTCTCGACGAAATCGCCGACGTTATCCCCGACCGCACGATGACGGTGTGTGGTAACCGTCGCAGCACCTTCCGCGAGTCGGCCGAGCGCACCCGCCGGCTGGCGAACTTCCTGGCCAGCAACGGGTTAGGGGCACACCGGGAACGCGCAGCCCTGCAGAACTGGGAGTGCGGGCAGGACCGGGTGGCGCTGGTCATGCACAACGATCTGTACCCGGACATGGTCATCGGCTGCCTCAAGGCCCGGACCGTCCCGGTGAACATCAACTACTACTACACGCCGCGCGAGGTCGCGGAGCTGCTCGATTACGTCCAGCCCCGAGCCGTCATCTACCACCGCGGGCTGGGCGAAAAATTCGCCGACGTGCTCACCGCCGCCGGCGTTGACGTGTTGTTGTCGGTCGACGACGGAAGCGGTGCCCCGAAACTGCCCGGCGCGGTGTCTTTGGATGACGCGCTGGCGCAGGGGGATACCGACCACGGCGTGACGGCATCCCCGGACGATCTGCTGATGATCTGCACCGGCGGCACCACCGGTCGGCCCAAGGGTGTGCTGTGGCGCCAGTCCGACATCTATGTGTCGTCGATGGTCGGCGCGGACCATGCCTGCGCCCGGGAGATCCACGACAAGGTGCGCGGCAAGGCCGGCGCACCGTGGTTCGCGGTCTCGCCGTTGATGCACGCGGCCGGCATGTGGACGGCCTTCTCGGCGGTGATGGCAGGTACGCCCGTGGTGCTCTACGACACCTCCAGAAAGCTTGACCCGCATGTGGTCTGGGAGACGGCCGAGCGTGAGAAGGTCGGCATGATGACTATGGTGGGGGATGCCTACGCCGCTCCGCTGGTGGCGCAGTTGCGGGGCGGCTCCTACGATTTGTCGTCGCTGTACGCCATCGGCACCGGCGGTGCCGCAACGAATCCGAAGTATCAGCAAGCCCTGCTGGAGCTCTTACCCCACATCACCCTCATCAACGGTTACGGCTCATCGGAAACCGGGAACCTGGGCTTCGGCCACAGCCGGCGCGGCACCCAGGCCGACACCTTCACGCTGCGCGAAGGCGGATTGGTTCTCTCCGAGGACTACAGCCACTTCCTGTCCCCCGGAGAGTCGGAGGTGGGCTGGGTTGTCAGGGAAGGGCGAATACCGTTGGGATACTTCAACGATCCCGACGCCACCCGCAAGACCTTCCCCGAGATCGACGGCAAGCGGGTGGTGATATCCGGCGACCGGGCCGGACTGGAACTCGACGGGGCGTTGCGGTTGTACGGCCGCGACTCGTTGGTGGTCAACACCGGTGGCGAGAAAGTTTTCGTCGAGGAGGTCGAGGAGGTGCTGCGCGCCCACCCGGCGATCGCCGACGCGCTCGTGGTCGGTCGCCCCAGCGAGCGCTGGGGCGAAGAACTCGTCGCCCTCATCGAACTCCGGGTTGGTGCCGCCGCCGGCGCCGAGGAGTTGCACACGCTGTGCACGTCGCGACTGGCGCGGTTCAAGGCGCCCAAGGAATTCTTCGTCGTCGAGCAGGTCCAGCGCTTGGGCAACGGCAAGGCCGATTACCGTTGGGCGAAACGTCACGCGACAGCAAAGGCGCCGATGTCGACATGAAAGCTATCGATTGCCTGGTCAACGTGCACTTCGGCGAGACCGAGCAGCAGCCGACCTGGATGATCAAGGTGCGTGACGACTACTTCAAGGGGCCGGCGTCCATGTTCGAGCCGGTCGAGTTGGCCAAGCTGCTCGACGAGATGGACGCCCAGGGTGTGCGCAAAGCCATCCTGATGGACAACCTCGCCAAGCCGTCGGTGACCGCGCGCAAATTCGTCGAGGAGAAGCCCGAACGTTTTGCCCTGGCGATGGGTGGGGTCAACCTGTTGCGGCCGATGCCGTCCCTGCGGGAACTGTCCGCCATCGTCAATGACCTGCCCGTCGCCTATGCCGCTGTGGGGCCGAGCTTTTGGGGTGACGGTCAGTACCCGCCCAGCGACGCCGTCTATTACCCGCTGTACACCAAGTGCGCCGAGCTCGAGCTGCCGCTGTGTGTCAACACCGGCATTCCCGGGCCGCCCATCCCCGGGGATGTGCAGAATCCGATCCACCTCGACCGGGTCTGCGTGCGATTCCCGGAACTGAAGCTGTGCATGATTCACGGGGCAGACCCGTGGTGGGACATCGCGATCAGGTTGTTGATCAAATACGCCAATCTGCGCCTGATGACCTCGGCGTGGTCGCCAAAGAGGTTGCCGGAGAGCCTGTTGCACTACATGCGGACTCGCGGACCGAACAAGGTGATCTTCGCTTCCGACTGGCCGGTGCTGAAAATGCACCGCGTCGTCCCGGAAGCCGCCGGGCTGGACCTGCCCGCCGACGTGCTCGACAACTATCTGTACAACAATGCCCAAGAATTCTTCTTCGCTGGCCGGGAGAAAGGCTGAGGATGGACCGCTACGAACTACGTAGACTCGACTACAGCCTGACGCCGGATCACGAGGCGTTGCAGGCCGCCTACCGTGATTTCTTCAAGACGCACTGTTCGATCGAAACCGTGCGCGCCGCGGAGGAGACCGGATTCGACAAGAATCTGTGGGAGCGGTTGTGCGCCATGGGCGCAACGAGCATGGCGGTCCCGGAATCCGCGGGCGGGGACGGGGCGACGCTCGTCGATCTGACGTTGGTGGCCGAGGAGATCGGCCGGTCGCTGGCGCCGGTACCGTGGATCGACCAGGTCTGCACCGCACGGCTGCTCGCGCGTCTCGGCGCGGCCGAACCCGACGTCGTCCACGGCAAGCGACTCGCCGCATTCGATCCGCAGCACGACATCGCGTCCGGCACTCGGCTCCTGCCCACCGGGTCGATCGCCGACCAGATCATCGTGCGTGATGGCGCGGACGTCGTCGCGCTCACGTTCGGCACGCGCCCGACCAAGGTGGACAACATCGGCCGGCTGCCGATGGCCTGGGTGGATCCGGCGACCGCCGACACCCGCACCGTGCTGGCCGGCGGCTCCGATGCGTTGACGGAATATCAACGGGCGTTGGATGAGTGGCGGGTGCTGAGCGCCGCTGCGTTGGTGGGCCTGGTGGAGGAGACCATGACCATCGCGGCCGAGTTCGCCAAGACCCGCTACACGCTGGGTGTGCCGATCTCGACATTGCAAGGCATCTCTCATCCGCTGGCCAACATCGCGATCACCGTGCAGGGCGGCCGCAATCTGGCGCGGCGCGCGGCCTGGTTCCTGGACAACGAGCCGCACGAGCGACCGGAGCTGGCGCCCTCGGCGTTCGTGTTCATGGCGGAGGAGGCGGCGAAGGCCGCCACCATGGCGGTACATATCCAAGGCGGACTTGGTGTTTCGGCGGAGGCGGCCGCGACGGCGTATCTGGTGCGTGCCCGTGGCTGGGCACTGGCCGGTGGGGATCCCGGCGCCAGCGCCAAGTACATCGGCGAGCTCGTTGCCGCACGCGAGAATGGAAAGGGCGCCTAAGTGGACTTCTCACGGGTCACGCTGTCCGACGACGATCAGCGCTTCCTCGGGGAAGCGCGTGATTTCCTGCGCACGCACGTGACAGAAGACGTCAAGCGCCGGGACCGGGAAACGGGCGACAACTTCGACGAAGGGGCGCACCTGGCATTGGGTGCCGCCGGCTACCTCGAACGCGAATGGAAGTCGGAAGCCGACGGCGGCTTCAGCCGGTTGCGTCGCCGCATCTGGGAGCTGGAGAAGCGGCGCGCGCACGTGCCCTGGGTGACCTGGGGGACCACCGCCATGGTGGCCCGTTCGGTCGCGAGGTTCGGCTCCGCCGAGCTGCAGGACGAGGTGTTACCGGGCGTCTTCAGCGGGCACGTTCGCCTGTGCCTGGGCTACACCGAGCCCGAAGGCGGGTCCGACATCGCCACCTGCAAAACCCGCGCGGTCCGCGACGGCAACGGTTGGGTCATTAACGGGTCCAAGATGTTCACCACCGGAGCGCACAACTGCCAGTACGTTTTCCTCATCACCAATACCGATCCGGACGCTCAGAAGCACAAGAGCCTGACCATGTTCCTGGTCCCGCTGAACTCTCCGGGCATCGAGATCCAGGGCATCCGCACCGTCGACGGCGACCGCACCAACATCGTCTACTACAGCGACGTGCGCGTCGACGACAAGTACCGCCTGGGCGATGTGAACGCGGGCTGGACGGTGTTGCGTGAACCCCTCAACACCGAGCACGGTGCGGTGGCGGCCGCTCCGGACGGGCTGCAGGACGTGTCGATCATGATGCATCAGGCCGGTTTCATGGCCGACGCCCTGGACAAGGCCGCGGCCAAAGTCGCAGAGCGAAACCCGAACGGGCGCAGGCTCATTGACGACTCGGCCGTGGCATATCGCTTGGGGCGCAGCGCCGCACGGATGGAAGCGTCGCTGAGCGCGCCGAGCATCTTCGGTCGCGTCGCCCTGGCGCAGACGATGCGTGACATCTCCCCGGACCTGATGGACATCCTCGGCACCGCGTCCACCCTGCCCAACGGCACCGACGGCGCGGCCGACGACGGCGCCGCGGAGTACGTTTATCGCTTCGCGCCCCTGGTCGGGATTTACGGCGGCACCCTCGAGGTGTTCCGCAACATGATCGCGCAGTACATGCTGGGCTTGGGCAAGCCGGCGTACGCGCCGCCGGTCAAAAAGGTCTCCTGACTTCGGTCTTGGCGCGCGTCAAATCTAAGCCACCCCGTCATCCGTGCCCGTAGATGACCCGCAGCATCTTGAGGTTGATACGGACGAAGCGCCCGAACTGGACGAAGACGTTCTGACGCATCCGCAGCGTCGAATGGGTGGGCAGCGGTGCGTCGGCAATACGCTCGGCTGTCAGCGCATTCACGTCTGAGTAGGTGTTCTCGTCCATCGCGTGCCTCTCACTCAGGATCAGCCACCAGAACGGGCGGGCTCGCCTTGTAAAGGCGCACTCGAACGCCGCGCCCTCGCAGGTGCAGGTGCCGGTGCCGTGTTCGACGCCAATTACCAGGCGCTGCTTCTCGCCTGCCTTCAACTTGGCGACGACCAGGTCGAGCGCCTCCACCGCCTCGGATCGCCGTGGCGAGCCCCTGATGAAACGTGATCCCCTTGCGCTGGTAAATCGGTTTGAGGGGAAGGAGTAACTCCTCGGTCAAAGCCGGCAATTCGACTAACGCCAGGATGCTCCAAGGTCAGAATGCGCGTGGTGATGTCCCAGTTCTAGGGCCCATTGACTCTATCGGGGGTGGCCTAAGTGCTACATCGTTCAAAACATGACTGATAGGCCCGAATTGGGGAGGGTCACCACCAGCGAGGCTCAACAGCCCTCTGCCAATGAATCATACGAGCGGCCGAGTCGGCTGGGTCAGATCGCGGCATGGGTGGGCATCGTTGCCGGTGTGGTGTTCGTGACCGCCGTCATCTTTTTCTCTGGTGTCGCGCTGGCCATGTCCACATACGAGGGCGGATGGCCACACCGTGATTGGGTGGACGACGCTGATGGCAACGCAGGCAGGTGCCCGATGATGAACCCAGGCGGCATGATGCCACCGGGAGGCCCGCGTTCGGTGGGGCCGCCCGGAAGGTAACCGGCCCAGATCTTCGGAGGGAGAATACCCCTACCCGTATAGGTGTTGTTATGAGTATGACGAAAGACCGCCACCACCAGGTCCTAGACGACCTCAATCTGCAGCACCGCGCCCTGCGCAAGATGATCCCCGAGGTATATCGGGGATTTGCAGAGATGAGTAACGGCGCGTTGTCCTCGGGCGCTTTGGACAGGAAATTCAAGGAGCTGATCGCGATGGCGATCGGCGTCGTGGCCGGCTGCGACGGTTGCATCGCCTCCCACGCCCAGGGGGCAGCCCGTGCCGGCGCGACTAAGGAGGAGGCCGCGGAGGCGATCGGCGTCAGCATCCTTATGCACGGCGGGCCCGCGACGATCTACGGTGCTCGTGCCTATGACGCGTTCTGCGAATTCGCAGACGAGACCGCGAATACCGGCGCCGGATCGCCTCAATGATTTGTTATGCAGGACCGTCGGTGGCCCCGGGTGTCGCTGGCGTCTTCGGCCTCCCTGCGGGGCCGGCCCAGAACCCCGAAAGGAACACTGATGACCGTCAAAACACTGACCGGCGCCGATTTCGAGTCGACGATACGCGCAAATCCGATCGTGTTCGTCGACTTCTGGGCCCCTTGGTGCGGACCGTGTCGGGCTTTTGCGCCGACCTTCGAACGGTCGGCACAAAACCACCCGGATATCGTGCACGCCAAGGTGAACCCCGAAGCCGAGCGCGCACTTGCCGCTGCCGTCGGCATCCGGTCGATTCCGACAATCATGGCATTCCGTGAGGGAACCCTCATCTACAGTCAGCCGGGAGCAATGTCACCCGCGGTGCTGGGCAACCTGATCGGTCAGATCGAAGGGCTCAACATGGAGGCGGTCCGTGCGAAGATCGCTGAGCGCAAAGCTGCGGTAAAGGCGTAGCGGCCGAGGCTGTTTCGCCCTACCATAGAGAACAACCGTGTGCTATCTCGTGCGTTGCAGCCACTGCGGCAAGATCACGTGGGCGGGCTGTGGTCAGCACGCCGAGAGCGTGATGAAAAATGTGCCCACCGACCAACGGTGTACCTGCAGGCGTAGCGGCGCCAGGTAATGGCGTTCATGTCGCACGGCGCGGCCGGCATCGGCTCCTCGGCGCCCACCCCGCTCAGGTGGTGAGGATCGTCGCCGCGGCGGTGCCCGGCGCGCCATAGAGCTGAGTGAATCCCACCTTTGGGTTGCCGGGCACTTGGCGCCCGCCCGCCTCACCGCGGAGTTGGCGCACGATTTCGTGGATCTGCCGCAGGCCGGAGGCGCCGATGGGCTCGCCGTTGGCGATCAGCCCGCCGTCGGTGTTGACCGGCATCGCCCCGTTGATCTCGGTGGCGCCGTCGGCCAGCAGCTTCTCCTGATCGCCGTGCTCGCAGAATCCGCACTCGGCCATGTGGATGATCTCGGCGCCGGCGTCGGTGTCCTGCAACTGGATCACGTCGACATCGTCGGGGGCGATGCCGGCCTTCTCGAACGCGCTACGTGCGGCGTAAACCGTTGGGGCCACGTCTTCTTCGACGGGAGCGCAGGTGGTGTTCACCTCGTAGGCGCCGTAGCGGCGGGTGCGGACCTCCACCGCCCGCAGGTAGACGGGCTTGGCGGTGTAGCGGTGCGCGATGTCCGCGCGGCACATGACCACGGCCGCGGCCCCCTCGTCGGGCGCACAGAACATGTATTGGGTCAGCGGATAATTGAGCATCGCCGAGTTCAGGATGTCTTCTTCGGAGATCGGCTTGCGGCGAAATGCGTTGGGGTTCATGGCCCCGTTGCGGAAGTTCTTGGCGGCGACCCTGGCCAGGGTCTGCTGGGAGATGCCGTGGTCGTGCAGGTAGCGGTTGGCCTTCATGCCGAAGAACTGAGTCGTGAGGTATTGCCCGTTCTCCGCATACCAGCGCGGCATCCCAACCAGGGCGGGGTCCTCGGTGAACGCTCCCCGCGGGTGCTTATCCAGCCCGACGGCGATCCCGATGTCGTAGTCGCCCAACCGGATGCCGTCGGCGCACGCCTTGGCGGCGCTGGCCGCGGTCGCGCACGCGTTGAACACGTTGGTGAACGGGATGCCGGTCAAGCCGACCATGCCGACGATCGCGTCCGGGTTGGCCACCGTCCAGCTACCGCCGGTGGCGAATTGGACGTCCCGCCAAGCGATACCGGCGTCGGCAACCGCGGCGAGGATGGCGTCGACGCCCATCTGCATCGCCGACTTCCCCTCGAAGCGCCCGAACGGGTGCAAACCCACGCCGATGATGGCGACATCGTTGCTATTGGAGGTCACGCAATGGCTCCTGCGTCCTTGAGTTCCTCGATGCGGTCCCAGTCCATGCCCAGCTCCATCAACACCAGCTCGGTGTGCTCGCTGGCCTGCGGCGCGCGCGTCGTCGTCAACGGCTCGTGGTTGAACTGCACGGGGCCGCGGACCACCCGGAACGGCTTGCCGCCGGCGGCGAGCTCGACCTCGGCGATCATGTCGTTAGCGATGGCCTGCTCGTCGTCGATCAGGTCGATGAGGCTCTGGAACGGTGCCCATTGGCCCTTCATCGTTTTGAGGTGTTGCCGCCAATAGTCAAAGGGCTTGCCGGCAAAGGCCTTTGCGATCAGTTCGGCGGCGGCGTCGGCGTTCTGGATCAGCGGAAGCACGTCGGAGAAGCGGGGATCGTCGGCCGCCTCGGGGATGCCCAGGTGCTCGAACGTGTCGCGGATCAGGCCGGTCGGGCTGATGATGCACAGGTTGATCGTGCCGCCGTCGGAGGTTTCGTAGTTGCCCATGAACGGGTTCACCGACTGCGCGCCGGAACCCGGCATCGGGGTGCGCATGACCTCGCCGGTCTCCATGCCCTGCGTCACGCTGGCGCCCGCCGCCCACCAGGCCGTGCTCAGCAGCGACACGTCGAGCTCGACGGCCTCGCCGGTGCGCTCTCGGTGCAACAGCGCGGCCGAGATGCCACCCGCGATGAACATGCCGCCGATCGAATCGCCGAACGCGGGAATGCCTTGTCCCAGTGCACCGCCCAGCTCCTCCGGTGTCAGCGCGTAACCGATGCCGCTGCGCGTCCAGAACGCCGTTCCGTCATAGCCGCCGGTGTCACGCTCGGCCCCTTTGTCGCCGTAGGCCGAACCGCGGGCATACACGATGTTCGGGTTCACCGCGCGGATGTGCTCCACGTCGAACTTGTGCTTCTGTCGCTGCGCGGGCATGTAGTTGGTGAGGAACACGTCGGCGGTCTTGGCCAGCTCGTAGATCACTTCCTGACCGCCCGGCGTCGAGACGTCGATGCCAACGCTGCGTTTGCCCCGGTTGGGATGCTCCATCAGCGGGTGCCGCTCCGGATCGAGTTGAATGCCACCCATGTTGATGAAGCCCCGTTGGGTGTCGCCGCGCAGCGGGTGTTCGACCTTGATGACGTCCGCTCCCCAGTCCGCGAGGATCGCTCCCGCCGCCGGGACGAAGGTGAACTGCGCAAGTTCCAGGACCCGAAAGCCCGCCATGACTTTGACCATTTTGTGGACCCTACTTCGCGTCGAACGTCACCGGAAGCGCATTCGGTGACCGGAAGGGCTGACCGTGGATGTGCGGGTCATCCTCGGTCAGCAAGCTGACGTTGGTCAGCCGGTTCAACAGGCATTCCATTGCGACGCGCGTCTCCAGCCGCGCCAGATGCAATCCCAGGCAGGTGTGCTCACCGGCGGCGAACGAGATGTGCGGCGTGGGCTTGCGGAAGATGTCGAATTCTTCGGGGCGTTCCCAGCGCCGCTCGTCGCGGTTGGCTGATCCGATGCACACCCCGATCACCGAACGTGCCGGAATCTTCACACCTTCCAACTCGGTGTCCTCGGTCGTGAAGCGTTGCACGGTGGTCAGCGGTGTTTCGTAGCGCAGCCCTTCCTCGATGGCGGGTGCCAGAAGCTCGCGGTCGGCTTGCAGCGCGGCGAACTGCTCCGGGTGCGTGAGCAACAGATAGAGCAGGTTTCCCGAAGAGCGGTAGGTAGTTTCCAGCCCGGCGGGCAGCAGCAGCCGCAGGAACGAGTAAATGGCTTCGTCGCTGAGCTTTTCGCCGTCGATCTCCGCGGTGACCAGGTCGCCGATGATGTCCTCGGTGGGCTTGGACTTGCGCTGTTCGATCTGCTCGACGAAGTACTCCTTGAGCGCCGTCGACGCCTCGAAGGCACGCTCGTAGCTGACGTGGTAGCTGATCAACTGCACGGCGCGGGTGTGGAACATCGGCAGGTCGTCATCGGGCAGCCCGAGCAGCCGGGCGATGACCCGGGTGGGAAATTCGAAGGTGAACTGCCGGACCAGGTCGGCCCTGCCGGTCTCGATGAATTCGTCGATCAGGGCATTGCAGATCGGCCGCACAATGGTCGGCTCCCAGCGGGCCAGCGCCTTCGACTTGAATGCCGCGGACACCAGGTTGCGGTGTTCGCGGTGCTTCTTGCCCTCCATCGCGAGGATCGTCGGACCCATGAACAGGCCGATGGTCTTGTCGTACGGCTTGGAACTGAACACCCGGCCGTCCCGGAACACCGTGTTGACCGCGTCGAACGACATTGCGGAGTACTCCCGCTTGGGCATCAGGGACTCCGGCGTCTTGGAGTAGTCCATCACCGAGCCGGCGAACACGCCGGCCTCTCGCCGTTTGCGGGCAAAGAACGGGTAGGGGTCGCGCAGGCTGACGGTCTCGTCGCCGGCACCGGCGGCGGTGTGAACGTTGGTCGTCACCTGATCTCCAGCATCTTGATCTCAGCACGATCGAACACTTCTTCGTGAGATCGTACTGTAATTATTACAGTAGGCAATATGGGCATGACCGGGCGAGGCCGCTCGCCGGCCCGGACACCGAAGGTGATTCATGAGCACACTCGACGAACGCCCTCACGGCACAGTCGAACAGCGTTCTAGCGGTCGGCGTGCGCGGAGTTGGTCAGCCTCGCGGCGCGCGCCAGCAGGCCCGCGTAGCGCACACCGAGCAACCGCGGCATCGCGGCCATCGCGCGCCCGTCGGCCCCGATGAGGATTCTGGCCTGATTCCTTTCGGCCCCACGCAAAATGAGCTGGGCGGCCTTGGTGGGAGAGGTGAGTGCAGCGCGGTCGAAGAGTTTGGCCGCGACCTCGGGATCCTCGGTGTCCGACGTGCGCATGTTGGCTCCGAAGTTGGTACGCACGACACCGGGATGCACGCAGTGCACGGTCACGGGACGGCGTTCGATGATCATCTCCTGCCGCAGCGCTTCGGTGAAGCCACGCACCGCGAACTTCGAAGTGCTGTAGGCGCCTTGGTAGGGAATCGCGATCAGGCCGAAGGCGCTGGACAGGTTGATCAACCGGGCGGGGCGTCGCGGCGAACCGGCCTCGATGAGTTGTGGCAGAAAGGCTTTGGTCCCGTTGATGACGCCTCCGACGTTGATGCCCATCAGCCAGTCGAAGTCCTGCCAGGACATGTCCGCCACGCTGGCGAACAGGTCGACTCCGGCATTGTTGAACAGCATTGCCGCGGGGCCGTGCTGGCGGCGCACCTCTTCGGCGAAGCTCATCACCGCATCCCGGTCGGCGACGTCGACCCTATAGGGCGTGACCTGCCCGGCGGGACACGCCGCCTGGGTCTCGGCCAGGCCGTTCGGGTCGATATCGGATGCCGCGACGTGCGCCCCATCCCGGGTAAGCGCCCGCGTCAAGGCGCGGCCGATACCGGAGCCGGCACCGGTTACCACTGCGACACGACCTTGGTACTTCATGAGTTTGTCACGCCTCCACTCCTGCCTCGACGATCCGGCGGATCCGGTTTACCGAAACGTCGAGGTTCTTCTGCAGATCTCCGCGACGGTCCCGGACGAGCAAGAACAGGTGCTCGAATGCGACCGCGCCGAACGGAAGCCGAACGCACATCCGGAACGTTTCGGTGAGACGCGTTGTGCCGGAGGTGGAACCGGGCTCGATGAGGTACGTCCATTGCGTCCAGTCCTTACCCATCGCCTGAACGACGAATGAGAACCTGTGTCCGGTTCGGCTTCGACGACGTCGGCAACGGTGCGCCACCGGCCCAGGCGACGGCGGTTCCAGGCCTGGAAACGGTCCGGCCCCAGCCACTTTGCGCGCGTTGTCTCCGGACTCCACTCCGGAATGCGGGTGACGTCGGAGACGACGGCGTAGATCCGCTCCGGGGAGGCCCGCACTTCGGTCGATGCCGTGAGCGTCTCGTCCTGTTGCAGCAACGACATGATCTACGCCTTCCCGCGGCGGGCCGCCGGCAGCACCGGTCAGCCGTTCCCCGCTTGCTCGCGCGCCCAACGGTAGTCGGCCTTGCCCGACGGGCTGCGTTCGATGACCGGCCGGAACACGACCGCTTTGGGGAGTTTGTAGCGCGCAAGCGTCTGCGCGGCGTGCGCCACCAGTTCTTCGGACTCGGCGCTGGCTCCCGGTGCAAGCGCCACCACGGCGACGACCTCCTGGCCCCACCGTTCGCTCGGCCGGCCGGCGACCACCACGTCGGCCACCGCGGGATGCGACGCGATGGCCGTTTCGACCTCCTCGACGAAGATCTTCTCGCCCCCGGAGTTGATGGTGACCGAATCCCGGCCCAGCAATTCGATGGAGCCGTCGGTGCCGTGGCGCGCGCGGTCACCGGGGACGGCGTACCGGACGCCGTCGATCACCGGAAATGTCTTGGCCGTCTTGGCCGCATCGCCCTTGTAGCCGAGCGGAACATAGCCCCGCTGCGCCAGCCAGCCCATCCCGTCGTGGCCCGGATCCAGGATTGCCGTCAGGTCCTCGCCGGCCACGAAGGTGTCCGGCCCGGCGTTGAACGTGCCCGTGGCCACCGCCCCCGACGTCGACATGTGGTGCATCTGCGCCCCGGTCTCCGACGAGCCGACGCCGTCGATGACAACGGCGTTCGGCAGCGCTTCGATCAGGCGTTGCTTGACGTACGGGGTCAGCAGCGCGCCGCCGTTGGCGACGACCGTCAGCGACGACACGTCGGCGATCCCCTTCTCGATCGCGGCGACCAGGGGGCGCGCCATCGCATCGCCCACCACCGTGACCACCATGACTTTTTCCCGCTCGATGGTGCGCACCACGTCGTCGACGTCCAAATGATCGACGACCGTGGGAAAGACGACGGACTGCCCGGTGGTGATGGCGGTCATCACGCTCCACTGGGCCGCACCGTGGATCAGCGGCGGCAGAATCATCAGCTTGGTACCCGCGCCTGAGGCGGCACGTTCGACGATCTCGTCGATGGAGTTCGACGGCTCGCCGGTCATGAGATTCCGGCCGCCGAACGAGGTCATGAAAATGTCGTGCTGGCGCCACAACACGCCCTTCGGCATGCCCGTCGTGCCACCGGTGTACAGGACGTACAAGTCGTCGGCGGAGGGCTGCACCGGCGGCGGTTCCGGCGACACCGACGCCAGGGCCGCCTCGTAATCGACTGCGCCCTCGACCAAGTCGTTGCCCGAGTCGTCCGCGATCTGGATCAGCACGCGCAGCTGTGGCAGGTCCGGCAGGATCTCGGCCACCCGCGGCGCGAACGCGGCGTGGTAGAGCAGCGCGGTCGCGCCGGAATCCGCCAGCAGATATTGCAGCTCGCTTTTCACGTAGCGGAAGTTGACGTTGAACGGGGCGACTCGCGCCTCGAAGGTGCCCAGCAGGGCCTCGACGAATTCGTTTCCGTTGTAGGCGTAGAGGCCCAGCAGGTCTTGGCCCACCTCGTGGCCGCCCAGCGCGGCGCGCTCGGTGTGGCATCCCAGTCCCTGGGCGTGCAGGTACGCTGCCAGCCGGCTGGAGCGCTCGATCACCTGCTGGTAGGTGTAGCGCCGATCCCCCTGGATGATCAGCTCCCGATCGGGGATGGCGGCGGCGACCGCCTTCGCGACGGCCGGAACCGTGAATGCTGTTGTGGTGTCGGACATCGTGCCACTCACGGCTGGTGGGGTAGCAAACGAACCATCAAGCCGTTGGCTTCGCTGAGCAAGGTTCCATCGGCGGCTATCATAGTAGCGTCAATGAAAACTTTCCTACCCTCGACGCTGGTGATGCGGCCATGGGCGGTCAGCGGCTGTTCAATGGGGGTGATGTTGCGGAAGTCGACGTGCAGATAGGCCGTGCGCGTCGGCCGGATGCCCGCGGTGGTCACGACCATGCCGAACAGCCAGTCATAGAACAGCGGGATCATGCCGCCGTGCACCGCCCGGTTGCCGCCGATGTGCGACGTGGTGAAGTGACCGGCCATCCGCACGCCGTCGCGACCGGACTCGGTCAACAGCCAGGGCGGCATGAGGGGATGGGCCAGGCCGGGCAGGCTCAGCACCCGGCCGGCCACCGCCTCGGTCTCCGGGACCTCGTGGCCCTCCAGCAGCGCGCAAGCGTCCTCCAGGTGCGCGGTCGCGGCGGCCCACAGCGCGGGGTCCGGCTTAGTGGACACGGTCAGGTCCTGCAGGCGACGCAGAGCGGCGACGAACGGGCCCAGTTCCGCGGGAGCGTGCTCCACGGGGGTGACATCGGGGAATCCGCCACGCACTTCGGGCGCCGTTTCGGTCATCGCGTTCCCTCGTCCCATGCCCGGAGCAGATCGTCGGTGCTGGTGATGGTGGCCAGCAGCGACAGCGTGTTGGCGATCATCGCTGCACCATAGTCGGCGGGTACACCGGCGACCGCATCGCGGGGCAGGACCACCCGGTAGGCGGCGTTGACGGCGTCCATGACGAGATTTGGGATTGCGATGTTCAGCGAAACGCCAACCACGACAATGGTCGACACCCCGAGATTGCGCAGCACCGCGTCCAGGTCCGTGCCGCCCATCGGGCCCACGCCGTGCCACCGGCGCAACGCCAAGTCCGAAGGCTCCGGCCCCAATTCGGGCAGCAGCTCCGCACCCGGCGTGCCGGGCGTGATGTCCACCCGGCTGCCGCCGCCCATCGCGAAAATCTTCGCGTTGTGATTGGAGCCGAGCCCGTCGGGCCGCCGCTGCACCAGGCAGTGCACGACGCGCACCCCGGCCGCCCGGGCCGCGGGCAGCAGGCGCGCGATGTTGGGCAGCGCCTCGCGGCGGGCCTCCTCGGCGAGCATCGCCAGCCCGGCATCGGGGCCCATCACCGCACCCTGGCACTCCTGGGTGACGATCGCGGTGCGCTCGGGTGCGACCAGTCCGGCCAGCCGGTCCGTCATGCGGGGGCGCCCGCCGGAGCGACATCATAGAATTGTGTCGCCCATTTCCTCAGTGCCATATAGCCTTTCGCGTCGACCTTGGACAGCGCGGGGTGTTCCACGTATTTCTGGTAGCGCCAGATTTGCAGGTCGTCGAACACGGTGGACAGGAATTGTTTCTCGATGACCTCCCGCAGTTTGCCGTCGGGAATGGCCGCGGTGTCGCCGGGGAGCCGCGGCCACCAGATCGAGTAGAACAGGTCCGAGCATTCGTCGTCGACCGGTGTGCAGGTGAAGATCAGCCGATGATTCTGTGCGCCCTCGAAGACGCTGATCGCACCGCCGAGGCCGAACAAGTGGCTGTGGAAGCGCAACGCGAGATCGTCGGGGTTGTCGCTACGCGCATCCGGCCAGCCCGCGACGAACCGCCATTCCTGGTCGACGATCTTCCAGTCCAGCACCCGGGGCGTCACGGTGGCGTGGTGCACGTACTCGAAATGCGCACTGTCGGAGGCATTCTCGGCCACGATTTGCGGATGCACCGGTTCCCGTTCCGCGCGCCGGGAAAATTCCGGGTACGCCCGGTAGTACGCCGCCGGATCGGTCTCGAATTGCGGGAACTTGTGGAAGATGTCCGGCATCTCCCATTGCGGCTCCTTGCCGTCCGGGTGGTGCCAGACGAAGACGCAGTCGTACTGCTCCCGCACGGGGAACACCTTGAGCCGTAGCCCGCGGTTGGGCCGGTCCGGCTGATAGGGGATGTATCGGTTGGTGCCGTCCGGACCCCAGCGCCATCCGTGGAAGGGGCATTCGACGCAGTCGCCGATCACCTTGCCGCCATGGCCGATGTGCGCGCCGAGGTGTTTGCAGTGTGCTTCCAGGACGTGCAGCTCACGTTGTTCGTCCCGGTAGGCCACCAGATCCTCGCCGAAATAGTGCAGCGGCCGGACCTCGCCGATGGGGAACTCCGGCGACCAGCCGACCATGAACCAGCCGGTGACCTTCCAGGTGAATGGGACTTTCACGCGAAGCCTCTCAATTCCCGATAGATACTAAGTCCGTTACAGTATAGATTTCAGCAGTCTGGTTCGTAAGCGGCAAGGGAGTGACATGACTGAGGCGGCTGACGAGCTGGAAGCGCTTCGCCAGTTGAAGGCACGCTACTGTCGCTTTCTCGACACCAAGGACGTCGAAGCCTGGCGCGACGTGTTCACCACCGACGTCGTAGTCAGGCTGGACATGGCGGTGTCGACCGCCGGCGCCGATCCCATGACCGCGGCACCGATCGAAGGCGTTGACAACTTCGTTCCCGTGGTGATGGGCGGGCTCGAGAACGTAGGCGACCCTGCACTTCCTCTGCAGGAAAGTCACACCCCCGAGCTCAGCCTCACCTCGGCCACCACCGCGACCGGCATCTGAGCGATGGAGGACCTGCTGATCTTCGGTGACGGCCGCGAGTTGTACGGGGCCGGTCACTACCACGAGACCTACCAGAAGAGCGACGGCCGCTGGCGGATCAAAAGCCTGCACCTGACCCGAACCATCTTGAAGATGACCGGTGGTGACGATGGCCGAAGCTGACACATCGTTCGATGTGCTCATCATCGGCGCCGGATTCTCCGGGCTGTACATGCTGCACCGGCTGCGGCAACTCGGGATATCGACCCGGGTGCTCGAGATGGCCGGAAACGTCGGCGGCACCTGGCTTTTCAACCGGTACCCGGGTGCACGATGTGACATCGAGAGCATCGAATACTCCTACAGCTTCTCCGAAGAGATTCAGCAGGAGTGGGTTTGGACCGAGTCGATGCCGGCCCAGCCCGAGATCGAGGCCTATCTGAACTTCGTGGCCGACCGGCTCGACCTCCGTCGCGACATCCAATTCGGCACCAAGGTCGTCGCGATGACGTTCGACGAAGGGGCCGGCGTGTGGCTGGTGCGCACCGAAGCCGGCGAATCCTTCCGGGTGCCGTTCGTCGTCGCCGCCTCGGGCATTTTGTCGGTGCCGCTGGAACCCGACATTCCCGGAATGGACACCTTCGCCAGGACCTCACTGTTCACCAGCCGCTGGCCCGAGGGCGGCGCGGACCTCACCGGCAAGCGCGTCGGCGTCATCGGCACCGGCTCGACCGGCGTTCAGCTCATTCCGGTGGTTGCCCGAGAAGCCCTGCACCTGAGCGTGTTTCAGCGCTCGCCCGCCTACACGCTGCCCTGGCGGGTGCGCCGGTTCGAGCCGGGCGAACTCGACGAGATGAAGGCGCGTTACGACGACATTCGGGCTGCCCAACGAGCCCACCCGATCGGGGCGGCGCGGTTGAGCGCCTTCTCCGTCCTGCTCGAGATGCTCGGCAGGCCACCGCTGAAGTCGGCGACACGCGAGGAACAGCTGCGCGCCATCGAGGAGAACGGTGTGATGGGCGCGTTGAACTGGGGCGACATCTTCTTCGACATCGAGGCCAACCGGATGGCCGCCACACTGTACGGCGAGGCGGTGGCCCGGATCGTCAAAGACCCGGACACCGCCGCGTCATTGGTGCCGGTGCATTCCTTTGCGTGCAAGCGACCGATCATCGACCAGGGCTACTACGAAACGTTCAACCGGGACAACGTCACCCTGGTCGATCTGCGGAAGTCGCCGATCCGCGAGGTCACACCGGGCGGCATCCGCACCGAGAACCAGCTGCACGAACTCGACGTCATCGTCTACGCCACCGGATTCGATGCCATGACAGGCGCGCTCAGCCGGATCGACGTCCGCGGTCGAGGCGGGATGTCGCTGGGCGAATTCTGGGCCACCGAAGGACCGCTGTCGTATCTGGGCATCGCGGTCGCCGGCTTCCCGAACCTTTTCACGGTTCAGGGCCCGGGCAGCCCGAGCGCCGCCACGAACTTCGTCGCCGCGCTCGAACAGCACGTGGAGTGGATCGGTGACTGCATTGCGTATTTGCGCGCCAACGACCTTCGCACCATTGAGGCGCTGAGCACCGCTCAGCAGGGTTGGATCGAACACGCCACCGCGCTGGTTGCGCCGACGGTGTTGGTTCACCAGTCGTGCAACTCCTGGTACAACGGCGGCAACGTGCCGGGCAAGAAGCGGATGTACAAGGGTTATACCGGCGGCATTCCCGAATACCGGCGCCGCTGCGACGAAATCGCGACCGGCGGATACACCGGTTTCAAGCTGGCCTAGCTGGTGAAGGTGAGCGACATGGCAATGGCATTGAACGGACTGGGACTGGCCAAAGACGTGGCCCGCGAACTGGGAATGCTGGTGCCGCGCACGGTCGCCGGGCTGCAAGAGTCGACCGGCTGGGCGCCACTGTCGCCACGCGGTGCGCGCCAGTTCGGCGAGGCGATGCTCGACGAGCTGGTGCTGAGCGGCTTTTCGCTGCTGGGCAGAAGCCCCGCGGCGATGCGGCCGTTGGATGCGTGCACCGCCGCGGCCGAGGAGCTTTCGTCGCTCGGTATCGACCGCGCCCATGTCGACCCGAAACCGTTGCGGGCAACCTCCATACACAGGCGCAGCATCGCGGGTCTGGCGTATGAACGGATGGCCTTCGAGCACGACCCGGCGTTGCCCGCCACGCTGGAGGCCGACGGCCTTGGCGGGCCGGCTCGGGCGGTGGTGCACCTGTGCCGGCACCACGACGGGCCCAGGCCGTGGTTGGTATGGGTACACGGCGCCGGCCAGGGTGGCACCGAAGACCTGCTGCTGTCCCGGATCGGACGGCTGCATCACAAGCTGGGGTTCAACGTCGCGCTGCCGGTGCAGCCCGGCCACGGTTGCCGACGGCGCCAATGGCCGGTCTATCCCGACATGGATCCGCTGGGCAATGTCGCGGGAATGATGCGCGTGGTCTCCGAGGTGCGCGCCGTCGTGCGCTGGGTGCAGCCGCAAGCCACCGCCGTTGTGGTGGCCGGGATTTCGATGGGCACTCCGGTGGCCGCGCTGGTTTCGCACCTGGAGAAGCAGACCGACGCCGTCGCCCTCTACACGCCCATCCTGGGGCTCAACGCCATGATCGCGCGGCACCTGCAGCGGTGGGGCCCGTCGCGGGACGGGTTTCGCGAACTGCTGGAATCCCCCGTGGTCAGCCAGCTGACGTCGGTGATCGATCCCTTGGCGGTCACTCCGGCCCCGCCGCCGGATCGCCGGCTCATCGTCGGAGCGTGGCACGACCGGATGGCGATGCGCGAGCCCACCGATGCCTTGCAGGAACGGTGGGGTGGTCAACTGTACTGGTATGACGGCAGCCACGTCGGACACATCTTCTCGCGGCGCGTGCAGTGCGTCACCGACCGTTTTCTGCGCGACGTCGCCTCGCGCCAAGACGACCCGGTGCCCGACTGATGGCGGCCACGTGGACGGCACGTACGGTGGTCGAGCTCTACAACCTCGTCGTGTGGAACGAATGCAACATCGGCCTGGCCGCGGAACTGTTGGCCGACACAGTGATTCGGCACGAAGTCGGCGGGGCGCGCACGCTGACCCACGCCGAAGCGGTGCAGCGGGTGGCGGACATGTGGCAGATGGCCGACTCGCTGCACTTCGACCTCAACGTTGTCATCGAGGGCGACGACGGCGAGCACGTGGCGATCGTCTACGACTCGACGATCACCACCAAGGACGGCACCGAGACCAACATCGCCAGCATCGAGGTGTTCCGCGTCGTCGATGGCAAGATAACCGAGGTGTGGAACTGCGGCTACCAGCAAGGGGTTTGGAATTGAGTGAGCGTTCGCTTGACGAATTGGGCTTCTACCTGCTGGCCGGGGCCGGTGGTGAGGGCCCGGCAACCTTGATGGACGAGGCCCGTCGCGGCGAGGAACTCGGCTTCGGCACCGCCTTCATCTCCGAGCGGTGGAACGTCAAAGAGGCGTCGTCTCTGGTGGGGGCGGCGTGCGCGGTGACCAATCGAATGCAGATCGCCACCGCCGCAACCAATCACAACACCCGCCATCCCTTGATCACCGGCTCGTGGGGGACCACGATGCATCGCCTGTCCGGCGGCCGGTTCACCCTGGGCATCGGCCGTGGCATCGCCGCGATCTACGGGGCCTTCGGCATCCCGCCGGTGACGACGGCGCAGATGGAGGACTGGGCCCGGGTCATGCGCCGGCTGTGGCATGGCGAGCTGATCTTCAACCACGACGGCCCGATGGGCAAGTACCCCATCCTGTTCCTCGATCCCGACTTCAACGAAGACATACGGTTGGCGCTGGTGGCCTTCGGGCCCAACACGCTCGCGCTAGGGGGACGCGTGTTCGACGACGTCATACTGCATACCTACTTCACCCCCGAGACCCTGCAGCACAGCGTCAAAACCGTGAAGTCGGCCGCGGAGAAGGCCGGCCGTGACCCCGACAGCGTCCGGGTGTGGTCGTGTTTCGCCACCGTCGGTGACCATCTGCCCGAGGAACTGCGGTTGAAGAAGACCGTGGCGCGCCTGGCCACCTATCTGCAGGGCTACGGCGATCTGCTGGTCGAGACCAACAACTGGGATCCCGCTGTGCTGCAACGCTTCCGGGAAGACCCGGTGGTTACCTCGATCGCGGGCGGGATCGATCACAAGGGCACGGCCGAGCAGATCGAGCACATCGCGACGCTGATTCCCGACGAATGGCTGGAACCGTCGGCCACCGGGTCGGCGCAGCAGTGCGTGGACCGCATCCGCAAGGAATTCGACTACGGGGCCGACGCGGTCATCATGCACGGTGCCACACCCGACGAGCTCGAGCCGATCGTCGCTCATTACCGCGAGACTGTAACTACCGACGCTCCCACTCGGTAAACGCGTCGCTAGTTGCAGTTTCGCGGCAGTCCTAAGGCATGATGACGGTCCGGGTGACCGGTTCGGCGGCCGCCTGCCTGCTGGACAGGCCGCGCTTCAGAGAGGCGAGCAGGGCGTCACGCGTCTCCCGGGGATCGATCAGTTCGTCGAAGCCCATGTGCTCGGCGGACCGGAAGGACGCCTGCAGCTCGGCGTCGCGCAGCTTGACCGAGAGGTCTTCGCCGGCGTGTGACGCGCGGCTGAGCGCCGCGGCGCTCATGGCGCCCATCGTCGCGCCGGGGTACGCGAAAGTCGCGACCTGATGGTCGAAGCCCAACAGCGACATGACCATGGACCCGAACCCATACGCCTTGCGCAGCGTGACATGCAGTTTCAACGTGGTGGCGGCGGTCTGCGCGGCGAACATCCGCGCGCCGGCACGTAACACACCGCTGCGCTCGGAGCGGCTGCCGGGCAGCATGCCGGGATTGTCGGCAAGGAACACGATGGGCAGGTGAAACGAGTCGGCCACCATGATGAAGTGCGCGGCCTTGTCGGCGGCGTCGGCGTCGATGGAGCCGGCCAGCACCTGCGGCTGGTTGGCCACTACCGCGACCGGATGGCCGCCGAGGCGGGCGAGCCCGCAGATGATCGCCTTGCCGAACTGCGGCTGTACCTCGAACCAGTCGGGGATGTCGAATACGACGTCGAGCACGGCACGCATGTCGTAGACGCGGCGGTTGTCCCGGGACACGATGTCGAGCAGCTCCGGCGTCTGCCGCGGCCCAGTGGTCCCGTCCGCGGGCAGTGGTGGCGGGTAGGACCAGGCGCTCGGCGGGAAGTACGACAGATAGCGCCGGACGTCGTCGAGGACCGCCGCGTCGTTGTCGGCGACGTTGTGGATCACCCCGCTGGGCAAAGCGACGGTCGGCCCGCCGAGGTCTTCCTTCGAAATCTCTTCTCCGGTGGACTCTTTGACGACGGGTGGTCCGGCGGTGAAGATCGCCCCCTGGGCGCTCATGATCCGGAAGTCGCAGACCGGGGCCACCAGCGCGCCATGTCCGGCGGAGGGGCCGAGCACGGCCGCGACGGTCGGCACCCGGCCCGAGCACTGCGCCTGGGCGAGCAGATCGGTGGGGGTGCGCCCGTAATGCGCGCCGGTGGGGCGAAAGCCGGCGCCTTCGAGCAGCATCACCAACGGAATCTTGTCTCGCAGCGCCAGTTCGGCGATGCGGTACCGCTTCGAGTTGCCGCCGGGCCCGATGCTGCCCGCCATGGTGGTGAAGTCCTCGGCGCCCAGCATCAGCGGTGAGCCGTTGATCTCACCGGAGCCGACGACCAAGCCGTCGGCCGCGATCTCGCCACCAACCAGGGTGCCGAGTTCGCGGAATGTGCCCGGATCGAGGAGGTACTCGATTCGCGCCCGCGCGTCGAGCTTGCCCTTGCTGCGATGTTTGTCGAGCCGCTCCGGCCCGCCCATGTCCCACGCCTGCTGACGGCGCCGCTCGAGGTCCTCGAGCGTTTCTCCCCAGTCCTGGGCTTTCGGCATGCCTATGTCCTACCTCATGGAGATTCGTCGCGCGACCAGTCCTACGGTGGCGACCCGCTGCGTCCGGCTACGCCGAGCTTTGCGATCGCCACAGATTTGTAGGGTCACATACTGGATTGCTTACTGTAAAGTTACCCGCATGCCCGACGCCGCCCGCCTCAAGGTCGACGGGGGCATCCCCAATCGGCTTGCACAGGTGGCCGATGCGTGCGCCGTTCTAGAAGAGCAGGGGTACGACGGGGGCTTCACCGCCGAAACCAGTCACGACCCTTTCCTCCCGCTGCTGCTGGCCGCGGAACACACGTCGCGGCTCGAACTGGGCACCAACATCGCGGTGGCGTTCGCGCGCAATCCCATGATCGTCGCCAACATCGGCTGGGACCTGCAGGCGTATTCGAAGGGCCGGTTCATCCTGGGGCTGGGAACGCAGATCCAGCCACATATCGAAAAGCGATTCAGCATGCCGTGGAGTCATCCGGCGGCCCGGATGGCCGAATTCGTGTCCGCGTTGCGGGCGATCTGGTCGGCGTGGACGGACGGCACCAGGCTTCGTTTCGAGGGCCGTTTCTACACCCACAAGATCATGACTCCGATGTTCACCCCTGAGCCCCAGCCATATCCGCCGCCGAAGATCTTTCTGGCCGCCATCGGTGAGGCGATGACCGAGATGTGCGGCGAGGTCGCCGACGGTCACCTGGGGCATCCGATGGTCTCCAAGCGGTATCTCGACGAGGTGACGGTGCCGGCGCTGCTGCGCGGCATGCAGCGCGGCGGCCGCGATCGCGGCGACTTCGAGGTGTCGTGCGAAGTGCTCGTCGCCACAGGTCGCACCGACGACGAATTGGCCACTGCCGCCGCCGCGGTGCGCAAGCAGATCGCCTTTTACGGCTCGACGCCGGCCTATCGCAAGGTCCTCGACCTGCACGGGTGGGGCGAGCTGCACACCGAACTGCACCGGCTTTCGCTGTTAGGGGAGTGGGACGCGATGGGATCGCTGATCGACGACGAGGTGCTCGGGGCGTTCGCCGTCGTCGGGCCGCTCGACACCATCGCCGCCGCCCTGAAAACCCGGTGCGAAGGTGCCGTCGACCGTGTCCTGCCCATCTTCTTGACCGCGTCGCAGTCCTGTATCACCGCCGCATTGAAGGAGTTTCACCAGTGAGCGCAACGACGATGGACGAGGCCGCGAAGCTTTTGGCGGACCCGTTAGCGTACACCGACGAGCAGCGGCTGCATGCAGCGCTGACGCACCTGCGCGCCAACGCCCCGGTGTCCTGGGTGGAGGTGCCCGACTACAAGCCGTTCTGGGCGATCACCAAACACGCCGACATCATGGACATCGAACGCGAGAACATGCTCTTCACCAACTGGCCCCGGCCGGTGCTGACGACTGCGGAAGGCGACGAGATGCAGGCCGCCGCCGGCGTGCGCACGCTGATTCATCTCGATGATCCGCAGCACCGGGTGGTGCGCGCGATCGGCTCAGACTGGTTTCGTCCAAAGGCGATGCGGGCGTTGAAGGTTCGCGTTGACGAGCTGGCCAAGATCTATGTCGACAAGATGATGGCGGCCGGCCCGGAATGTGACTTCGTCCAGGAAGTCGCCGTCAATTACCCGCTCTACGTCATCATGTCGCTGCTGGGCCTGCCCGAGGCCGACTTTCCGCGCATGCTCAAGCTGACCCAGGAGTTGTTCGGCAGCGACGACTCAGAATTCAAACGGGGCAGCTCGAACGAGGATCAGCTGCCGGCGCTGTTCGACATGTTCCAGTACTTCAACGGTGTGACGGCGTCGCGCCGCGAGCATCCGACCGAGGACCTCGCGTCGGCGATCGCGAACGCCCGCGTCGACGGCGAACCCTTGTCCGACATCGACACCGTGTCCTACTACCTGATCGTGGCCACCGCCGGGCACGACACCACCAGCGCGACTATCTCGGGCGGGCTGCACGCGCTCATCGAGAACCCCGACCAGCTGCGGCGCCTGAGCGACAACCTCGACTTGATGCCGCTGGCCACCGAGGAGATGATCCGCTGGGTTACCCCGGTCAAGGAATTTATGCGGACCGCCGCCAAGGACACCACCGTGCGTGGAGTGCCCATCGCCGCCGGGGATTCGGTGCTGCTGTCCTACGTTTCGGCCAACCGTGACGAGGACGTGTTCAGCGACCCCTTCGGCTTCGACGTCGGCCGCGATCCCAACAAGCACATGGCCTTCGGGTACGGGGTGCACTTCTGTATGGGCGCGGCGCTGGCCCGCATGGAGGTCAACAGCTTCTTCTCCGAGCTGCTGCCCCGACTCAAATCCATTGAGCTGACCGGTGACCCGGAACTGGTAGCCACCACCTTCGTCGGCGGACTCAAGCATCTGCCGGTTCGGTACTCGCTGGCCTGAGAGCGGCCGGCGCCTCGATCGGGAGCGTCGGCGCCCTGACGGTGTGAGCGGTCCGCTTTATTGTCGTCGACGTCACAGCGCCTATCGCTACACTCCCGGTGGAGGTCTCGGCAATGACGCGCAGAACGATGGTCATCACGGGCGCCAGCGACGGGATCGGTGCGGCGGCGGCCCGCCGGCTCAGCCGCGGCGGTGACAACGTGGTGCTGGTGGGACGCTCGGAGAGCAAGACCGCGGCCGTGGCCGCGGAGCTCGACGCCGACTACTTCGTCGCTGACTTCGCCGACCTGTCCCAGGTGCGGGCCCTTGCGGACAAACTCCGGTCCGAATACCCGCGCATCGACGTGCTCGGTAACAACGCCGGGGGTGTGTTCTCCAAGCTGCGGCGAACGGCCGACGGCCATGAGATCACTCTGCAGGTCAACTATCTGGCGCCGTTCCTGCTCACGTCGCTGTTGCTGGACGTGCTGGTCAGTTCGCGGGCGACGGTCGTCAACACGTCCAGTTCGTCGCAGCGGCTGCTGCGCAACGTCAAGCTCGCCGATTTCGACACGACGGACCGGCGCCGGCCCAGCGCCGCCTACGCGGTGGCGAAGTTGGCAAACATTTTGTTCACCAAGGAATTACATCGTCGCTTCTGCGCCGACGGACTGTCGGCGGCGGTCGTGCACCCCGGTTTCGTCAACACCAACATCGGTCACTCGTCCGGATCGTGGTTCCTGACCACCATGCAGCGCACGCCGGTCAGCCGAATGATCAAGACCGCGGATCACGGCGCCGACCAACTGGTCTGGCTGGCGACCAGCCTGCCCGGTGTCGACTGGGCGCCCGGCGAATACTATGCGAAAGGCAAAGTCGCCAAAGCCAATCGGGCGGCCTATGACCCCGTGCTCGCGCGTGAGCTGTGGGATCACGCCGTCGCGAAGCTCTTCTGAGCGGTACCCGGAGCCTTAGCCGACGCCGAAATCGATGATGCCCCGGACGATCTTGCCGTTGAGTAGATCGTCGTAGGCGTCATTGACCTCGTCGAGTCGATAGCGCTTGGTGATCATCTCGTCGAGCTGAAGCTGACCGGTCTCATAAAGTCTGGCCAGCCGGGCGATGTCCGCCTTCGGGTTGCACGAGCCGAATATGGTGCCCGCCAACGTCTTGTTCATCAGGATGAAGTCCTGCAGGTCGATTTTGACCGACCGGGTCAACTGCGACGTCATGCCGGTGAGGACGCAGGTGCCGCCCTTGCGGGTGAGCTTCACCGCGTCGCGGACGTCCTCGGGGGTGATCAGCGACGGTGAGACCACCACCGCGTCGGCCATCACCCCATAGGTCAGACCGCGCACCAGGTCCAGCGCCTCGTCAATCGTTGCCGTGCTGTGCGTCGCGCCGAATTGCAGCGCCGATTTCTGTTTGAAATCCACCGGGTCGACGGCCACGATCTGGGCGGCGCCATTGATCCGGGCACCCTGGATCGCGCCCGTGCCGATCCCGCCGACGCCGATCACCGCCACGGTATCGCCGGCGCGCATGTTCGACCGGTTGGCGACCGAACCGTAGCCGGTTGGAATGGCACAGGACAGCAGCGCGCTCGACGCCAGTGGCAGGTGTTCCTCGATCTTCACCAGCGAATTGGTCGACACCACAGTGTGTTCGGCGAATGCGCCGACCTTGGCGATATGGCCCAGGTTGCGGCCGTCGGCGGTGTGGTGGCGGAACGTGCCGTCCGTCGGCATCCCCGGGATCATGGTGCCGATGCCGACGTCGCACAGGTATTCGATTCCGCTGGCGCACCAACGGCATTGGCCGCACACGGCGACGAAGGACATCACCACGTGGTCACCCGGTGCGAAATCGGTGACGCCGGGGCCGACCTCGCGCACGATGCCCGAGCCTTCGTGGCCCCCGATGGTCGGGAACATGGTCGGCAGCCCCATGGATCGCATCACCTCGTTGGGCGCCGACATGTCGCCTTTGAGAATGTGGTCATCGGAGTGACACAGGCCGGCGGCCGCCATCTGTACCAGTACCTCGCCGGCCTTGGGGGGATCGAGCTCGAATTCCTCGACAGACCAGGGTCCGCCGACGTCGTGCAGGATCGCTGCGCGGCTTCTCATGCGGCGGGGGCGAAGGTGACCGGCAGCTTGTTCGGCGACCGGAAGGTGAGCCCGACGATTTTGGATTCCTCGCCGGTTCCGTCGTCGGGCACGAACGCCAGATCGTCGACGCGGTCGAGGAGGCTGTTCAACATGACCCGCGTTTCCAGCCGGGCCAGATGCATGCCGAGGCACATGTGGATGCCGCCGGCGAAGGCGATGTGGGATTGCCGCGGCCGGCGGATGTCGAACGTGTTGGGATCGGTCCAGCGGCTCTCGTCGCGGTTGGCCGAGCCCATGCACATGTCGATCTGGGCATCGGCCGGGATTGTCTTTCCGCCGATTTCGACCTCTTCGGTCGTGGTCCGCATGACCATGGTCAGTGGCGTTTCGAACCGCAGGCCTTCCTCGATCGCCATCGGTATCAATGACCGGTCCCGGTTGACCATTTCCAGCTGTTCGGGGTGGGTCAGTAGCAGGTAGAGCAGATTGCCCGATGAGCGGTAGGTGGTCTCCAGACCGGCCGGCAGCAGTAACCGCAAGAAGGCGATGATGGCCTCGTCGGTGAGTTTCTCCCCGTCGATTTCGGCGGCGACCAGGTCGCCGATGATGTCATCGGTGAGCTTGCGCCGGCGCTGCTCGACTTGTTTGAGGAAGTAGTCGTAGAGCTCCGTCGCGGCGTTCAACCCCGCCATGATGTCGGTGGGGATCGAGATCAGGTCGAGGGACAGCCGCCGGAACAGGTCCAGATCCTCGGCGGGCAGGCCCAGCAGCGTCGAAATGATGCGTGTGGGAAATTCGAAGGTCACGGCCTTCACCAGGTCAGCATGACCGTCATTCTTGATTTCGTCTACCAGTCGATCGCAGACCGGCCCGATGACCGACGGCTCCCAGCGTTCCAGCGCGGTCGCGCGGAACGCCTTGGCCACCAGGTTGCGGTGGTCGTGGTGTTCCCTGCCGCCCATCGCCAGGATGGTATGTCCCATCACCAGCCCGATCGTCTTGTCGTAGGCGGCCGACGTGAAAACCCGGTCATCGCGAAAGGCTTGGTGGACACCGTCATAACCGAAAAGGACCCACTCGTCGCTGGGCCTCAGCTCCTCCGGCAACTGCGTGTTGTCCGAAAGCGACCCGTGCCATACCGGGTCGGTGTGCCGCATGTGTTCGAAGAACGGGTAAGGGCTGGTTTCGCCGGTGAAATCGAGCGGGGGTACGACGGGCTGACCGTTCGGGCCAGTGCTGAGCGTCATCAGCGCTCCTCCTGAAACAACCGATAAGGCCGTTCACGCGGACGGGTTTACGAGTGCCCGCGGGATCCACGGCGGGGATGTACCGAGCGGAAAATAGCTATCATAGTATAAATAGCAACGAAGCCCAACGGCGTAGGCAACGCCACTTGAACGGTGACCGATGTGCGGCATGCGCGGACCCACCGACGTGGCTTCAGTTCCGTCGCACGCCGGTCCGCCGGACTGGAGTCGCGGTGCCGAGCACCTCGTGTGTCACCCGCTAAAAGCGCAGGTCTATCTTGAAGGTGGTTTCCGGCACGGGGCACCGTCCGGGACCGCCGAAGCGCCCGCACGACGAGCCCGAAAAACGAGTTGACATGACACAGACGAACCTGGCCCGGCCGCACGGCCTCAACCGCATCGATCCGGTGTTGCGGGACGCCGCCGTGGAGTTGGGCGCCTTCGAATTTCGCGCCGAGACACTGACCGCCGAGCGGGAACACGCCAACCTGCTGGGCGCGCAGCGCGCGGCATCGGCCGGCACCACGGGCGTCTCCATCGATTCACGATCCATCGCCGGGCCGGACGGTCAGCAGCTGGGCCTGCGGCTGTACCGCGGCCGCACGGAATCCTCCGCGCCGCTGGTGGTGTACGCCCACGGTGGCGGGTTCGTCACCGGGAACCTCGAGACCGACCATGCGCACTGCGTGGAGCTGGCCCGCGACGGTGGCTGCCTGGTGGTTTCGGTCGACTACCGACTGGCGCCCGAGAATCCCTGCCCGGCGGCGCTCGACGATGTCGAAGCGGCCTTCCGGTACGCCGTCGAGAACAGCGCGGAGCTGGACGCCGACGCCGGCCGCATCGCGGTGATGGGCCGGGATGCCGGCGCCGCGCTGGTCGCGGGCCTGACCCAGCGCATGTTCGACCAGGAAGGCCCGAGGATCCTGATGCAGATCCTGCATCAGCCGATGCTCGATTCCGATGCCACGCCGTCGCGTCGCGAATTCCAGCGCACCCCGGGCCTCAACGGCCCGGCCGTCAGCCGGGCGTGGAACCATTACCTCGGGCACGCCGGCGCCAACGGTCAGCATGTGCCCGCGCACCGAGCCAATCTCGAAGGTCTGCCGCCCACGTTCATCAGTTGCTCCGAGATCGATCCCTGCCGCGACGAGGCCATCGACTACGCCAACCGGCTGCTGCACGCGTACGTCCACACCGAATTGCACGTGATCGCCGCGACCTTCAACGGCTTCGACTCGATGGTCCCCGATTGGGTTGTTTCCCAGGAGAATCGGGCGCTGCACGCGCAGGCGCTGCGCCGCGTGTTCGCCATATAGGTCCGACCGCGCCCCGCTGAGCCGGCGCCTTGTCGAGTTGGTGGTCGACGGTCCCCTTTTACCGATTGAACTCCGGTATCTCTTACCGTATTGCGCGTTGCTAACATCGGAAATGCCAGCCAACCGAGGACCGGTCGGGCGGATGATCAAATATTCAAACCGTTTCCGTTGCAGCCGCAGCGATCGAATGTCAAGAAGGATCCCCTCGGCACCATGACCACCCTCGACTCTCCCGAAAAGATTCTTTTCACCTCGACCACCCAAGCCTTTCTGGAGAAGGAAGCGCCGCTGCGACGGGTGCGGGAGCTGCACGCCGCGGGTATGTCGTTCGACCCCGACTGGTGGCAGCGCGCCGCCGAGCTCGGCTGGACCGCCTTGCTCGTTCCGGAGGAGCTGGGCGGCGGAAGCGTCTCGGAAAACGGCTTCGCCGATCTGGCGATGGTCGCCGAACAACTCGGGAAGACGGTGGCGCCCGGACCGCTGTATCCGGTCAGCACCGTGCTGGCGGGCCTTGTCGAGTGCACAAACTCCGGCGAGCACGCCGACACCATCGAGGCGCTGATATCCGGTGAGACCGTGGCGTCGTGGGCGGTCTGCGAGCCGGGCCAGGGGTGGGCACCGCTGAATCCGTCGGTGACGGCCACCGAGACCGACTCCGGTTACCGCATCGACGGCATCAAGGACCGCGTCGAGGCGGGGGCCCAGAGTGCGGCGCTGCTGGTGGTGGCGCGCGGCGCCGCGAACGCCGGTGAGATTCGCCAGTTTCTGGTCCCGACGGACACGCCGGGCGTCCGGATCGAGCCCCAGCAGTCGGTCGATCTGGTCAAGCACTACGCCCGCGTGCACTTCGACGGTGTCGTGCTGCCACGCTCCGCGGCCGTCGGAAGCGCCGACGAGACCCCCGCGCTCGTCGATCGGCAAAGCCAGATCGCCCAGGTGCTGCAGTGCGCCGAGGTGACGGGCGCCCTGCAGACGGTGTTCGACCTCACCGTGCAGTGGGCGCTGGACCGACACACGTTCGGTCGTCCGCTGGCCTCGTATCAGGCCCTTAAACACAAGTTCGCCGACATGAAGCTCTGGCTGGAAGCCTGTCGCGCCACCACCGTGGCGGCGGTGGCCGACGTGGCCGCCTGCTCGCCGGAAGCGAACCTGTCGGCCAGCATCGCCAAGTCTTACGTCGGGGAGATGGCCGGCCAGATCGTGCAGGCGTGCGTGCAGATGCACGGCGGAATCGGTGTCACCTGGGAACACGACCTGCATCTGTATCTTCGTCGGGTCACCTTGTACCGCGGCATGTTTGGGACGCCGGAGGAGCACAATCTGCGCGTCTACGAGTTCGAGAAGGCGGGTCGTTCGGCGAAATGAAGAACACCAGATGACGTCGACGGAATCCGTTGCGGAATTCGCCGCGCGGGCCAGGGCATGGCTGGCGGACAACATGCCGCACGTCGACCGTGAGGCCCCGCCCGCCGCGCCGCGTGACGAGGAACGGTCGTGGTTGAGGGCTCGAGAACTGCAGAAGAGGTTGTATGACGGCGGATTCGCCGGCATCTGCTTTCCCCGCGAATACGGCGGCCTCGGGCTGGACTACGAATATCAAAAGGCATTCGACGTCGAATCCCTCGATTACGAAATGCCGTTGATCCTCAACACTCCGACGTTCACCATCTGCTGCGCCACGCTGCTGGACACCGGCAGCGAAGACCAGAAAAAGCAGCACATCGCCGCCGCGCTGCGTGGCGAGGAAGTCCTGGTGCAGTTGTTGAGTGAGCCGAGCGGCGGATCGGATCTGGCCGGGGTCCTCACCCGGGCCGAGCGGCATGGTGATCGTTGGATCATCAACGGCGCCAAGACCTGGAGCACGAGTGCGTTCGCCGCCGATTACGGCCTGTGTCTGGCCCGCACCAACTGGGACGTCCCTAAGCATGAGGGCCTGACGATGTTCCTGGTGCCCATCGCGCATCCGGGAATCACATTGCGGCACATCACGATGCTGAGCGGTTCCACCGAATTCTGCGAGGAGTTCCTGGACGGGGTCGACGTCGGAGATGACGCCGTCGTCGGGGAGGTCAACGGCGGCTGGGCGGTTGCGTCACGTCAGCTGTACCACGAACGCCGAGCCGTGGGGCAGGGATCCGAGTTCGCCAGCGGGAGCGGCAGCGAGGGTGGCACTGCGATTCCGGTCGATTACGTGGCCCTTGCGGAGAAGACCGGGCAAGCCGACGACGAACGCGTGCATGAGATGGCCGGTCGCGCCCTGGTGCATCGTGCGGTAGCCGAGCAATTGATCGGTCACGTGTACCGCAGCGTCAGGGACGGCGCGCTGCCGCCGGCCGCGGGAACGCTCATCAGGCTGTTCCACGCGGAGACCACTACGACAGATGTCGACACGGCCCTGGCGATCGCGGGCAGCGCCGGCGTGGTGGGGGAGCAGGGTGCCGGACTCGAAACGGGCCTGCGTTATCTGTCTCGGCAAACCGTCGCCATCGGCGGCGGCACAACGGAGATGGCCCGCAACGTCATCGGCGAGCGGGTGCTGGGCTTCCCCCGGGAATACGCCGCGGACCGCGGGGTGCCGTTCAACCAGGTGCGGCACGGCGAGCGGTCCGACCGGGTCTAACCCTCGGCGACCAGATTCTCGGCGAGGCCGCTGACCACCGGGATCTGCACCAGTGACAAGACGTGGTGCGCCGGGCTTCCCGGCGGAGCCACCAGTACGTACTCGCTGCCCTGTCGCTGCGCCCGTTCGCGGGCGGCAGCCAGCGCGCTGACGCCGGCCGATCCGAGCTGGGTGACAGCGCTGAGATCGACCGTCAACGGTGCCACGCCGGAACGGCTTTCGACCGCGATCTGCCGGTCCAGGGTGGATGCGGTGTTGGAGTCGACGTCGCCACTGACCACGATGCGGCCCGGTTCGCTGACCTCGGAGACGAATTCTGCGCTGACCGGCCGCCGACCGGTCGCCCGGCTGACCACCGAGTCCGCTATGAAATTCGCCGGCCGCGAAAGTTGGTGCGTCACACTGGCGGTCGTCCCCCCTGCGCCATGACTGACATGCGCCTCCGACACCAGGGCCTCGGCCATGGCGAGGCCGCGGCCCCGGCCCGTCTCGCCCTCGCGGTGATCCTTCCACCGCCCACGGTCGCGCACCGACGCGTGCAGGTTGCCATCGCCGGACAGCGTCGCCTCGACGACAACGCCGTCGGTGACCTCGGCCGCATAACCATGTTCGACCGCGTTCTCGACGAACTCCGAGATCGCGTGCACCACATCGGATATGTCGTCGGCGTCGGCGCCGATCTCCGACAGCCACTCTCGCAGGCGGGTGCGCACGGTGCGCGCGGCACGGATCGTCGCGTCCAGTGTCAGGTGCAGTGGTGCGGGTGGCGTCCTGCGTTGTGCGGCAAGAAGTGTCACGTCGTCGCTGTAGCCGGTCGAGCGCAGCAGCAATTCCAGAGTCTCCGAACAGATGCGGTCGATCGGCCGCACCGACGACTCGATGACGAAGCCGCGCTGGCCGCCGACGATATTCGCGGCCAGCTCGGCGAATTCGGCGGTGCTGGCGCCCAGGGGCCGGCCGGGTCTTTCGATCAGGCCGTCGGTGTACAGCAGGATCGAGTCGCCCACGTCGAGGAATTCCGTGCGTACCGGGAAGCCGGTGCCGCTGCCGAGCGGACCCGCACCGGACGGCTCGAGATAGCGTGCGGTGGCGTCCGCCGTCACCAGCAGCGGGGGCGGGTGTCCGGCGGTGCAGTAGCGGAATTCGCCGGTGCCGAAGTCGAGCGAGGCGACGCAGATCGTGGCCGTGTTCGACCCGGGGACGTGCTTGCGGAATCGGTCGACGGCCTCGAGCGCCGCGGCAATCGGATATCCCGCCACGACCTGCATCCGCAGCGCGGTCCGCAGCTGCGACATCACCGCGGCCGCTTCGACGCCGTGGCCGACGACGTCACCGACGACGAGCACCAGCCGGTCGCCGAGGGGTATCGCGTCGAACCAGTCGCCACCAGCCGCGGTGTCCTCTGCGGCCACCAGATACTGCGCGGTCACGTCGGCGCCGGGAATGACCGGCACCGACGGTGCCAGCAGCGCCTGCTGCATGACGGTGGCGGAGTCGCGGACGTTGCGGTAACGCTCGGACAGCTCCTCGAGGCGGGCTTCGGCGGCCATCCGCGTTTGCACCCGGGTGGTCACGTCGACGAAGGCCAGCTGGACGCCCTCGATCGAGCCGTCCTCCGCGCGGCGCGGCGTGACGATGAAGTCGAAGAAGTGTTCCTGTGCTTGCCCGGTGCCATCGAAGTCCGCCTGTACCCGCCATTCCGTGCCCGACTGCGGTTCGCCCGTCTGATACACCCGGTCGAACATCTGGATGATTTCCTGGCTCTCCAGCTCGGGGTAGATGTCGCGGACAAATAGCCCGATGGAGTCAATCGGCGGACTGAGCGTGCGGTAAGCCGCATTGACCGCGACAAATCGGTGGTCGGGCCCCTCGAGCCCGACCAAGAGCGCGGGGACGTTCTCGAAGACGCGGCGTACGTCGTCCGCCGCGCCGACGGTTCTGTCCCAGTCCTTTTCGGCCGCCATTTGGCCGTTCCTCCTAGCAGCCCCGAAGGCCCCGCAAAGCGGGGCTGAGTCGAAAACCGGGTCAAATGGGCTGACCTAATTGCACACGTAGATGTTCACATTAGCAATCAATCCGGCATACGCATTGCAATGGTTTGGTACCCGTCGGATTGGTGTCGCCGAATTCGCGGAGAAATGCGATTGACGGCGGCGAAAAGCGGGGTCAGCTAACCCCACAGCGGCCCGTTTGCGGATGTGCGCGGCGGGTACCACGCAATCGTGGCCGATCTTGTGGCACGACACGCGACGGGGTTCTGGCGGCGCCTCCTGTCGTCGCCGGCGCTCACCCTGAACGGCTGGGTGGCGTTCAACCTGCCGCGCACGGTGACCGCGCTGGGCGGGGCGCTGCTGACCGGTCTGGTGGCGGTGCACGTCTACACGCTGACCGCCGAGCCTGACCCGCCCCGGTACTTCGTTGCCTACGTGCTGGTGCTGGCGGCCGCGTGTCTGATCGCAGCGAGCGCGATGCTGGTCGGCATCAAACCGTCTGTGCCCCAGGCTGGCTGGTTTCTCGGCAGTTTGGTCTGCGTGGCTTTTCTCGGCGTGTATCTGGTCACTCGGTGGGTCAGTCTGCCCGGGCTCGCCACGGTGACCGCCCGATGGGACTTCGCGCCCGGAACATTGGGAATGGCTAGCGCGGCAGCGTTCATCGCCGTGCATACGACCGTGTTGTCGGGCATCAACGTCGCCTACCCGCAACGGCAGCAGTGGTATGACTGACGGAGCCCGGGCATGACGACGTTGGATTATCCGGTATGGCTGCGCGTCGATCATTGGCTGAACGTCTTGTTTGTGACGCTGATTCTGCGCAGTGGTATCGAGATTTTGGCCACCCACCCAAAGTTGTACTGGAACGACGACAGCAAGCCGGGCACGGAGTGGGCACGCTTCACCCGAAAGGTGATGCCGCGGGACAGGCTCTACGACACCCTCGACGAAGAAGAGGACTACAGCCCGTTCATTTCGCTGCCCGGGCGCGCGCAGCTGGGTGTGGGCCGTCACTGGCACTTCTTTGTGGTCATCGGCTGGATTCTGCTGGGCCTGTCGTACTACATCCTGTTGTTCGCCACCGGCCAATGGCACCGGTACTGGCCGGCTTCCTGGTCGATCTTCCCCGAAGCGTGGGACGACATCGTCACCTACCTGACGTTCAACTTGCCGCCGGTGTTGCCAGGTGAGCCGCTGGACGCCATGCAGAAGCTGACCTATGCCGGGGTCATCTTCGTCCTGGCGCCGTTCCAGATCCTGACCGGAGCCGCTCAGTCCCCGGCGATCGAGGCGCGGTTCCCGTGGTACGTGCAAATGTGGGGCGGTCGGCAATGGGCCCGAAGCCTGCATTTCCTGGGGCTGATCGCATTTCTGGCCTTCATCGTGATTCATCTATCGATGATTTTCTTCTGGGGCTGGGGCAGGCTAACCGCGGCAATGATTTTCGGCGCCGTCCGTAACACGCACTGGGCGACCGCGATCTCCCTTCTGATCATCGCGGCGATCATCGCCGTCCATGTCGCGGCGACGATCTGGAGTCTGCGCAACCCACGGTCGGTGCAGCGCGTGCTGGGGGCGGTGGTCACCGCGGCCCGACTACTGCTGCTGCGGCCACTGAACTCACGGCAGAACTATCCCGCGCACAAGATTTCCAAGCAGCACCGCATCAACGGAAAGCCGCCCACCAGCACGGAATACAAGGTGATGGCGGTGCACAACTTCGTGGACTGGCGACTTCGGGTCGGCGGCCTGGTGGAGAACCCGGTGACCCTGGACCTCGGTGCGCTGCGCGCGCTGGCCGAGTCCGAAACGCAATGTGTGATGCACAATTGCGTGCAGGGCTGGACCAGCATCGGCGAATGGACCGGGGTTCATCTGCATCAGCTGGTGGACCTGGTGCGGCCGCTGCCGCAGGCGCGGTACATCTGCTTTTTGACCATGCAGGACAACAGCACCGACGAGCCGGCATCGCACGGCGGCGGCCAGTTTTATGAGGTGCTGGACCTCGAATTCGCCGACAAGCCGCAGACCCTGCTGGCCTATGAAATGAACGGCGCGCCGTTGCCGATCCAACACGGTGCGCCCTTGCGCCTGCGGGTGGAAACCCAGGTGGGTTTCAAGATGGCCAAGTGGATCAACCAGATCGAATTCGTCGAGGACTACGCCGGGATCGGCATGGGTACGGGCGGCTGGCGCGAGGATCGCGTCTACTACGACAAGGACGTGGAGATCTGAGATGGCCGAAACAGCGACCGACGGGGTGAGGGTACGCCCCGAGCTGATCAGCTTGGAGACGGTGGCCCGCCATCGCGTTCTCGAACAGGTCGCGGCGAAGGGCGGCCATTGTGAAGCCTGCGGCGCAACCGATTTCGCCGTAGGCGACGCCCTCTACCTCGGCTTCCTGTTTTTGAACGAGGAGGCCGATGCCTACATGGTCGCGCTGACTTGCCGCAATCCGAGCTGTTCCAAGCCGCGAACCGCGATCAGGTTGCGCGACAACGAGTTTCTCACCTACGCAGGAACCGACTCGGGCGCTTCCGGGCCTGACGCCCACCGCTAGCCTGACCGTCCGTGGAGCCCGGAAGCTGCGGCCGGGCCAGGTCGAAACGGTCTATCAGAGGGGACAATTCGCGTAGCTGATCGCACAGCGACTGAAACCGGCGCTGATCGTCGTCAGCGAGGCGGCCCAGCGAACTGTAATGCGCCACCCGGGGTAGCCGTCCCGCAAGCGCGGTACCCCACCTGATGCTGAGGTCATAGATCTCTTCGTCGTCGACGTCGTCACGCTGTCCGAGTTGTCGCAGCGCTTCGATCTGCTCGGTGACAAATGCGACGTCGTCATCGATGCTGACCGGGGTCCCGTCGTGCGGTGCCACGCTCGTCTGCCCTCCATCCGCCGGAGACTCGTCGACGCGATGGGCGCACGGACGTGTGATCGCGCGCGAAGCCGTCGACGGTTATGCCGACGAGTACCCTCCGGCCGTCCGGCTACACCCATCCGGCGGGTCAGGCCGGGGTCAGGCCGAGACCGGCTTTTTGGCCGGCGCGGAAACCTTCATGAGCTTCATCAGGTTGCCGCCCATGATCTTGGCGATGTCCTCTTCGGAGAAGTCGCTCAGCTCGTCGACGAAGGAGATGGGGTCCTTCAGGCCCTCGGGGTGCGGCCAGTCGGAGCCGAACAGCACCCGGTCGGTGCCCACCATGTTGACGATCTCGGTGAACCGGTCCTCCCAGAACGGGGTGATGTACACGCACCGCTTGAACGCCTCGATCGGGTCCTCGAGGAATGCTTGGGGCATCTTCTTGTAGACGCCTTTGAGGCCTTTGAACAGGTCCGGCACCCAGTCGGCGCCATTTTCGATCGACAGGATCCGCAGCTCGGGGTTGCGTGACAGTGCGCCGTGGCACACCAGCGCACCCATGGCGTCCAGGATCGGCCGGTGGCCCATCGCGAAGCTGCGGAAAGCGGTCGGCTTGAACGGCAGGAACTCGTCGCCGGGCTCCCACACGTTCGCGAATTCGGAGTAACCGCTGTCCGAGGCGTGCATCGAGACCGGGATCTCGGCCTTGATGCAGGCCTGCCAGAACGGGTCGAACTCCTCGAGCCCAAAGGATCGGCTGCCCTTGAAGCCGGGCACCGGCGCCGGGCGAACCAGCACGGTGCGGGCGCCGCGCTCGAGGCACCACCGGAGCTCTTCCAGTGCGCGGTCGACGATCGGCAGCGTGATCACCGGGGTGGCGAAGATGCGGTCCTGGTAGTTGAACGTCCACTGCTCGTGCATCCACTCGTTGAGCGCGTGGATGACGTCGTGGGTCATCTCCGGGTCGTCCTTCATCCGCTCCTCGACGAGGCTGGCCAGGGTCGGGAACATCAGGGCGTAGTCGATGCCGAGCTCATCCATGACCTCAAGCCGCGCGCCCGGTTCGCGGAACGCGGGGATGGACTTCATCGGCTCGCCGAGGATCTCGCGGTAGGTCTTGCCCTGCGCGCCGTTGCGGAAGTAGTCCTCCTGGGCGCCCGGCTTGGCGACCTTCTCGAAGGTCGGGTTGGGGATGTACTCGCTGATGTGGCCGCGCACGACGATCTTGGTGCGACCGCGAACCTGCACGTAGTCGATGACGTTCTTGCGCTTCTCCGGGAGGTACTTGGTCAGCGCTTCCTGCGGCTCGTACATGTGGTTGTCGGCGTCGAACACGGGGAAGGAAAGTTCGCGAGAGGGCATGGCGATCTCCTTGCAGAAGTCCTGATTCTCACTGTGTGGTAATGACGTTACCACTTTGGTCCGGTCGCGTGTAGCGCCCTCAACCGGCTCGGTCGCGCTGAACGTCACGCTGGCGTGACGTTCGATGGCGGCTGCCACGCTGGCGTGACGCTCGCCGTCGTCGGCTCAGGCGTCCGGCCAGCTCGGCAGCTTGGGTGTGGCCCCCTCGATCACGGCGAAATTGACGGTCGCCGTCGCCAACAGCTCGTCGTCGCAGTCACCGTAGATGTCGATTTGCATGACCATCGCTCGCCGACCGGAGCGCAACATCCGGGGCACTGCGAACGCCACGCCCTGCCGGATCGGTCGCAGGTAGCGGATGAACAGATCGGCGGTGGTCATCGTGGTGCCCGGCTGCAGGTAGCTCAGCCCGAATTGTCCGCCCGCCACATCGACGAGCGTGGCGATCAGGCCGCCCTGTAACGCGCCCGAGGTGTTGACGACCGCGGGACTGACCGGCATGGTCATGGCGAATTCGCCGTTGCGGATGCTCGGGCGCATGCCGATCTGACTGAACAGCTCGCCCAGCGACGGGGCGGCCGATTCCTCGTCGGTGTCGCGGATGCCCAGGGCGCGGCTGCAGAAGTCATAGAGCTGGCCGTCATCGACCGGTGTTCCGTTCAATTCCGAGCCCAGCCAATGCAATCGCTGCGCACCCATCACCGTCTGCATCACGATGGCGGCCGACGCGCCGACGTCCAATCCGGGGTTGAAGACGCCCTCGGTGATGCCCTGACCGACGATGTCGCGGATCAGGCCGTGCAGGGGAGAGAGCACCCGGGCGTATTCGCGGGGCCGGGTCTCGGCCAGGTGCTGGTTGTAGAGGGTCAACGCGCGGTTGAGGCTGTGCTGGGTGCTCGACTCCGGTTGCTGGCTGAGTCGGTCGATGAGCAATTTCAGTGCCGAGGTGCTGTCCAGGCCAGTGGTTTCGGCGCGCCACGTCTGCACCGATTGGGCGATGGTTCGATCGAACAGCGCCAGCAGTAGCTCGTCCTTGCTGCTGAAGTGTTGGTAGAAAGCCCGCAGCGACGTCTTCGAGCGGGCGACCACCTCTTGCACGGTGAAGTCGGTGCGTCCCGTTTCGCCCAGTATCGCCACGGCGGTCTTGATGAACCGGTCGCCGCGCGGTATCTCAACGTCGTCGCTGGGGTCGGCCATGAGCGATTGGTCCTCTTCCATAGGGCGCTGCGCGCTATGAGAATGAGGTTACCGCGCGTCACCACCGGCTGTGACAAGACGGTGCCGGCCGAGCTATGCGCTTGTTGGGATTGATAGCGGAATGGCCCTTGTGTCCTTGTCAGGAGTACACCGCCCGAGGCGGGGCGGGCAGAAAGGGAAACCCGTCATGGCAACCAATCGGATCATCGCCCCCCGCATGCTGGGGTTGGGCGGTGTAGCGATCCTGGCTTTGGTCTGGCCGCACCCGCTCGGGCCGACCCGTCCTATTGGCACTATTGCCCAGGGCATTGGCAGTACACCGTTCCGGTTCCGGCGGGAACCGACATGAGCGTGTGCCATTGGTTCGCCGTTACCGTTGTTCGCGGTCCGTCGGGCCCGGTCTACAACTTCGTCGAAGTTGATCAGTCCCAAGTGCCTGCGCCCGCGCCTGGCTTCCCTTGCCCATGAAAGTAACTGGGAAGGGCCAATTTCACTCGCGGGGTGCGCGCTCTGCCTCGTGGGCCAGGGCCTCGGCCAGGCGCGCATAGGACGCGCCAATCCTGGACTGCATGAAATTTCCGAAGCCGGGGATGCGCGGTGTGCACCTCACGGTCCATATGATGCGGCACCCGTTCGGGTGATCTTCGATGCGGATATCGCCCCGGTAATCCTTCAGCCCCATATACCAAGGAAGTGATGCGACATAGGCCTGATGACATGGTCGCGTTCCATCGACGATCGTGTCGCGAATCACGCTGTGTCCGATGCGCATTCACCTGATGCCACCCCTCTCGGTGTCGGGCTCTCCGGGCCGTTCCCATGATGCGGCGGACACTGTTGGCAGGAAATCTGACCAACGCTCGACATCCATGAGTACGTCGCATACCGCTACAGGTTTCGCGGTCGACAGCTGTTCGGCCCGGCGTGACAAGGACCTACTCATGCTGCCGAAACGTAATACAGGAGCCCGGCTCCACGCGGTGATTCGGGCGAATCCCTCGCTCAGAATGGCGGCGGGTCGTCATCGCCGTCGCCCGGTGGGGCGGGGCCGGGTGACGCGGCGTGCTGTGCGGATTGGCGGGCTTGACGTACTGCGCGGTTATGCCGGCGCTCGTCGGCAATGTACTTCGCGCGGTTCTCGGCGCGGGTGCGCCGCCGCCTGGGCATCATGGCGGTCCGATCGGTAACGCGATCGCGCTGGCGCGGCTGGGCTATCTCACCAGTTGGTGCGCATAAGGACGGAAACAACAGCGCACTGCCCGGCGTGGTCACGTAGGTGTCCCCCGACGGGGAGCGCCAGATCACCGTTCCGTTGGCCAGCTGCTGATCCTGCCATCCCCAGAAGGTTTTGATCAGATGATGTTGGCGACAAAGACATTTCAGGTTGGATGCGTGCGTCGGGCCGCCCTGAGAGTGGGGAATCGTGTGGTCGAGATCGGCTTCGGTGGCGGGGCAGTCACAGCCGGGGAAGCGGCAGGTTAAGTCGCGGCAGCGCACGAAGTCGGCCAGCGTCTGCGAAGGGACATACCCGCGCTCAGGCGATGCTATCCCGGGATGCACCAGCGGTCGCAGTCGCGACGAGTCGGCAAGCTGCGCAACCAACTCCGCAGGGATCAGCACGTCGGTGCCGACGATCGCGCCAGGGTCTGGCGCGGCGCCGTCAACGGTGGACTGATTGGCCACTACGTGGATCACGACCGGGCCGGGCACCGGGCTCGCACCGGCGGAACAATTCGGCTGCCCGCAGCGGCACTGCAGACTTTCGGCTCCGGCCGCCAACGCCCCCATCGCATCGGCGCGACGCTGCTGCAGAGTTCGCGGGTCGCTTTCACAAACGGTGCCGGCCAAGGCATTCAGCCGGGCGTCCACGGCGTGGGCATCGGTGGCGAACAGTCTTGCGTGAACCTCCGACAGGCCGTCGCCCCCGTCCCAAATGGAGAACTCACGACTCGCTTGCTGCTCGCGGCGACGCCGGACCGCGTCGCGGTCGGCCCGGGCCACGACCCGGTCCACCGCGGCGGCCAGTCGTGAGCGCGTCATCGTCGGCCATCGTTGGACCCTCAACGCGAGCGCAGTATCGACCGCGGCCATCACCTCGGCATCGTCGATCAAGTCGGTGCGGAACACGATCGTCTGGAACGCCGAATAACTGATGTCACCGGAAACCAACGCGGAGCCCACTTTTGGTAGGCGATTGCGCATGGCGCGCGAGTAGTTGAGGTAACTCGACGCCTGCGCGTGGCTTATTTCCAGCGCCGCTGCGATCTCTGCGGATATGGAATCCCACGTGTCGGTCCACCAGGTCTCGCGTTCCCCGTACTGGCGCAGCCGCAGCGTATCGAGTTCGCCAATTGCCGCCAGTCGCTCACCGGCCGCCTGGTTCTCCGCACGCGACCACGAACAGATCCGTTCCAGCAAGGCCGCCGACTCCGGCGTCGAAGCCGGATAGAGGCGCTCGAACATCGCGTCCAACCGCGTGATCACCTCGGGCGGAGACCCGCGACCCCCAGTCGATTCGAACATACATTCGACTATAGGTCGCCGGTCCGACATTGATTTTGTTCAACTGGTTCGGGTGAGGATGGTCTTGCCCGTTCGCCGTTGGTGATGGCCCTCGCTCCGACTGACGCCCTGTTGGGTTGTCCTCCAATTGATTTGTCTCACCAGCGACGAGCGGGCAAGCACCGCCAGAGAGCCCGGTGGGGCGGACATGACCTAATCAGGAGCCTGGTCGTTCCTCATCAATGTCTTGTCTGCCCGCCCCGCCGGGTTGTCATCACCGCGACATCACCTTCGGAGAGGACACCACCATCGTGACATCCCCACGGCGCATCGTCATCGGCGTCGACACCCACCTGGACACCATCCACGTTGCGGCCATCACCGATACCTGCCGACCCCTCAGCGACGCCGAATTCCGCACCAACCCGACCGGGTACTACATCGCCGTCCAGTGGGCACGAAGCTTGGGGGAAGTCCTGATCGCCGGCGTTGAGGGTACCAGCAGCTACGGCGCCGGATTCACTCAAGCATTGCAGGACAATAACATTCACGTCATCGAGGTCAACCGCCCCGACCGCGCCGCCCGTCGTCGCCAGGGCAAATCCGACCCTCTGGACGCTTATTGCGCCGCCTGCGCGGTGCTGGCTGGCCATGGCCTGACTGTCCCCAAAGACCCCAACACCGGCGCACTGCGCGCTGCTGACCGCGCGCCGCGGCGCCGTCAAAGCCCGTACCGCGGCCATCCAGCAGATCAAAGATCTGCTCATCACCGCACCGGCTGACCTTCGCGAACGCTATCGCCGCTACACCACCACGCTCAGGCTGGTGCAAGCTCTGTTGACGTGCCAGCCGACCGCGCATGACGATGCGACCACGGTCGCGGTGCTGATCGCCTGCAAAGCTTTGGCTCAGCGCATCGAGTTCCTCGAACGCCAAACCGACGATCTGACCGCCCAGATCGACACGCTGACCACCCGCCTCAATCCCGCTCTCCGGGCCGCTTTCGGGGTGGGCCCCGACACCGCCGCTCAATTGCTCATCACCGCTGGCACCAACACCGACCGACTGCGCAGCGAAGCCGCGTTCGCCAAGCTCAGCGGTGCTGCCCCGATTCCGGCCTCCTCCGGGAAAACAACCAGACACCGGCTCTGCCGAGGCGGCGACCGTGCCGCCAACAATGCCCTGCACCGCATCGCCCTGGTCCGCTGGTCGCATGACCCACGCACCCGCGACTACATCACCCGCCAACTGGCCGCCGGTCGCTCCAACAAAGACATCCTGCGTCTGCTCAAACGCGCCATCGCCCGCGAGATGTTCAAACACCTCACCGCGCCCTGCCCAATCGACGACTACAGCGACCTACGCCCCACCCGACAAGCCAGAAACATCACCCTGACCAGCGCCGCAGCACACTTCGGCGTCTGGCCCAACGACATCTCCCGACTCGAACGCGGACTCAAACGCGACGACACCCTCGCCGCGAACTACCGAAGGTGGCTAAACAACCAGGTCATCGACGCCGCTTGACCCCGTAACACAGATAGGAGCATCACCCGGCTCCGAGCGCTCAGCCGCCCCGCGCTTCGATCATCGCCGAGCGGTTGACCTTGGTCGCCGCGGTGCGGGGAATCGCGTCGACGAATTCGACGGTCTTGGGGGCCTTGTAGTGAGCCAGCCGGCCCTTCGCGTACTCGATCACCTGTTGTTCGGTCAGCGGTGCGCCCTCCGCGGCCTCAATCACCGCATGCACCCGGCGTCCCCACTGCGTATCGGACAACCCGATGACCACCACGTCGGCGATGTGGGGGTGGCCGGCGAGCGCCGACTCGACCTCGGCTGGAAAGACGTTGGCTCCGCCGGTGACGATCATGTCGACGCGGCGATCGACGATGTAGAGGAAGCCGTCCTCGTCGAGGTGGCCGATGTCGCCCGCGGAGCGGAAGCCGTCCTCGGTCGAAGGCAGCGGTGCCGCACCACCCAGGTAGCGGGATCCCGCACTCATCGGTGCGCGCAGGTATATCTCGCCGTGTTCACCGGGGCCAAGCGGTTTCCTTGCGGCGTCGAGAATGCGAATCTCGGTCTCCCGGAAACCGCGGCCCACACTGCCCGGATGAGCGAGCCACTCGTCGCCCCGCAGCGCGGTGAGCCCGAGGTTCTCCGTCATGCCGTACGCCGACACGATCTGCTCCGGGCTCAGCAGTTCAAACCAGGTGTGCATCAGCGACGGCGGCATCACAGCGGCGCCCTGCAGGATGAAGACGACGCTGGACAGGTCTCGCTGCCGAACGTCGGGCCGGGCCGCGATGCGCGCCAGCATCGTGGGCGTGGCCGTGAAGTTGGTGATCCGAAATCGTTCGATCACATCCAACACCAGTGCGGCGTCGAACTTTTCGAGGATGACAAGGTGGTCGCCGGCCAGCAGGAAGAAGAAGGTGGCGAAGCCGTTGGTGTGATACATGGGCGCGGGCACCATGATGGTCTGCGGCTGCGCCACCGGCGTCCAGTTCGACAGGAACGGCTCGCCGTGCTGAGGCGTCCACAGCGACGGTGCCAAGCTGAGGATCACTTTGGGGACGCCGGTCGAACCGCTGCTGCAGATGCCGTTGACATGCGGGGAAACGACGGGGGGCAGCGGGCTTGCGGACTCGCCGGCGGCGCAGGTCTCCAATTCCCACCGTGTCTTTTCGTCGACGACGACGGCGGGGTCGATTACGTCGCGCACCCGGTCCCGCTCCCATTCGGGGAGATCCCAGTGCATGGGGACGGGAACCGCGCCGATCTTCCAGCACCCGAGAGTCGCCAGTACCAGATGCACCGAGTTCGGAATGGCCAGTGCCACAAGGGAACCCTTTTGCGCTCCTTTGCCGGCCAGTGCCCGGCCCCACTGGTTGGCGCGGGCATCGAGTTCACCGAAGGTCAGCGAGGTCGCGCTGCCGTCGAGCGCGACAATCGTCACCCCGAGATCGTCGCGCCGCTCCTCGGCGAGCTGTTGCAGCTTGATCCCGAACGGGATCCCGTCCTCGAGCGGGTTGGGTGTCACCGCGGCCGCGACGGGTTCGGTGGTCATCTGCGCCGCTCCTCCTCATCGCGTTGCTCTGCATCGTCGCGGGCGGTGGTCATCTGCGCCGCTCCTCCTCATCGCGTTGCTCTGCATCGTCGCGGGCGGTGGTCATCTGCGCCGCTCCTCCTCATCGCGTTGCTCTGCATCGTCGCCGGCGGTGGTCATCTGCGCCGCTCCTCCTCAACGCCGGCTCATGCGGACACCGGCTCGCTGAACAGTGTCTCCAATGACCCGTCCGACACGCAGGGAATCAGGCGCAGGGCGAGTTCCTCGGTGCCCAGCGGCAACCGCATCAGCGGTTGGGTGTGCCGGTCCAGCACGCTGACGTCGGACTCGTCGCAGAAGCCCAAGGCTCCGAGCAACTGGTGGGAAGTGCGCATCACCTGCCGAGCCGTGTCGGCGGCCTTCAATCGAAGAACCAAAGCATCGGCCGAATGAATCTGCGCTGGAAGGGTTTCGGGGCGGCAGATGGTGAACTTCGCGAGCTCGTGCAGGCCGCGCACCGCCACGGCCGCATCCGCGACGGCGAACCGAACGGCCTGAAAGTCCGCGAGCGGCTTGCCGAACTGAATCCGGGCGCGCACGTGGTCGGTGACGATCCGCAACGACTGCTGCACCGCTCCCAGAATCCACCATGATCCCAGCACGAGATGAAGGTTAACGTCGGCGGCGGGCACGGTTCCCTCGGGTGCGCTCAGGGTGGCCGGGACCAGGAACGGCCCCAGCTTGGCGCCGGTCCGCGAGGCCGGCTGCGGCCGGTACCGGTTGCCATCCAGGTCCGCGGCGATCCAGTCACCGGCCAGGTCGCCGTGGTCGATGCGCGGGGCCGTCGGATTGACCAGGGTCAGACGCGCGCCGTCGATCGCCAGCAGCTCCTCCACCAATGGATAGGGGAGCACGGTGGCGCCGGCGGCCTGGCAGAGCACCGCGCCGGCCATCAGGTCATCGGACGCCGAGCGTACGTCGAGGTCGAACGCGCCGACATCGTTCAGCGCCGTACGCGCCGCATCCCGGACGGCGTCATCGGTCTCGGCGCGCAGCGCGGCCGGCGGCCCACCCAATCGGATGAGCCGCTTGCCGGCGACCGCCGCGAAGTCACTGATGTCTTGTGGTAGATCGGTTTTCACCTGTGTTCTCCCAATACGTCTCGTGCCACCAGCATGCGTTGCACCTCGATGGTGCCCGATGCCACGGTGGCCGCCTGCGCGTAGCGCCAGTGGTCTTCGATCGCTCCGTGCAGTGCCGCGGAGGTGCCGCTGTCCAGCGCCGTCGGGCCCAGCACGTCGAACAGCAGCTCGGCGACCAGTTGATCGCACGTCGTGGTGATGATGCGCGCGGCACTGGCTGCCGCCCCCGCCGCCGGATCGTCCTGCAGCGATACGGCGCGATAGGCCAGCAACCGGGCGACCCGCAGGTCGACGAGCGCGCGCACCCACCGGGTGCGGATCGTTTCGGGCAGCCGGTCCCAGTCTTCGCCGAGTTGTGCGCGCATCCGTTCGAGCAGCGACTCGCAACGTGCGTAGCGCGCGATGCCCACCCGCTCGAAAGCCAGGGCCTCGCGCATCACCCGCCACCCGTCGCCGACCTCGCCCAGGACGTCGCCGGGAAACGCCTGCACGTCGTCCAGGAACATTTCGTTGAGGTGGTGCGGTCCCAGCATCGACGGAATCGGCCGTACGGTGAAGCCCGCACGGTCCATCGGAATCAGAAAAAGGGTGAGCCGCTTGTTCTTTGGGGCCTCGGGGTCGGTGCACGCCGCCAACACGCACCAGGATGCCATCAGCGCATACGACGTCCACACCTTCTGGCCGGTGATGCGCCACCCGTCACCGTCGGCAACTGCGCGGGTGCGCAACGACACCAGATCGGTTCCGGCCTCCGGCTCGGAAAAGCCCTGGCACCAGATCACGTCTCCGGAGGCGATGGCCGCCAGGTGCTTGGCCTTCTGTTCTTCCGTCCCATAGCGCATGAGTGCCGGACCGACCCAGTTGATCCCCATGTACTGCGGACCGCGCGGCTCGTGCTGGGCCCACATTTCCTCGCGCAGCACCGTCTGCTGCCAGACCGAACCACCGCCGCCGCCATGCTCTTTCGGCCATGCCAGCGCCAGCAGCCCCTCGGTGGCCAGCAGTTTGCAGAACGTCTCGGTGGTGGCGAGGTCCTGAGGGTTTTCGGTGCAGGCACCGAGGAAGTCGGCCGGGATGTGGTTGGCAACCAGCTCGCGCAGATGGCTGCGCAGTTGTCCGGCGTCGTCGCCGAGGTCGTAGTCCATTGTCGTCATCCCTTCGGCAGCCCGAGCAGCCGCTCGGCGATGATGTTGCGCTGAACCTCCGACGTTCCGCCGTAGATGGTCGCGGCCAACGCGTCCTGACGTTCGAACAAGAGATCCGGATCGGTGGCCGAACGGGGGCCCGCGGCGGCCGCACTCAGTTCCCAAACACGCTGCAAGGTAAGCGATCCGAGTAGCTTCATGGTGTCGGCCTCCGGGCTGGGCCGGCCCGCGAGTTCGTTGCCCAAGGCGCGATATCCGGTGGCCCGCAACGCTTCGGCATCGGCGAGCAGCGAACCGAGTTCGGCGTACACGTCGTGGCTCGCTGCGCCGGCATCGCGCACCGAGTCGAGTCCGCGTTTGATCTCGACCCAATTCATGATCCAGATCATCTGGCGCTCATGGTGCAGCGACGACATCGCGACATTCCAGCCACCGTTGAGTGGTCCCAGCAGATTCTCGGCCGGCACCGCGACGTCATCGAGAAAGACCTCGCAGAACGTCTCGTCGGAGATCGACGCCATCCGGATGGGCTCGATTCTGACCCCGGGCGAATGCAGATCGAGGATGAAGCACGAAATGCCACGGTGCTTCGGCGCATCCGGATCCGTGCGGGCATACAAGGTGCACCATCGCGACTCGTGCGCTTGCGTAGTCCAGATCTTGTGGCCGTTGACCCGGAACACGTTGCCGTCGCGTTCCGCGCGGGTACGCAGACCGGCGAAATCCGACCCCGCCTCGGGCTCGGACATGCCCAGCGCCCACCACTCGTCACCGCGCAGCAGCGGAACGAGCAGCCGCTCGACCTGGGCGGGCGTGCCGAACTGACGGATGCCGGGTGCGGCTACACCGGGGCCTTGAATATTCGGCAGCTTGGGCGCGGACCGCAGCGCCGCCTCGATCCGGACTTCCATCGCGTCGCGCAAGCCCAGCGATCGGCCACCGTGCTTGCGCGGCCAGGTCGGTTGTAGCCAGCCGGCCTCGAACGAAGCCCGCTGGTAATCGCGCCGCAAACCCAGGTCCCAGCGGTACTGCCGATAGTTCGCGTAGTAGTCGTCGGGCAGAAACTCCGCCAGCCACGCGCCGAATTCCTCCACCACCGGGCTCACGCCGCACCCCCACAGAATCGGCGACCCGCCTCGTAATACAGGGCGCGGCTGTCGCCCAGCAGGGCGGCGCCCTGCCAGGCGCGCCTGACATAGAGGTGGGCGTCGTGCTCCCAGGTCTGCCCGAGCGCGCCGTGCACCTGGACCGCGGTGCGCGCACAACTGGCCGCCGCGTCGTTGGCAGCCGCTTTGGCCAGCGCGGCGGCGGTCCACACCTCGGCGGGCGGGGTGGTCGGGTCGGCGAGCCGGGCCGCGGCCGCATAGGTCAGGCTGCGGGCGCGCTCGACGCCGACGTAGTTGTCCGCCAGGGCGTGTTTGATGCCCTGGAATGCGCCGATCGGCCGGCCGAACTGGCTCCGCGATTTTGCGTGCTCGACCGATCGGTGCAACGCCGTGCTCGCCACGCCGAGGAGGTCGGCGGCCGAGGCCACCCACGGCGCCGTCAACGCCGCCTCGAGGTCGACCGGCGCCACGGCGACGGGCTCGGTGTCGATCTCGAGGTCGGCCAATGGCTGAGCGGGATCGGTGGATTCGGACGCCGGCGCCGCGGTGATTCCGTCGCCGCAGCGGGCGACCGCCACCACGGTGTCACCGTCCTCGGAGCGGGCCAGCGTGACGACGAACTCCGCGCGCGAGAGGTTGGGGACCGCGACCGCCGTGCCGCGCAGGCGTCCCTGACCCATGGTCATCGGCGCCCCGGGCAGTCGGGATCCCGGGGCGTGCAGGGCCACGGTGGCCACGGCACCACCGGCGATGTCGGTCAGCACCGAGTCGAGCCCGCTGTTGCGCAACAGGCCCGCGGCCAGACCGACGCTGCTCAGCAACGGAATTGGTGCGAGGGCGGCGCCGCACTCCTCGAGAACCACGACCAGCTCGACCGGTCCGTAGTCGGGGGCGTCCGGGGCGGCGAGCTCGGTCCAGCCGAGGTCGACGACCGTCTTCCACAGCGTGCGCCAGCGCTCCGGATCGGTCATCGCTTGACGAGCGGCATCGGTCGGACACTCCGTACGTAATATGCCGCGTACGGTGTCGCGCAGCGAGAGCTGCTCCGAGTTCAGCCCGACATCCATAAGACCTCTAACATAGTAAAGATAATAAACTAGCCGTGCCGTCAATCGCACGGGTCCGGACGCATAGGTGGCGCATGGCTGAGTGGTATCTGTTCCTGCCGCAGGTGAGGTTGGCGGCGGCCGACATCGCCGACCGGGCACGTCACGCCGAGGCCAGCGGCTTCGACGGCATCGCCTTCATCGACCACCTCGAGGCTCCCGGGCTGCCCGACGAAAGCATCTGGGAGGCAATGGGCATTGCCACCTGGGTCGCGGCCAGGACCGAGCGGTTGCGGATCGGGCATTTGGTGCTGTGTGACGCATTTCGGCATCCGGCCGTGCTCGCAAAGCAGGCCGTCACCTTGTCGGAGGCCTCGGAGGGCAGGTTCGAGTTGGGCCTCGGGGCGGGATCGTGGCCCTCGGAATTCGCCAGATTCGATATCGGCCAGCAGGATCCGCGGGCCAGGGTCGAACAACTCGGCCGTCACCTGGAACTCATCAGGGGATACTGGGGCGACGACGACGAACAATCCGGCCAGGCTCCGCGACGGTCGTACCCGATACCGCTGGTTCTGGGTGGGAGCGGACCCAAGATGATGGAACTCGTTCGCAGATACGCGGATTGGTGGAATCTGCCGGCCAACCAGCTCGACAGGCTGCCGAAGCTCGCCCCGTCCGCGGGAACCGCCCGGATGTCGATTCAGCAGATGGTGGGCTTTGTGCGGTCGGGCAGCGATCCCGACACCGTGCGCGAGGTCAGCACCCGGCGATTCGGCAACCTCGGGTCCGGACTGGCCTGCGGCGACGCCGACGAGCTGATCGGGCACTTCCGTGGGTTGGCCGCGCAGCGGGTCGAGCGGTTCTACGTCTGGTTCGCCGACTTCGCCGCGCCGGACTCCCTGCGCGAGTTCGGCGAATCGGTGATCAAGGCCTTTCCGGCGCCGTAGACCTCGCGCGGCGACGGGCTTCGGTGGGCACGACCGGCGGTCGCGCGAAGGGGCCGCGCCCCACGGCGGACAGCCGGATCTCCGGCAGGTCGACCGAGGGGTCGACGGTATCCAGCCAGGCAACCGCCTCGGCGACATCCGACACTTGAATCGCGTACATCTCGAAGGGAACGTCCTGCAGCATCTCGGTGGCCACCGGGCCCGGCGTGACGATGTGCACGCTGATGCCGTCGCGGTCGACTTCGAGCGCCAGGGCCCGCGCGAACGCGTTCATGCCGGCCTTCGACGCGGAGTAGGCGGTGCGGGCCGGCATCGGCTCGTGCGCCGCCGACGACGAGATGAACACCAGCCGCGAGCCCGCTGTCATCTTGGGCAGCACCGCGGACGTCACCACGAAGCACGAATCCAGGTTGGCCGACATGATGGACTGCCACTGCTCGAAGGTCTGCTTGCGTGCGTAGGTTCCGCCGAGTGCGCCGGCCGCGTGCACGACCAGGTCGACCGTCTCCAATGTGCTTATGGCAGTGGAGAATCCGTTCGGATCGGACGCGTCGGCCACGATGTGGCGGGCACCGATCTCCTCGGCGGCCGCGCGCAACGGTGCCTCGCGGCGGGCCGAGAGCACCACGTCGTAGCCGCGCTCAACCAGCTTGCGGGCGCACCCTTTTCCGATCCCGCCGCTGCCGCCGGTGACCAATGCGGTTCGCATGACCGTTGCAGGCCGCCCTTCAGGAGTGCCGGACGTCCCGCGGCCGCGACAACGCCTGCGGGGAGAGCGCGTAGATGCGTTGATCGTGCTGATCGGACAGGACGTAGGTCTGCGTGTCAGCCAGATGGCGACCCGCGATGCGGCGGGCCCGGTCGACGTTGCCCTCGGCGATCGTCTCGGTCAGCTTGACGTGCGTGTTGAGCACCGCGCGGCGCTGAGTGAGCGAGGGGTAGGTGCCGCGGGACGCGCTCTCGTCGGCCCACTGCCGCTCGTGGCTGCTCCACAGTGTCTCCAGGCTGCCGACGACGGCGATGATCGTGTGATTGCCGCAGCCACGGACGACCTGGTCGTGGAATTCACGGCCGATTTCCGTGAAAAGCCTTCCGTCGTCCAGGTTTTCGGCCATCGAGTCATTGATTCGCGTCAGTTCGGGCACCAGGGTGTCGGCCCGGTCCGGCCGGCGGGCGGCCAGGGCGGCGCAGGCGGGCTCGAGCTCCTGCAACGCCATGCCGAGGTCGGCGACCTCAACGGACTCGCTCTGCAGCAACAGGCCGAGCATGTAGGCGGCGCTGGTCTTCGCCGGGGCGTGCACGACGGCACCGCCACGGTTGCCCCGCCGCACCGAAACCAGCCCCTCGGTCTCGAGAATCCGCAGGGCTTCGCGCAGCGAGACCAGGCTCACGTTGAACTGTTCGACGAGCACCTCTTGGCGTGGCAAGAGATCGCCGTCCGCGAGCTCGCCGTCGATGATCTGACGGCGCAACTCATCGGCTACGATTTCGGCGATCCGCGGCGCCGACAACCGGCGCCGGGCGCCGGGGCCAATTCCCAAGGCGGTCATCCGATCCTCGAAACACAAGCAACTCGCTGGCTTAGCTATTTTAGCAGTAATGATATAAATAGCTTCTCTGATCGCATGTCGATCGGAAGGGCGGGTGCAATTGAGCGAGCGGTCCGACAGCCGGCCGACACCGCTACACGATTTGCGTGTCGTCGAGATCAGTGACCGGATAGCGGGCAGTTACTGCGGGAAGCTGTTGCTCGACGCCGGTGCGCAGGTGCACAAAATCGAGCCGCCGCAAGGGGATTCGCTGCGGCGGTACTCTGCCAGCGGTTCGTCGGTTCCGCCGGGGGACAGCGCGCCGTTTTTCGGCTATCTCAATGCGGGCAAGCGCAGCGCGACCTTCGCGCCCGGGTCACAGCGCTACCGCGACGAACTGGCCGCCGCCGACGTCGTGGTCGTGACGGCCGGCCCGGCGCGGGCCGCGGCGCTGGGCATCGACCCGCAGCAACTGCTGGACCGCTCGCCGCGGGCAATCGTCGTCACCATCTCCGACTTCGGCTGGACCGGCCCCTACGCGGATCGGGCCGCCACCGAGTTCACCTTGCAGGCGTGGGCGGGCTCGCCGGGCTTCCGCGGCGATCCCGCCGGGCCGCCGATTTCGATCGGCGGTGATCTCGGCGAGTACATGGGTGGGGTGTTCGCCGCGTTCGGCGTCCTGGCGCTGCGCCGCCGCGTCGAGCGCGGCGGCCTGGGCGAACACCTGGACCTGTCCATGCTGGAAGCGATCACCACGATGCAGAGCAGCGAATGGCTGCATTCGCAGCTGCTGCGCGTCCCGCCGATCCGCCGCACCACCGAGGTGCCGTCGATCGAACCCGCCAAGGACGGCTACGTCGGCATCACCATGGTCACCGGTCAGCAGTGGCTGGACTTCGCCGCGATGGTCGAATGTCCGCAGCTGGAGCAGATCGAACAGCTGCGGTTTCAAATCGGCCGGTGGCAATACCGCGACCTGATCCGCGAACAGATCCATCCCTGGCTGGCCGAACGCACCGTCGCGGAGATCGTCGAACTCGGACAGCTGTTCCGGCTGCCGATCGCCGCGCTGGGCAACGGCTCCACCATTCGGGAGCTGGAGTACGTGCGCGAGCGCGGGGTCTTCACGCAAAACCCCGCCGGCTTCCACCAGCCCCGGCCGCCGTGGCTGATGTCGGTGTGTGCGCCCGCACCCGTGGGTGACACACCCCTGCTCGGTGAGGCGGACAACGAGTCCCCTTGGTGCCGTGCGGAACTCGAAGCGGATCCGACGCTGGACGGACTACCGCTGGCCGGAGTTCGCATAATCGACCTGACCGCGTTCTGGGCCGGCCCCGCCGCAACCCACCTGCTGGCCGCGTTCGGCGCCGACGTCGTCAAGATCGAATCGATTCAGCGCCCAGACGGCATCCGCTACTCGGGCGGGATGCGCACGGATGTGGACGACTGGTGGGAGTACGGCTGGGTGTTCCACGCGATGAATACCAACAAGCGTTCCGTCACACTGGATCTGGGATCCGAGCCGGGTCGCCGCCTGTTCACCGAGCTGGTCGCCGGCGCCGACGTCGTGATCGAGAACTTTTCGCCGCGGGTGATGGAGCAATTCGGACTCACCGACGACGTACTGCGCAAGGTCAACCCGAAACTGGTGTTCGCGCGCATGCCCGCGTTCGGAGTGGAGGGGCCGTGGCGGGAACGGGTCGGGTTCGCCCCGACCATGGAACAGATCGCCGGCTTGGCCTGGGTGACCGGCCTGCCGGACGCCCCGCCGGTGACACCGCGCGGGGCCTGCGATCCGCTGGCCGGCGTGCACGCCGCGTTCGCCGTGCTGGCCGCGCTGAACTTCGCCGAACGCACCGGGACGGGCCAGCTGGTCGAGCTGCCGATGCTCGAAACCGTGCTCAATGCCACCGCGATCCAGGCGATCGAGTCGGAAGTCTTCGGGGTGACGCTGAGCCGTCGCGGCAACCGCGGCCACAGCGCGGCGATCCAGAACATCTACCGGTGCGCCGGTTCGGACGACTGGATCGCGATCACCGTTCGCGACGATGCGCAGTGGACCGCGCTGGTGGACCTGATGGATCGACCCGGGTGGTGCGACGACGAGGGCTTGTCCACAATCGCCGGACGCCACCAGCGAGCCGACGACATCGATGCCCGGCTGGCGGACTGGTTCGCCGGGCAGCCGCTCGACCCGACCGTGGAGCGTCTGGCGGGCGCGGGCGTTCCCGCGGCTCCCGTCGTATCGCCGTCGCTGGTCACCGACAATCCGCAATTGCGCGAGCGCGGCTTCTTCGAGGCGTTGCATCATGCGAGTACCGGACTGGGTCTATACCCCTGCCCGCCGTTCGCCCGCCTCGCCGGGCAGGACACTTGGCTGCTGCGGCCGCCGCCGAAGCTGGGCGAGCACAATGAAGAGATCCTGCACGACCGGTGCGGGTTGACCGACGAAGAACTGACACGCCTCGCGACCAGCGGGGTGATCGGGATCCGACCCAAGGGCCTCTAGAGAAGTGGAGGGTATCTGATGCGCGTAACGGTCGACGAGAACTTGTGTGAGGCCAACGGCTTCTGCGAATCGCTTGCGGCGGAAGTGTTCGAGCTGGGTGACGCCGATGTGGTGCAGATCGCGGACGGTCCCGTGCCGCCGCGCCTGGAAATCGACGTGCGCGCCGCGGTGGACCAATGCCCCAAGGCCGCGTTGCGGCTGCTGGACTGACTTGCCCGACGACGGTGAGCGCGGGACGGCGCGAGTGTGGGGGCCGCGCTATCTGAGTCAGCGCCGCTCGGTCAGCGATATGGCCATCTCGTCGTAGATCGACATGTTGGTGGTCAGGTTCGGATGCGCCACCCTGGCCGGACCGATCTCGATGTCATCGCAGCGCAACAACAGTTCGTCGAGGACCGCGCGGAGTTCCGCTCGGGCCAGCATCGCGCCCAGGCAGTGATGCGGTCCGCCGCCCCCGAATGCCACGTGGGGGTTGGGCTGCCGGCCGATGTCGAAGACGAACGGCGACTCGAAGACCTCCTCGTCGCGGTTGGCCGAACGCAGCGTCGACACGACGCGTTCGCCCTTGGCGATGTGTTGGCCGTCCATCTCGACGTCGACCTTCGCGGTGCGAGTCCAGTACGCCACTGGCGACGCCCAGCGCAACACCTCCTCGACCGCGCCGGCCCGCAGGGCTTCCTCCGAGCGATACCGCTCGATCTGCTCGGGGTTGGCGACGAGGGCTTGCAACCCGATGGCCAGGGCGTTTTTGGTGGTGTCGCTGCCAGCGAACGCCAGCACAAAGAAGAAGAATTCGAGTTCGTTGGCGGGCAGGCTGAACGGCTCGCCGTCGTCACCGGTGATGACCGCCGACGCCAGCGTGCTCCAGATGTCGTCGGTTGGGTTGCGCCGCTTTTCGGCGGTGAGCTCCATCGCGTACTCGAAGACCGAGCCGAAGAGCTCGAGTTCGACCTGACCACTCGGGTGGTCCTCGGGCGCAAGCGCCTTGAGGATGCGGTCGAATATGTCGAAGATCCGCGGCCGATCCTCCTCCGGAATGCCGATGATGTCGCCGATCACCGTCATCGGCAACGCGTCGGCGACGTCCTCGATCCAGTCGCCACCGCCCTGGGCGAGCAGCCCGTCGATCATCCGCGCCGCGCGGGCTCGGATGCCGTTCTCCAGCTTGGCGATCGCCCGCGGATTGAACGCGTTGGAGATCAGCTTGCGGCGCTTGTTCAGTGCCGGCGGGTCCAACGTGATGATTGTCGGGAACGACGAGAACATGGCGACAGGTTGAATGAGTGGGCCGTCGGCCGCGGTAAACGAGTCGGTGTCGCGGTGCAGGCGGACCGCGTGCCGATGTTTGGTGGCGACCCAGAATTGGCGCTTGACGGTGGAGGCGACACCCGGCGTCAGGTCGTGCCGGAACAGCGGGTTGCTGCGCCGCAGTTCGGTGAACAACTCGTCGGGAAAGCCGTTACGCCACAGGGCGAAATCGGAAAGATCGACTGCCGCGGCCGTCATGCACCACCCCGCTTGCTCAGGCGTCACGCGACCACCGGCGGGCGCCGCGTTGACGTTCAATGTCTAAAATAGTAAAAATAGACTTTAGTCGTCGAAACGCGGTGGGGTAAGAGCGGCCCAATTGCGCCCGGCCGCGTGGGAAACGGAGTTCTCGTGACGAATACGATTCCAGAATCAGACCCTTCAGAACGGGAGTTCGGGCAGGCCGGCATCGCGCTGTCGACCTACCGCTTCCCGACGGGCTGGTTCATCGTTGCTTTTGGGACCGATCTGGCTCCCGGCCAAGTCAGGCGCGCGCACTACTTCGGTGAGGAGTTGGTGCTGTTCCGCACGCAGTCCGGCCAGGTCCACGTGATGGAGGCCTACTGCCAGCATCTTGGCGCTAACCTCGGCGTCGGCGGCACCGTGGAGGGCGAAAACATCGTCTGCCCCTGGCACGGGTGGCGATGGCGCGGCGACGGAACCAACGCGCTGATTCCCTACAGCAAGATCGGCTGCAAGAACAACGTCCGCATCCGGACTTACCCGAGCATGGAGTGGTACGGCTTCATCCTGGCGTGGCACGAGCGGCACGGCCGGGCGCCGTACTGGCAGCCCCCGGTGCTGCCCGAGCTGGAAACCAACGAGTACTACCCGCTGCACCCGCACACCCAGATGCTCAACCGGGTCAAGGTGCACCCGCAGATGATCATCGAGAACGCCGCCGACCCCTACCACGTGCAATACGTGCACAAGGCCGCCAATCCGGCCACCACGGCGTCGTTCGAGGTCGCCGGGTATCACCTGCACGCCACGGTCAACGCGCATTTCGGCGGGGGACGGGCGCAGACGTGGCTGACCCCGAACGGTCCGGTCGACGCCAAGATCATCTACGACAACTACTCGCTGGGCCTGGGCGTGGTGCGGTTCCCCAGCGAGTTGGTGGCCACCGTGCAGGTCACCGGTCAGACGCCGGTCGACGAGGACTACACCGATTACTTCTACACGCAGGCGTCCGTCCGGGAGCCGGGCGACAGCGGTGACGTGCCCACCGGACGTGCCGCCCGGTTCCTGGCTCTCCAGCAAGAGGTCATCAAACAGGACTTCTTCACGTGGGAGAACATGAAATACCTGGAGAAGCCGAACCTGGCGCCCGAAGAGGCCCACGACTACGCGGCGCTTCGCCGCTGGGCATACCGCTTCTACCCGGGGCAGCAACCATCGCCCTCCGACTTCGGCTATAACGCCGACGGAGAGCCCGACCCCTCGGCCGCGAAAGCTTGATGCGGGGCCCCGCCGACTTCGGCGTCGACCGTTTCACCGTGCCGGCCGTGCTGGATCGCCGCGCGCAGCAGTATCCCGACCGGGTGATGATGTCGATTGCCGGCGTCGACGTGACCTTCGAGCAGATGCGCCGACGGTCCTGCGCCGCGGCAAACATGTTGACCGACTTGGGTGTCGGGCGGGGCGACCGCGTCGCGTTGTTCACCGGCACATGCCCGGAATGGGTGTACTTCTGGCTGGGCGCCGCGCGAATCGGAGCGGTGAGCGCGGCGATCAATGCCGCGAACAAGGGCGACTTCCTGCTGCACGCCCTTCGGTTGTCGCGGGCCAAGGTGCTGCTGACCGACGCCGAACGCCGGCCCCGCGCCGCCGAGGTCGCCGACGCGGTGGAAACCCTGACGAGCGTTGTGGTGCAGGATGATTCGCTCACAGCGACAGTCAGTCAAAACACCGACGGTGCACCGGCCGGGGGCCCCGGTCAGGCGGACGACCTCGCCTGCCTGTTCTACACGTCGGGCACCACCGGCCCGTCCAAAGCGGTCGCGACGACATGGCAATACCTCTTTTCGGTCGCCGCGACGGCCTCATCGGCCTGGGAATTTCGCGAGGGTGAGGTGCTGTGGACGGCGATGCCGCTGTTTCACCTCAGCGCGGCGCCCAGCATCCTGGTCCCCATGCTTGTTGGCGCAACCACGGTGCTGGCGGGGGCTTTTCATCCCGGCGAGGTCTGGGACGACATACGCGCCCGCGGTGCCATCGGGTTCGCCGGCGCCGGGGCGATGGTTTCGATGCTGCAGAACATGCCTGCGGATCCGCGCGACGCACAGCTGCCGTTGCGGTTCATCTCCGCCGCTCCGATCGATGCGGGTTCCTACCGCGCGATCGAAAAACGCTACGGCTGCCGCATCGTCACGATGTACGGACTCACCGAGGCATTTCCCATCGCGGTCAAGGCGGTGGCCGACAGCGGGGTTCCGGGCACCTCGGGACGGCCGAATCCCGATTTCGAGGTGCGCATACTCGACGAACAGGGAAACCCGCTGCCCGCCGACACCGTGGGTGAGATTGCTTGTCGACCCAGGCATCCGCATGTGATGAGCGAAGGTTATGTCGGCGCGGATTCGCAGATAGCGCCGCACCCGGAATGGTTTCGCACCGGCGATCTCGGGAGGCTTGATCGCGATCAGAATCTGACATATGTGGACCGACTCAAGGATTCTTTGCGCCGCCGCGGCGAAAATATCTCTTCGGTCGAAGTGGAGAGCGTCGTCATGTGCCATCCCGCCGTGGCAGAGGCCGCGGCCGTCGGCGTGCCCAGCGACCTGGGGGAGGACGACGTGCTGGTGGTCATCACGTTGCGGCCAGGCGCCACACTGGATTTCGCGGAATTGCTGGACTTCTGCTCGGCCCGCATGCCGTACTTCTGCGTGCCTCGATTCGTCGAGACGGTCAATGAACTGCCGAAGAACATAATCGGACGAATACGTAAAGATTTGTTGCGTGCTCGTGGCTTGAGTGAGGCTACTTGGGATCGCGAAGAACACGGTTATGTCGCTCGCCGCTGAGTTAAGTTACTGTTACGTTAGGCAATTTCCCGTCATTTCCCTACAGAGGCTGGAGAGCCACCATGACCCTGACCTATCAACAAGAGCAGTTCCTCCACGCCGCGACGGGACGCGCTGCCATCCTGGATCTGAACGCCCGCCACAACCGGGCCTACTCGGCCGGCGATCGCGACCGCTGGATCTCCACCTTCCGCCATTCCGGCGCCAGCTATACCCGCGACGGTGAGCGGTTCGACGACCTGCGTTCGGCCTTCGACGGCGGCGACGGTCAGCGACTGGTCACGGTCGATCACGAGATTCGCATCGACGGGGTCAACGCGTCCCAGCATTGTGTCGTCGTGCTGTTCGCCGCCATGTACGGCGACACCACACTGCGGGCCACCGGGACATTCCGCGACACCCTGATCTACGAGCGGGGCGGCTGGTACTTCACTTCCCGTACGTTGCAGTGGGATTCGGTCCCGAGTCGGCACCCGCTCGTCATGTGAGTGGCCCAATACGTGGATCAGGACTTCAGCCAGCGGCTGGCCTTCGGCACCTATCAGGATGCGCTGCGGATGGTCGGCACGAAAGGCGAGCCCCGCACCGCGGCCACCGCGGTCAGCGCCGCCCGCATCCAGTTGTTCGCCGCGATGGTCCGCGACGGCAATCGCTCCTATTGGGATCCCGAGTTCGCCCGCCGGCACTGGGGAGGCCTGCTGGCGCCGCCGGCGCTTTTGATGGGCTGGCTGATCGCGCCGCCGTGGCAACCCGGAGGCAGGAGGTCGGGTTCGCTGATCGCCCTGCGGGTGCCGCTGCCCGGCACCACATTCATCAACGCCGCCAACACGGTTGAGTTCCCCGAGCCCATCGTCGAAGGTGACGTGCTGACCGTCGTCGACGAGCTGGTGTCGGTGTCGCCGGAAAAGCGGACGCGGCTGGGCGTCGGCCACTTCGTCGAGACGCTGGAGACCTACCGCCGCCAGGACGGGACCGTGGTGGCCACCTGCCGCAATACCTTGTTCCGCTTCACCCCTGGGATGTCCTTGTGACCGGCGACGGCCTGGACTGGAACCGGATCACCGTTCCCGCCGAGCTGCCGGAGGTGGTCGACCACATCAGTTACCAGCGCGTGGTGGAGAACGCCGGAGCGACGTGGGATTATTTTCCCGGGCATTTCGATCCGAATTATGCTCAGGGCCAGGGCAATCCGACGATCTACGTCAACACGATGCACCTGGCCGGTTTCGCTGACCGGGTCGCGACCGACTGGGCGGGCCCGCGGTCCCGGGTGGTACGCCGCTCCATGCGGCTGGCCGGCTCGGTGCATGCCGGGGACACGATGATCGGTCGGGGCCGGGCCGTCGCGAAGCGGCGGGACACCACGGTGGACCCGGCGCGCTGCCTGGTCGACATCGAAATCCAGGTGACCAATCAGCATGGCGCCCTGTGCTGTCCCGTCGAGCTGACCCTGCAGGTGCCCGAAATAGCTTGAGCGCCCGTGCGTTTCAGTTGGACATCGGCGGCAGCTGGCCCTTGCAGATCAGCGTCTGCAGCTCGACGTACTCGTGCAGCCCCTCGGGCCCGAACTCGCGCCCGATGCCGGACTGCTTAAAGCCGCCAAACGGTGCCCCGATGTCGAGGGTGTACATGTTGATGCCATACGTCCCCGTGCGGACGGCGGCCGCGACGTCCAGGCCGTGTTCGATGTCGGCGGTCCACACCGAACCGGCCAGCCCGTAGTCGGTCTCGTTGGCGATGCGGATCGCGTCGTCCTCGTCGCGGTAGCGCAGCACCGTCAGCACCGGACCGAAGATCTCCTCCCGGGCGATGCGCATGTCGTTGGTGGCGTCGGCGAACAGCGTGGGCTGCACGTACCAGCCGCGCTCGGACGGGCTCTGTTCGCCACCGAGCACGACGCGGGCGCCTTCGCTGCGGCCCGACTTGATGTAGTCCTGGACGCGGCGCTGTTGTCGTTGCGCCACAAGCGGTCCGATGTCCGTCGCCTCGTCGGCCGGATCGCCGACATTCAGCGCCGACATCATGCCGGCCAGCGCGTCGACGACCTCGTCGTGTTTACGGTCGCTGACCAGGATCCGGGTCTGCGCGACGCAGGCCTGCCCGTTGTTCATCAGCCCCGCGGACTTCAGGCCGGCCACCGTCTTCCCGATGTCGGCGTCGTCGAGGATGATCGCCGCGGACTTGCCGCCGAGTTCCAGGCTCACCCGTTTGAGCTGCTCGCCGCACAGGGCGGCGATCCGGCGCCCGACGGCACTGGAGCCGGTGAACGCGACCTTGTCCACCCCGGGATGGCGCACCAGCGCCTCGCCGATCTCGGGGCCGCCAGGCAGCACCGACACCACGCCTTCGGGCAGACCGATCTGCTCGATCATCTCGGCCAACCACAAAGCGTCCAAGGGTGTTTCGGGCGCGGGCTTGATGATGACCGTGCAGCCCGCGATCAACGCCGGGATCAGCTTGGGCATGATCAAAAACTGTGGGACGTTCCACGGCACAATCGCTCCAACCACCCCGACCGGGGCCCGGCGCAGGTGCACTTCGCCGAGCACGCCCTGGCGGCGCTCCTCCCACGCGAAGTCACGGGCGGCGGCCAGCGAGAGGTGGATCAGCGCGGCGGCGGCCGCCCCCTGGCCCATCCGGCTGAAGCTGCGCGGCGACCCCATCTCGTCGGTGATGAGGTCGGCCATCTCGTCGGCGTGGCCGGCATAGATTCCGGCGAGCTGTTCGACCTTGGCCATCCGGTCGGCATGGCTCATCCGTGGCCACGGGCCGTGATCGAACGCGTGCCGCGCGGCGGCGACGGCGGCCTCGACGTCCTCGGGGCCGGCGACCTGGACATGGCCCACCGGTTCCTCGGAATGCGGCGAGATCACAGCGAGCTGCTGGGGATTGGCGGGCTTGCGCCACTGCCCTCCGATGAACAGTTCGTCATAGGAACGATGGTCGGAGTTGTTCGTCATCAGGGCACTTCCTTGGGGGGCGGCGGGTGCAGGATGAGACGGTGTCCGCAACTTTCTATTGACGCTAACATAGCGAAATAAGGACTGGTCAGAAATCCGCGGGCGGATCATCAGCGACGATGGCGAGGCGAGGCGCGACATGAATAACGACTGGCGCAGCTATCCATTTCAGTTGGTGGCCGGCGACAATCAGTTGGAGTTTCCCGCCGCCGAAGGTGAACACCCCGATCAGGAGTCGGACACGTGGTTCATCGCCGGTCAGCTCGACGCCGCGGAGACCGGTCGGTCGTTCGCCTTCCTGACCATCTTCAACAAGAACCGCCCCGGAGGGACGGTCGTCGCGGACTTCTACACGATGGCGCTGTTCGACCTCGACACCGGCGATTACGGCACCTTCACCGATTACGACATGCCGCCGGCCAATATGGAGCCGGGCGCCCAGCGCAAGCTGACGATGGCGTCGGGACATCTCGACATCACCTACCACAGCAGGGCGGGAACCGCGTCGTGGACTACCAGCCGCAACAGCGACGGCGAACTGCTGCCCTACACCTATCGGGTCAGCCTGGTCGGTATGGATCAGTCCGGTCGGCCCATGCGACTGGATCTGGCCGTAACACCAACGCGCGCACCGACACCGGTGGGTGCATCGACGTATAACGGAAAGATCGTCTGCTTCGGTCAGAGCGACACCTATTCCTACTTTCAGACCGGTATGGCGATGACCGGCACCTTGCGTTGGGGCGACGTGGTCCAGCAGGTATCCGGCACCAGCGGGCACGTCGATCGGCAGTGGTTCCCGAAGTACGCCGGCGGCGGTGGGTCCGGGGGAGACCCGCGGGCCAGGTCGCACGAATGGCGCACGATCAACTTCGACAACGGTGTCGACCTGAGTATCTGGCGCCAGTTCGACCGCGCAGATGGCAATGCGCTGCAGCCTTTTACCGGTGTCACGACCAGCCACCCTGACCCCGCGATTGCGCCGGAATGTGCCGAAGACCTCGAGGTCACAGTCACCAGTTATGTGCGCTGGCCGGAGGCCATCCGTCCCCTGGTGCGGCCGCTAGCCCCGGCTCGGTACATGCCCGACCGGCACCGGATCACTTGTCCCACACTGCAATTGGACCTCATCGGAGAGCCGTTGGTGGCGGCCCCGGCGCACGGCCTGCCGATCGAGTACATGGAGGGTCCCTACCGCTACCACGGGACGATGTGGGGAAACCCGGTCACGGGCTTCGCGTTCAATGAACGCTCGCTGGCGCTGTACCGGGATTGGGAACTGATCGAAGTGCTTTCCACCACCGTCGCGAACCTGGCGCCGCCGGCCCCCGAGCTGCAGACCATGGTGGATCAGGTCGTGCCCCTGGTGGCCGCCGGCCATCGCAAAGCGGCCGTTGAGCTGCTGTTCAGCTCGGCGCCTGTCGAAAGTGACGCGCTGGCAATGCTTCTCGATGACCTGATCACGGTGCTATCGGCTGACGGCAGTTGACTGCTGCGACAGCGCCCGGGCCCACATGATGTGGCGATGCTGCAATCCCGGCTCGTTGCGGCCGAACACCAGGTGGTCGCGGGCTCCCGACTCGAGATTGGCTTGCAACCCCTCGGCCAGCCGGTAATCCTCGTCGCGCACGGTGGCGTGCGCATAGTCGAAAACTTGTTGGACGGCTGTTGCCACCGCTTCATCGGAGACGTCTTGCGGTGTTGCGTTCTGGTGGACGGTGATTGACCTGCCGGGCCGATCCCCGGGGTAGACCCGGAACAGCTCACCGTTGGCGATCGTCACCGAGATCACGATGTTGGGGAACAGCGCATAAATCATCACCACGTTGTAGAACGGACTCCACTGATCCTCGGGCACGTCATCGAGCTCCAGGATGGTGTTGAGCGGAAAGATCAGCCGGTGGTGCGGCCCGTAGGAGTCGAACACCGTGCAGTTGCTCCGTGCGATCGTGGCGAAGGTCTGCTGATGGACGGTGGCGAAATGATAGTTCTCGGCGAAGGTGTCGATCGCCAATTTCCAGTTGATCGGGGAGTCCAGCACCTTCTCACCCAATGGGGACCAGCGCCCGATGCCCCACGAGTCGAGTTCGTCGCTGAGCGGGCCCAGGTGCGCGGCCACGTCCAGCGTCGCCCCGGGATCCAGTGCCACCCAGAGGAATCCGGCGAATTCCGTGGCCGGGAGCTCGGTCAGGCCGGCGGACCCCAGCGGTACATCAGGAAACCCCTCGCGTCCCGGCATCCCGGCCAGCCGTCCGGTGTTGTCGTACGTCCAGGCGTGGTACGGACAGGTGAACCGCTTGGCGGTGCCGCATCCCGACGCCACCTGCGACTGGCGGTGCAGGCAGACATTGTTGAAGGCCCGCACCGCTCCATCGGCGGCTCTGGTCAGCAGGATGGATCGCCCCATCACCGTCTTGGTGCAATACGCGCCGGGGGCGGGAAGTTCCGAGACGTAGCCGACCAGCTGCGGGCTGGCCAGCAGCATGGCCCGGTCCTGGTTGTGCCGCTCGATGCCGGTGTAGTCCCGCGCCTCGACCGTGTGCTGGGCGGGAGCGAGATCGGTCGTCCTGTCCCGCGCCAACTTCAACGCGCGCCGGGTCAGGTCAATGAGCTGGTGGTGTTCCATCTGCTGATTACAGACCTTGTGACAGTTGTAAGGTCAAGGAGTGGCTGAGCAGTTGCTGATCGGCGACGTCACGGCCTTGACCGGCATCGCTTCCGGCCGTATTCGCCATTACGAGAAAATTGGGTTGCTGCACGCGCAGTACCTGTCCAACGGCTACCGGGTCTTCGACGTCGAGCAGGTCCTCGACTTGTTGCGCATCGACCTGATGCGGAGCCTCGGCCTCGGCATCAACGACATTCAGCGGCTGATCGAAGGTGGGCACAGCACGCTGGCCGGCCTGCTCGACGAGCACCGCACGTTGCTGATGCAGCAACGCGAGCGGCTGGACCGGCTGATCCAGGCCATCGATGCCGCCACCGACTGCGGCGGCGGGGACCTCAACGAACACATCCTGCGGCGGTTGGCGACCACACACCGCGACAGCATCGGTGTGATCGGGCGGCTCAGCGCCCCGCTGTCGGCACCCGTCGCCGCGATGTACGCCGATCTGTTCGACGAGTGGGACCTCCCGGTCCCGGCGTTGTTCGGACAAATGGTGCTGCCGACCGCGGCCAGCACCCTGTTGTCGCACCTGGCCGAGACGCCGCGCCGCGAGGTGCTGTTCGCTCGGTTGCGCGACCTGGCCGCCAATGTGATCGCGTTGGGCGAGGACGTTGCGGCGGCGGACAAACTCGCGCGCAGCTGGATCGACCAGCAGCTCGCCGATCCCCTGCCCGAAGATGTGGTGGCCGTGCTGCGGGGCGTGCAACCGCTGCTGGAGCGCGATCCGGTGATCGTGCAGGGGTTTCGCGCCTGGGCGGGCTCCATCAGCCCGGCTGCCGCCCGGTTCATCGAGGAGATCGCCCAGCAGACGGCTTGCCGCGGATTGGAGGCCGTGAGCGTCATCGTGCTGCCCGCGCCGGAACCCGTTCAAACCGACGATGCGGCACTGTGATGCAGATGTGACCAGTGTGGTCAATGTGGCATATGGGGTCTCTGTCGTACCCTGTGGCTTGTGTCATCCGTTTCGCGACGCGAGCTGCTCAAATTCGCGGCCACCGCCCCGGCCCTGCTCGGCCTGGGCGCCGCGGGCGCGTCGCTCAGCGCCCCGCCGGCATCGGCTTCGCTCGGCACCCTGCTCGACTACGCGGCCGGAGTCATTCCGGCCAGCCAGATCCGGGCCGCGGGCGCCGTGGGATCGATCCGGTATGTGTCGGATCGTCGCCCCGGGGGCAACTGGATGCTGGGCAAGCCGATCCAGGTTGCCGAAGCGCGGGACCTCAACAGCAACGGCCTCAAGATCGTGTCCTGCTATCAGTACGGCAAGGCCAGCACCGCGGACTGGCTGGGCGGCGCCAACGCCGGCCTGCAGCATGCCCAGCGTGGGATGCAGTTGCACGCCGCGGCCGGCGGGCCCGCCTCCGCGCCCATTTATGCCTCGATCGACGACGATCCCTCCTATGAGCAGTACAAAAGCCAGGTGGCTCCCTATCTGCGTTCGTGGGAGTCGGTAATCGGTCATCAGCGCACAGGCGTGTACGCCAATTCGAAAACCATCGACTGGGCGCTGCACGATGGATTGGGCTCGTACTTCTGGCAGCACAACTGGGGTTCGCCCAAGGGGTACGCCCACCCGGCGGCCAATTTGCACCAGGTTGAAATCGACAAACGCACTGTCGGCGGGGTCGGCGTGGACATCAACGAGATCCTCAAGCCCCAATTCGGTCAGTGGGCCTAACGCCCGACGCCGTCGTCCGGCGCCGCCGAAACGCTGGCTCTTAGAAATCCAGCAAACACTCGTTCGCTCATTTCGGAGACGGGCGCGCGCGGGCGATCGCCGTCAAATGCTGCCGATGGCGCCACGACGGCACTCCGCGGCCCAAAATTTTTATGTAACGATTCGATAACAAGACTGCCTTGATCTGCGCAGTTATAGCTACTCGACCGTAACCACCTGCATGCAGCAGGTTTGTTAATCGGGTCCGCGCCGCCGGTGAAACCGCGTGTTACCCAGGACACGGTTACCCATGCGTAGAACTCATCAGTAACCGATCAGCACGCAAAACGAGGGCTGATCCTTATGACACTCTTAGTACAGCCGGTGGAGTCCGTCGCGCCGCTCAGCACCACCCGGGCGGTCCGCCGATCAACACACCGGCCAGCCGTTTTCCCGGCTGCGATTCGACGCGGAATCGACAGAACCCCCGCCCGGCGGTGGTGACCGCCAGACGAACGAGACCTAAAGACGCATACAGGGGAGACAGACAAAGTGACGATCCACGAGCACGACCGGGTGTCCGCCGACCACGACGGGCACGGCCCGCAGGGAGGCAAGCACCCGCAAGCCGGGGACACCCACGCTCTTGTCGACCGCCTGACGGCCGGCGAGCCCTACGCCGTGGCGTTCGGCGGCCAGGGCAGCGCCTGGCTGGAGACGCTCGAGGAACTCGTGTCGTCGGCCGGCATCGAGTCCGAGCTGGCGACGCTGGTCGGCGAGGTGAACCTGCTCCTCGAGCCGGTCGCCAAGGAACTCGTCGTGGTGCGTCCAATCGGCTTCGAACCGCTGTCGTGGGTGCGTGCGCTGGCGGCCGAGGATCCCGTCCCCTCGGCCAAGCACCTGACTTCGGCCGCGGTGTCGATACCGGGCGTGCTGCTCACCCAGATCGCGGCCGTGCGGACGCTGGCACGGCAGGGCATGGACCTGAAGGCGACGCCGCCGGTGGCAGTCGCCGGACACTCCCAGGGTGTGCTCGCCGTCGAGGCGCTGAAGGCGGGGGGTGCCCGCGATGTCGAGCTGCTGGCGCTGGCCCAGCTGATCGGTGCCGCCGGCACGTTGGTGGCACGCCGGCGCGGGATCTCGGTGCTCGGTGACCGCCCGCCGATGGTGTCGGTCACCAACGCCGACCCCGAACGCATCGGCCGGCTGCTCGACGAGTTCGCGCAGGACGTGCGCACCGTGCTGCCGCCCGTGCTCTCCATCCGCAACGGCCGCCGTTCGGTCGTCATCACCGGCACCCCGGAACAGCTGTCCCGCTTCGAGCTCTACTGCCAGCAGATCTCGGAAAAGGAAGAAGCCGACCGCAAGAACAAGCTGCGCGGCGGCGACGTCTTCTCGCCGGTCTTCGACCCGGTCCAGGTCGAGGTGGGCTTCCACACGCCCCGGCTGGCCGACGGCATCGACGTCGTCGGCAGCTGGGCCGAGAAGGTCGGCCTGGACGTCGAGCTGGCCCGGCACCTGACCGAGTCGATCCTGGTGCGTCCGGTCGACTGGGTGGAGGAGATCACCCGAGTCAACGACGCCGGCGCTCGCTGGATTCTCGACCTGGGGCCCGGTGACATCCTGACCAGGCTGACCGCGCCGGTGATCCGTGGGCTCGGTGTGGGCATCGTGCCCGCGGCGACCCGCGGCGGGCAGCGCAACCTCTTCACCGTCGGCGCCGTCCCCGAGGTCGCGCGGGCCTGGTCGAGCTACGCCCCGACGCTGGTTCGCCTGCCCGACGGCAGGGTCAAGCTCTCGACCAAGTTCACCCGGCTCACCGGCCGCTCGCCGATCCTGCTGGCCGGCATGACCCCGACCACCGTCGACGCCGCGATCGTGGCCGCCGCGGCAAACGCCGGGCACTGGGCCGAGCTGGCCGGCGGCGGGCAGGTCACCGAGGAGATCTTCGCCGACCGCGTCGAGCAGCTGTCCGGGTTGCTCGAGGACGGCCGTACCTACCAGTTCAACGCGCTGTTCCTGGACCCGTATCTGTGGAAGCTGCAGGTCGGCGGAAAGCGGCTGGTGCAGAAGGCGCGCCAGTCCGGCGCGGCCATCGACGGCCTGGTGATCAGCGCCGGCATCCCCGATCTCGAGGAGGCCGTCGAGCTGATCGAGGAGCTGGGCGAGGTGGGCATCAGTCACGTCGTCTTCAAGCCGGGCACCGTCGAGCAGATCCGCTCGGTTATCCGCATCGCGACCGAGGTGTCCACCAAACCGGTGATCGCGCACATCGAGGGTGGACGCGCCGGCGGTCACCACTCCTGGGAGGACCTCGACGACCTGCTGCTGGCAACCTACTCGGAATTGCGGTCGCGCCCCAACATCACCGTCTGTGTCGGCGGCGGCATCGGCACGCCCGAGCGGGCGGCCGAATACCTGTCCGGGCGCTGGGCGCAGGAATACGGCTTCCCCCTGATGCCGATCGACGGCATTCTGGTCGGCACCGCGGCGATGGCGGCCAAGGAGGCCACCACGTCGCCGTCGGTCAAGCGGATGCTGGTCGAAACCCAGGGCACCGATCAGTGGATCGGCGCCGGAAAAGCTTCGGGCGGAATGGCTTCCAGCCGTAGCCAGCTCGGTGCGGACATCCACGAGATCGACAACAGCGCCTCGCGATGCGGCCGGCTTCTCGACGAGGTCGCCGGTGACGCGGAAGCCGTCGCGGAACGTCGCGACGAGATCATCGCGGCGATGGCCACCACCGCCAAGCCGTACTTCGGCGATGTCGGGGAGATGACCTACCTGCAGTGGCTGCAGCGGTACGTCGAACTGTCCATCGGTGACGGCGATTCGACCGCCGACACCGCATCACCGGGCAGCCCGTGGCTCGCCGACACCTGGCGAGACCGTTTCGAGCAGATGCTGCAACGGGCCGAGGCGCGTTTGCACGCACAGGATTTCGGTCCCATCGAGACGCTGTTCGACGGCTCCACCGACGACGGCGCGCGGCTGCTGGAAAATCCCGCCGAGGCCATCGCCACCCTGCTTGCGCACTACCCCGACGCCGAGCGCGTACAGCTGCACCCGGCCGACGTCCCGTTCTTCGTCACGCTGTGCAAGATGCTGGGCAAGCCGGTCAACTTTGTGCCGGTGATCGACAAGGACGTGCGGCGCTGGTGGCGTAGCGACTCGCTGTGGCAGGCGCACGACGCCCGTTACGACGCCGATCAGGTGTGCATCATTCCGGGTACCGCGGCGGTGGCCGGCATCACCCGGATGGACGAACCCGTCGGTGAACTTCTGGACCGCTTCGAGCAGGCGGCCATCGACGAGGCGCTCGCCGCGGGAGTGGAGCCCAAGGCCGTCACGTCACGCCGCACCGGCCGCGCCGATGTGACCGGTCCGTTGGCCGTCGTGCTGGACGCCCCCGACGTGCTCTGGGCCGGCCGCACCGCGACCAACCCGGTCCATCGGATCGCCGACCCCTCCGACTGGCTGGTGCATGACGGACCCGAGAGCCGCCGCGCCACGCATTCGTCCACCGGGGCGCGGCTCCAGGTCGACGGCGACCGCGTCGTGCTCAGCGTTCCGGTGTCGGGCACCTGGATCGAAATCCCATTCACCTTGCCCGCCAACACTGTTGACGGTGCCACCCCGGTGGTCTCCACCGAGGATGCCGCCACCGCCATGCGCGCGGTGCTGGCCATCGCCGCCGGGGTCGACGGGCCCGACTTCCTACCCGCGGTCACCGACGGAACGGCCACCGTCACGGTGGACTGGGACCCCGAGCGGGTCGCCGACCACACCGGCGTCACGGCCACATTCGGAGAACCGTTGGCGCCCAGCCTCAAAACCGTGCCCGACGCGCTCGTCGGCCCCTGCTGGCCCGCCGTCTTCTCGGCGATCGGCTCGGCCGTCACCGACGCCGGCGTTCCGGTTGTCGAGGGCCTGCTGAGCCTGGTGCATCTCGACCACGCCGCCCACATGGTCGGCACTCTGCCGAAGTCCCAGTCGCAATTGACCATCACCGCAACGGCTTCGGCGGCCATCGACACGGACATGGGCCGCGTCGTCCCGGTTTCGGTTGTCATTGGCGACGCCGACGGTCACGTGATCGCCACGCTCGATGAGCGTTTCGCCATCCTGGGACGCACCGGCTCCGCCGAACTGACCGACCCGGCGCGCGCCGGCGGTGCGGTCTCACAGAACGCGACCGACACCCCGCGTCGGCGCCGCCGCGACGTCACCATCACCGCCCCGGTCGACATGCGGCCGTTCGCGGTGGTCTCCGGTGACCACAACCCCATCCACACGGACCGGGCCGCCGCGCTGCTGGCCGGCCTGGAATCGCCCATCGTGCACGGCATGTGGCTGTCGGCCGCCGCCCAGCACGCGGTGACCGCCACCGACGGCCAGGCCCGCCCGCCGGCGCGACTGATCGGCTGGACCGCGCGCTTCCTGGGCATGGTGCGCCCCGGCGACGAGGTCGCGTTCCGGGTCGACCGTGTCGGAATCGACCAGGGTGCAGAGGTTTTGGAGGTCGCCGCCCGAATCGGATCCGACCTGGTGATGTCGGCGACGGCACGCCTGGCGTCCCCGCACACCGTCTACGCCTTCCCCGGCCAGGGTATCCAGCACAAGGGCATGGGCATGGACGTCCGGGCCCGGTCCAAGGCCGCCCGCAAGGTGTGGGACAAGGCGGACAAGTTCACCCGCGACACCCTGGGCTTCTCGGTCTTGCACGTGGTGCGCGACAACCCGACCAGCATCATCGCCAGCGGTGTGCACTACAACCACCCCGAGGGCGTGCTGTACCTGACGCAGTTCACCCAGGTCGCGATGGCCACGGTGGCCGCCGCGCAGGTCGCCGAGATGCGCGAGCAAGGCGCCTTCGTCGAGGATGCGATCGCCTGCGGCCACTCCGTCGGTGAGTACACCGCGCTGGCCTGCGTGACGGGCATCTACGAGCTGGAAGCCTTGCTGGAAACGGTGTTTCACCGTGGATCGAAGATGCACGACATCGTGCCGCGGGACGAGCTCGGCCGGTCCAACTACCGGCTGGCGGCGATTCGGCCGTCGCAGATCGACCTGCCCGACGATGAGGTTCCGGGGTTTGTCGCCGGAATCGCCGAGAGCACAGGCGAGTTCCTTGAGATCGTCAACTTCAACCTGCGCGGCTCCCAGTACGCGATTGCCGGCACGGTGCGCGGCCTGGAAGCGCTCGAAGAAGAGGTGGAGCGGCGCCGCGAGATCACCGGCGGCAAGCGCTCGTTCATCCTGGTGCCCGGCATCGATGTGCCGTTCCACTCGCGGGTGCTGCGCGTCGGTGTGGCGGAATTCCGGCGGTCGCTCGACCGGGTCATGCCGCGCGACAAGGACCCCGACGTCATCATCGGCCGCTACATTCCGAATCTGGTGCCGCGTCCGTTCACCCTGGACCGCGACTTCATCCAGGAGATCCGCGACCTGGTGCCGGCCGAACCGCTCGACCCGATCCTCGCCGACTACGACACTTGGCTCGCCGAGCGCCGCATCGAGATGGCACGCACCGTCCTGATCGAGCTGCTGGCATGGCAATTCGCCAGCCCGGTGCGCTGGATCGAGACGCAGGACCTGCTGTTCACCGAAGAGGCCGCCGGCGGTCTGGGTGTGGAACGGTTCGTCGAGATCGGTGTGAAGTCCGCACCGACCGTCGCGGGCCTGGCCACCAACACTCTCAAGCTGCCCGAATACGCCCACAGCACAGTCGAAGTGCTCAACGCCGAGCGCGACGCGGCCGTGCTGTTCGCCACCGACACCGACCCCGAGCCCGAGGACGAGCCGGAGGTCGCGCAGCCGGTCGCCGAATCGGCCGAGGGGGCCGCTGTGGAGGCCGCACCGGCGCCGGCTCAGGTCGCCGCCCCGTCGGGGGGCCCGCGCCCCGACGACATCGGGTTCGGCGCCGCCGACGCCACCCTGGCTCTGATCGCGTTGTCGGCCAAGATGCGCATCGACCAGATCGAGGAGCTGGACTCCATCGAGTCCATCACCGACGGTGCGTCGTCGCGGCGTAACCAGCTGCTGGTGGACCTGGGTTCGGAGCTGAACCTGGGCGCCATCGACGGCGCCGCCGAAGCGGACCTGGCCGGGCTGCGCGCGCAGGTGACCAAGTTGGCGCGCACCTACAAGCCTTACGGCCCAGTACTTTCCGACGCGATCAATGACCAGCTGCGCACGGTGCTGGGACCCTCGGGCAAGCGGCCCGGCGCCATCGCCGAGCGGGTCAAGAAGACCTGGGAGCTGGGCGAGGGTTGGGCCAAGCACGTCACGGTCGAGGTGGCGCTGGGAACCCGTGAGGGAACCAGCGTGCGGGGTGGCGCCATGGGCCACCTGCACGAGGGCGCACTCGCCGACGCCGCTTCCGTCGATAAGGCGATCGACGCCGCGGTGGCTTCCGTCGCCGCGCGTCGTGGCATCGCGGTGTCGCTGCCGTCTTCGGGCGGTGCCGGCGGCGGTGCGACCGTCGACGCGGCCGCGCTAAGCGAATTCACCGACCAGATCACCGGCCGCGACGGCGTGCTGGCCTCGGCGGCCCGCCTGATCTTGGGTCAGCTGGGCCACGACGACCCGGTAAGCGCACTGCCGGCGGCCACCGACGCCGAGCTCATCGATCTGGTGACCGCCGAGCTCGGCGCCGACTGGCCGCGCCTGGTGTCGCCGGTGTTCGAGCCGAAGAAGGCAGTGCTGTTCGACGACCGGTGGGCCAGCGCGCGCGAAGACCTGGTCAAGCTCTGGCTCAGCGACGAGGGTGACATCGACGCGCGGTGGGTGGACCTGTCCGAAAGGTTCGAGGGCGCAGGCCATGTGGTGGCCACCCAGGCCACCTGGTGGCAGGGCAAGGCCCTGTCCGCGGGCCGTCAGATCCACGCATCGTTGTACGGCCGCATCGCGGCCGGCGCCGAAAACCCGGATCCGGGCCGGTACAGCAACGAAGTTGCCGTGGTGACGGGCGCCTCCAAGGGCTCGATCGCCGCGTCGGTCGTCGCGCGACTGCTCGACGGCGGTGCCACCGTCATCGCCACGACGTCCAAGCTCGACGACGAGCGCCTGGCGTTCTATCGCGGGCTCTACCGCGACCACGCCCGCTACGGCGCGGCGCTATGGGTGGTCGCCGCCAACATGGCGTCCTACTCCGACATCGACGCGCTGGCGGAATGGATCGGCACCGAGCAGACCGAAAGCCTTGGGCCGCAGTCGATTCACATCAAGGACGCGCAGACGCCGACGCTGCTGTTCCCGTTTGCCGCACCGCGGGTCGCGGGTGACCTGTCCGAGGCCGGATCTCGCTCCGAGATGGAGATGAAGGTGCTGCTGTGGGCGGTGCAGCGGTTGATCGGCGGGTTGTCGAGGATCGGCGCCGAGCGCGACATCGCGTCGCGGCTGCACGTGGTGCTGCCGGGCTCGCCGAACCGCGGAATGTTCGGCGGTGACGGCGCTTACGGTGAGGCCAAGTCGGCGCTGGACGCCTTGGTGAGCCGTTGGCACGCCGAGTCGTCGTGGGCGACCCGGGTCAGCCTGGCGCACGCGCTGATCGGCTGGACCCGCGGCACCGGGCTGATGGGCCACAACGACGCCATCGTCGACGCGGTCGAGGAGGCCGGTGTCACCACCTACTCGACCGATGAGATGGCGGCAATGTTGTTGTCGCTCTGCGACATCGAGTCCAAGGTGGCCGCGGCGAGTGCGCCGATCAAGGCCGACCTGACCGGCGGGCTGGGCGAAGCGAACCTCGACATGGCCGAGCTGGCCGCCAAAGCCCGCGAGCAAGCCACCTCGAGCGAGGAGGCCGACGAGGCCGCCACTGAGGGCACCATTGCCGCGCTGCCGTCCCCGCCGCGCGGCTTTACCCCGGCACCGCCTCCGGAATGGTCAGACCTCCACGTCGACCCGGCCGACCTGGTGGTCATCGTCGGTGGCGCGGAGCTCGGCCCCTACGGCTCGTCGCGGACCCGCTTCGAGATGGAGGTCGACAACGAACTGTCGGCGGCCGGCGTCCTGGAGCTGGCCTGGACCACCGGGCTGATCCGCTGGGAGGACGACCCCCAACCCGGTTGGTACGACACGCAATCCGGTGATCTCGTCGACGAATCCGAGCTGGTCGAGCGCTACCACGACACCGTCGTCGAGCGCTGCGGCATCCGCGAGTTCGTCGACGACGGCGCGATCGACCCCGACCACGCGTCGCCGCTGCTGGTGTCCGTGTTCCTGGACAAGGACTTCGCCTTCGTGGTGTCCTCGGAGGCCGACGCGCGCGCCTTCGTCGAGTTCGATCCGGAACACACGATCATCCGGCCGGTGCCCGACTCCAGTGACTGGCAGGTGATCCGCAAGGCCGGCACCGAGATCCGGGTGCCGCGAAAGACCAAGCTGTCGCGGACCGTCGGCGCGCAGATCCCCACCGGGTTCGACCCGACCGTGTTCGGCATCAGCCAGGACATGGCCAGCTCGACCGACCGAGTGGCGCTGTGGAACATTGTCGCGACCGTCGACGCGTTCCTGTCGTCGGGCTTCACCCCGGCCGAGTTGATGCGCTGGGTGCACCCGGGGCTGGTGGCCAGCACGCAAGGCACCGGCATGGGCGGCATGACGTCGATGCAGACGATGTATCACGGCAACCTGCTCGGCCGGAACAAGCCGAACGACATCCTGCAGGAAGTTCTGCCGAACGTCGTTGCCGCGCACGTCATTCAGAGTTATGTCGGCAGCTACGGCGCGATGATCCACCCGGTGGGCGCCTGCGCCACCGCGGCGGTGTCGGTCGAGGAGGGCGTCGACAAGATCCGTCTCGGCAAGGCCGAGCTGGTGGTCGCCGGCGGATTCGACGACCTGACGCTGGAAGCCATCATCGGCTTCGGTGACATGGCGGCCACCGCCGACACCGGCATGATGCGGGGCCGCGGCATCCACGACTCGAAGTTCTCCCGGCCCAACGATCGACGCCGGCTGGGATTCCTCGAGGCGCAGGGCGGCGGCACCATCCTGCTGGCGCGCGGCGACCTGGCGCTCAAGATGGGCCTGCCGGTGCTGGCCGTGGTGGCCTACGCGCAGTCGTTCGCCGACGGCGTGCACACCTCGATCCCGGCACCGGGGCTGGGCGCGTTGGGTGCCGGTCGCGGCGGCAAGGATTCGGCGCTGGCGCGGTCGCTGGCCAAGCTCGGCGTGGGCGCTGACGACATCGCGGTGATCTCCAAGCACGACACGTCGACCCTGGCCAACGATCCCAACGAGACCGAACTGCACGAGCGGCTCGCCGACTCGCTCGGTCGCTCCGAGGGTGCGCCGCTGTTCGTGGTGTCGCAGAAGAGCCTCACCGGGCACGCCAAGGGCGGCGCGGCGGTCTTCCAGATGATGGGGCTGTGCCAGATGCTGCGCGACGGGGTGATCCCGCCCAACCGCAGCCTGGATTGCGTCGACGACGAACTGGCCGGCTCGGCCCACTTCGTCTGGGTGCGCGAGACCTTGCGGCTAGGGGAGAAGTTCCCGCTCAAGGCGGGGCTGTTGACCAGCCTTGGGTTCGGCCACGTTTCGGGGTTGGTCGCGCTGGTGCACCCGCAGGCGTTTGTCGCCGCGCTGGACCCGGAGCAGCGTGCGGACTACCAGCAGCGCGCGGACGCACGCCTGCTGGCCGGTCAGCGGCGGCTCGCGTCCGCGATCGCCGGCGGCGCGCCGATGTACGAGCGGCCACCGAACCGTCGCTTCGGCCATGACGCACCGGAGAAGCGTCAGGAGGCGGCGATGCTGCTCAACCCGGATTCGCGCCTGGGTGACGGCGAGGCCTACCAGGTCTCTGCCGGATGACGCCGGGTTATTGCCCGGCTTCGCACCGGTCGGCCACGCGGACCGCATCCTCGCCGCGCCCGGCCATCCGTTAGCCTGGCGACCCATGGGAATTGTCGGTGTGGGGATCGACCTCGTCTCCATTCCTGATTTCGCCGAGCAGGTCGACCAGCCGGGAACCGTCTTCTCCGAGACGTTCACTCCGGGGGAGCGCCGCGACGCGTCGGACAAGAGTTCGTCGGCGGCGCGTCATCTGGCGGCCCGCTGGGCCGCTAAGGAGGCGGTGATCAAGGCCTGGTCGGGGTCGCGGTTCGCGCAGCGCCCCGTGCTTCCGGAGGACATCCACCGCGACATCGAGGTGGTCACCGACATGTGGGGACGCCCCCGGGTGCGGCTGAGCGGCGACATCGCCAAACACCTGGCCGACGTGACGATCCACGTGTCGCTGACGCACGAGGGGGATACCGCCGCCGCGGTGGCCATCCTGGAGACGGCGTGAGCGTCACGCTGGCGTGACGGTCGACGTCCAGCGTCACGCCAGCGCAACGCTCGACGACCGCCTACTAGCCTCGAGATCATGAGCGATCTGGTTGAGCGCGTCCGCGCGGTGCTGCCGTCGGTGCGGCGCGACCTCGAAGACCTGGTGCGCATCGAATCGGTGTGGGCCGACCCCGGCCGCCGCGACGAAGTACACCGCAGCGCGCAGGCCGTCGCGGACCTGTTGTCGCAAGCCGGTTTCGGCGACGTGCGGATCGTCAGCGAAGGGGGAGCGCCTGCGGTCATCGCGCACCATCCCGCACCTCCCGGTGCGCCGACCGTGCTGCTGTACGCCCACCACGACGTGCAGCCCGAAGGCGACCGCGGCCAGTGGGTGTCGCCGCCCTTCGAGCCGACCGAACGTGACGGCCGGCTCTACGGGCGCGGCAGTGCCGACGACAAGGCGGGCATCGCAACGCATTTGGCGGCGTTTCGGGCACACGGTGGTCAGCCGCCGGTGGGCGTGACGGTCTTCGTGGAGGGGGAGGAGGAATCCGGTTCGCCGTCCCTGGGCCGACTGCTGGCCGCCCACCGCGATGCGCTCGCCGCCGACGTGATCGTCATCGCCGACTCGGACAACTGGAGCACCGAGGTCCCGGCGCTGACGGTGACGCTGCGCGGGCTGGTCGACTGCGTCGTCGAGGTCGCCACCCTCGACCATGGGCTGCACTCCGGCATCTGGGGCGGGGTGGTGCCCGACGCGCTGAGCGTGCTGGTGCGGCTGCTGGCCAGCCTGCACGACGACGACGGAAACGTGGCGGTCGCCGGACTGCACGAAAGCACCGCTGCCGCAGTCGATTACCCGCCAGCGCGGGTGCGCGCCGACTCCGGTCTGCTGGCCGGGGTGGCCGAGATCGGCTCGGGTTCGGCGCCGCAGCGGCTGTGGGCCAAACCCGCGATCACTGTGATCGGCATCGACACCACACCCATCGAGAAGGCTTCGAACACGCTGATCCCGCGGGCGCGGGCCAAGATCAGCATGCGCATCGCGCCCGGCGGAGACGCCGCGGCGCACCTGGACGCCTTGACCTCCCACCTACAACACCACGCGCCGTGGGGTGCGCAGGTCAGCGTCACCCGTGGCGACATCGGCGAACCCTACGCCATCGACGCCACCGGCAGCGTCTACGACGCCGCGCGGTCCGCGTTCCGGCAGGGGTGGGGGACCGATCCGATCGACATGGGCATGGGCGGATCGATCCCGTTCATCGCCGAGTTCGCCGAGGCGTTTCCGCAGGCGAAGATCCTCGTCACCGGCGTGGAGGACCCCGCGACCCAAGCGCACAGCGTCAACGAGAGTCTGCACCTGGGCGTGCTGGAACGCGCGGCGATCAGCGAGACGCTGCTGCTGGCCAACCTGGCCTGAGCCCGTCGCGCCGAGGCCTCGGCAACATCGCGACAATAGTGCTGTCCACCTCAAGGTGAGGTTTAATCCGTCGAGTACCGACTTTTGTTTCCTCTTTGTTCAATCACGCAGTTCAAGGGTCGATAGACCTCTGAGGCCTTCCGGGAAGATTTCCCCCAGGTCCTGAAATTCAGTCTGCCGCAACGAATCTGGTGGGACAGTTCTCCGGTGGCCTGCCTCAGCGGGCGCAAGTGCTCATCCGCTTGCCACCGCCCCCATTTCGTGTAACCTTCTTAACTATTAAGTAAGTGAACTGACTCTCTTGGTAAGAGGGGGACGCGTGGACGTGCGAGCGCAGCTGTCGCACTTGAGCTCGGAGGAACGCGAGACCCTGGCGGCCAGAATCATGACCCGCTTGGACGCCGATTCAGCCTCCGCCGATCACGACGTCACCATTCTCGGAGGCGGCGTCGCTGGCCTCACGCTGGCGCTTGAGCTCCGTAGCGTGCGTCCGCAGACTCGAATCCTCATCATTTCTCCGACGTCGCACCCCGTTCCGGAGGTCACCCACACGGTCGGGGAGTCGACAGTCGAGGTTTCCGCTCATTACCTCCGGGATCGGCTCGGATTGGGCGATCATCTGCATACCGCCCAGATCCGCAAAATGGGGTTGCGGATGTTTTTCTCGCACGATGGGAACACGGATATCGCCCGGCGGTTGGAGCTCGGCAGCTCCGCATTCATACCGCAGGTGACCTATCAAATCGACCGCGGCAGGTTGGAGAACGAGCTTTACCGGCGTTGCCTGGCCGCAGGTGTTGCCATCCTCCGCGGTCGAGTCCTGTCGGTCGGGGGCGGCCAAGGGGGGCGCGCACACACGGTCTCCGTGCAGAACGGTGAAACGATCACCCACACCACGGCGCGCTGGATCGTCGACGCATCGGGCCGCAACCGGACCCTGCCCCGCCAACTCGGCCTGAAGCGCCCCAACAAACACAACTGCAATGCGGTGTGGCTACGTGTCGCGACTGAAATAGACATCGGTCAGTGGAGTGATGATCCAGCTTGGCAGGCGCGCCTCATCGAAGGCGATCGTGCGCTGTCCACGAATCATCTGATGGGCGAGGGCTATTGGGTCTGGCTGATCCGGCTCGCGTCGGGATCGACCAGCGTTGGGATCGTTGCGGACCCCGCCTTCCACGAGTTCGACCGCTTCAACACGCTCGCTAAAGCCCGAACGTGGCTGCGCCAATACGAGCCGCAGTGCGCAGCGGTCCTGGCAGAGCACGAACACCTGATCAGAGACTTCAGGGTGATGAAAAACTACAGTCACGGCGCCACCAAGGTGTATGACGGCCGTGACCGTTGGTGTCTCACCGGCGACTCGGGAATCTTCCTGGATCCCCTGTATTCGTCGGGGCTCGACCTGATCGCGATCGGCAACGGCCTGATCACCGACATGATCGCCCGCGAGCTTGACGGCGAGGATGTCGTGGCACGATCCGGCATCAGCGATTCTCTGTTCCGGTCCCTCACCGACATGTGGCTTGCTGTCTACCGCGACCAATACCAACTGATGGGCTCGCCCGCCGTCATGTCGGCCAAAGTAATCTGGGATATCGCGTTCTATTGGGGCTTCGTGGGCTTGCTCTACAGAAACGGTCGATTCGTCAGTGTGGCAGACGACCCTCAGGTGGTGCCCCACCTGGAAGGGCTTATCGCGCTCAGTAACCGCACGCAAAGATTCTTCCGCGAGTGGGCCTCGGTCGAGATCGCCTGTCCGGCAGCGCAATTCGTCGATTTGTACTCGCCGTTGAATTTCATGGTGACGCTCCACATCGCGATGATGAAAGAAACTGCGGACTTCGCCGCACAGTTCGATGCGAACGCCCGGCTCCTGCGTCAGCTTGCAGGCCACCTGGTCGAGACCGTGGTGTCGGAGAAATGTGTTGATTTCGCCGAAGACGGCGTGATGCGGCAGGTGCAGGCCTGGCAACAAGACCCTCTGCTGCGCGAGCTCCGATCCATCTATCGCCATGAGCAGGCAAATAATCCGATCAGCCAAGATTGGATTCTCGGCACCGTACCCGCACTAGAAGCAAGTTGACCCGAAGAAGAATCGCCCGCGGTCTGGCTCTCGGAGCCTTGCACATTCGCCGGCCCAGCGTTCCCTTTGCTCTCGGCGGAGAGCACGGCGAACCACAGGCGTCCGCAGATGCACACAAACTCCGAATACGCACGCAACGGCCTGCCGCGGCAATCCCGCGCAAGCTGGACAAAGGCCGTACGGGGAAAGGATGAGCATGCCCGCCGAACACAGCACTCGCGAACCCTTGGCGATCGTCGGCATCGGGTGTCACTTTCCGGGCGGCGCCCACACGCCACACAGCTACTGGAACCTGCTGTGCAGTGAAATCGACGCGACGTGCACAGTCCCCGAAACACGATGGAATGCCGAGAAATACTACGATCCGAACCCGGCGAAGGTCGGCAAGATGGTTACCCGTCGAGGCGGATTCCTCAGCGAGATAGACCAATTCGACCCGCAATTCTTCGGTATCTCTCCACGAGAGGCGAACTTAGTCGATCCACAGCAACGCCTTCTGCTTCAAACGACGTGGGAGGCTCTGGAAGACGGCGGAATAGCCCCGGACAGCCTGGCGGGCACCGAGGTCGGCGTCTTCATCGGTGGTTTCACCCTCGACTACCAACTTCTGCAAAATCAGGGACGCGCCAGCCGGTACCGATTCAAAACCCATTCCGCCACCGGAATGATGATGACCATGCTGGCGAACCGGATCTCGTTCGCCTTCGATTTCCGCGGACCAAGCATGACGGTCGATACGGCATGCTCGAGTTCACTGGTCGCCGTTCACCTTGCGGCGCTGAGCATCTGGAACGGCGAATGCGACCTCGCGCTAGCCGGTGGCGTCAACATCATGATCGGCCCGAATACCGCCATCGCCGAATCGAAGAGCGGATTTCTCAGCCCGGACGGCCGCTGCAAGGCCTTCGACGATTCCGCTGACGGCTACGCGCGCGGAGAAGGTGGCGCGGTCGTCGTCATCAAACCACTGCAGCGGGCGCTGGCCGACGGCGACGAAATCTACGCCCAGATCCTCGGCACCGCCGTGTCGCAGGACGGGCGCACCGACGGCATCACCGTCCCCAGCGCCGAAGCACAAGAAGCGGCGATCACCACCGCCTTGCGACGAGCGGGCGTTCGGCCCGGCGAAGTCGGGTACGTGGAGGCGCACGGCACTGGTACCCCCGTCGGCGATCCCATAGAGGTCCGCGCCCTCGCCAATGTCCTTGCCGCAGAACGGCCGGCATCGGATCCACTGCTGATCGGATCGGTCAAAACCAACATCGGCCATCTTGAGGCCGGCGCGGGGGTAGCCGGGCTGATCAAAGCGGCACTAGTGCTCAAACACGGCTACATCCCGGCGAACCTGCACCTGAAAAACCCGATTGCCCTGGGGAGCTCGGGCCTTGCCGTCGCCGGGACCAGTCGCCCGTTTCCGGGCGACGGGCGACGCGTGGCGGGGGTCAACTCGTTCGGCTTTGGCGGCACCAACGCCCACGTTGTGCTCGCTGAGCCCCCGGCCGCAGTTCGCGCCGAAACCTCGAATCACGCTCAGCGGCCGCCGCTGGCCGTGCTGCCGATCTCCGCGCGGACAGAGGAGGCGTTGGTGGCGACGGCCGGCCGATTGGCCGAGCACCTGCGCGCCCACCCCGACCTCGCACTGCACGACCTCGGCTACACCCTCAGCCGGCGTCGGTCGCACCTGAAATATCGCGGTGCCCTCGTCGCGGACAGCATTGCCGACGCGCTTGACCAGCTCGAGGCTTTCGCCGAAGGCCGGCGGAGCCCCGCGGGCCGCACACCACCAACTTCGCCCAAGTTGGCGTTTGTCTGTACCGGGATGGGACCCCAGTGGTGGAAGATGTGCCGCGGACTGCTGGACGTCTATCCCGCCTTCACCGACAGCATTCTGCGAAGCGACCGCGAGCTCGCTCGTTACGCCGACTGGTCATTGATCGACGAGCTCCGAGCCGACGAGCCCGGCTCTCGTATGGCGGAAACGGACATCGCGCAACCCGCCAACTTCGCCATTCAGATAGCGATCGCCGAGCAGCTCAAGCAGTTCGGGGTCAACCCCGACGCCGTGATCGGACACAGCGCCGGTGAGGTCGCCGCTCACTACCTGGCCGGTGTCCTCACCTTCGAGCAGGCGATCCGCGTCATTTATCACCGGAGCCGCCTCCAGCAACGCACGCGCGGGCTGGGCCGGATGCTCGCCGTCGGCCTCAGCGCCGAAGCGCTCACTCAGTGGATCGACGGCGCGACGTTCGACCACGTCGGGGGGCGGGTGTCTATCGCCGCGGTCAACAGCCCATCGGCGGTCACCGTCGCGGGAGACAGCGATGTCCTGGAAGAGATCGCCCGCCAACTCGATGAACGCAACGTCTTCAACAAGTTTCTCGCCGTGGAAGTGCCATATCACACTCACTACATGGACGCGGTGCGAGACGATCTGCACAGCGCCTTGGACGGGCTGTCATCGAAAGCGGCGACGATCCCGCTGTACTCTACCGTGACCGGGGAACGGTTGGAGGGATACGCCGCCGGTGCCGCCTACTGGTGGCAAAATACTCGCGCCACAGTACTTTTCGAGCCCGCGGTCACCCGGATGCTCGATGAGGGATACACCCACTTCGTCGAGCTGGGACCACATCCCGTTCTGGCGCCGTCGATCGCCGAGATCGCCGCAGCCCAGAACAAAGACATTGTCGTCCTGGCGAGCCAGCGACGCAACGAGGACGATAGCCGCACGCTGATGAATTGCGTTGCCGCACTGCACTGCCACGGCCACCCGGTGGGATGGGACGCTTTATACCCGAGCCAGGCGGCGCGGCCGGTGAAGCTCCCTTCCTACCCATGGCAATTCAGACGGTATTGGAACGAGACCCAGGAAGCCGCGGAGGACCTGCACTACAACCCGGTGCATCCGCTGCTCGGGCAAGCGGTGAGCGCCGTGCACCCCACTTGGGAACTGGAGTTGAGCACCGCCACCGTCCCCTTCATCGCGGATCACCAAGTCCAGGGAAGTGTTCTGCTGCCCGGGGCGGCATACATCGAAATGGCCTTGGCCGCTGGTGAAGAAGCCTACGGGTCAGCGGACCACAGGGTGGAGAACCTGACGCTGCATCGCGCCCTCATCCTCGACGACACATGCGACCCCATCCTCAGGACAACCCTCAACCAGGACACTGGGATGCTCGAATTCGCGGCATTCACCGCGACGGCGGGCGGCGAGCTGAAGTGGACGATAACGGCGACCGCGGAACTCAATGCACGTCCGCGATCGCCCGGCCGTCACGATTTCCCCAGCGCGACAGGGCAAGTCATCACCATCGACGGCGACGAATTCTATTCCCGCACCCGAGCCGTCGGCTTGGCGTACGGTGACGCGTTCCAGACCATCACCGATGCCACTGCCGGAGACGGCTGGGCGACAGCCCGGATCGCCATTCCCGCGAGCCTCACCGGAGAAGTCGCCAGATACCGATTCCATCCGGCTCTCATCGACGGCGCCTTCCAAACGCTGCTGGGCACATCGCTTTTCCGGCGGGACGCGAACGAGAGTCCCTACCTTCCCGTTCGGATCCGCCGGAGCGCCATATACGGCGCGCCCGAAGAGAACATGACCGTTCAGGTACGGGTCGTATCGGCCACCGAAGACGAGATCGCGAGCGACATCGCGATCGTCGGCGACGACGGGCAACCGCTCGCCGTCTTCAACGGATTCACGGTGCAATCGCTCAGTGCGTCGTCTAGCATGTCGCCCGAACGTGTCGACAAGGGATTGTATGAAATCGAATGGGTCGCGCAGTCCGGCGTCGAACATGATCACCGCGAGAATCCGGTTACGCCCGAGGGAATGTCGTGGCTGATCTTCATCGATGCCGCCGGCGTGGGCTCAGCGCTCGCGGAGCGGATGCGGCGCAGCGGCCAGCGCGTCCGGACAGTAGAGCATCGACACGTCCAGTCGCTCGCTGAGCTCGATGACGGGTACGCGCTGAACCCGCGGCAGCCCCGGCAACTGCACCAGTTGCTCGAAACACACCTCGCCAGGGAAGGCCAACTTGCCGGCATCATCAACTGCTGGCCGATGAACATCCGTCCACATCCCGACGTGCCCGAAACTAATGACCAGATCGGCGTTTTCGCGATACTTCATCTCGTCAAGGCCCTAGCAGAACACGACATCGTCCAGCCCCGCCTCTACGTCGTCACGGCCAACGCGCAGCCGGCGCCCGGGACCGAAGCGCTGGCCGTCGAACAAGCGGTCGTCTGGGGACTCGGTCGCGTCGTCGGCCACCAGGAATTTGTCAAGCAATGGGGTGGCCTTATCGACATCGACGCCGCCGACGATCACGTGGAGACCGCCACGCGCATCTGCGAGCACGTTCTCGGCGATGATCCAGAGGACCAGATCGCCGTGCGGGGCAGCAAGACGTTCGTTCCGCGTCTTCGCCCGAGCGGCAGTCTCACGAAAGTCTTTCCAGCCAAACTCACACCCGACGCGACCTACGTGGTCACCGGTGGAGCAGGGGCCCTGGGCCGCACCATCGCGACATACCTTGCCCAACGGGGGGCAAGGCATATCGCGTTGCTATGCCGGAGCGAAATCCCGTCGAGGAGTTGCTGGCCGTCCCTGTCCGACGACCACCGGCATAGGTCAACCGTCGACGCGATCCGACACATCGAGCACCTCGGCGCTCGAGTGACGACGGCCAGTGTCGACGTGACCGACGCCAATCAAGTCGAGGCCTGGCTGAGTCGTCACCTCCGAGACGGAGGCCCGCCGGTTCGTGGAATCATCCATGCCGCAGGGTCTGTCGACGATCAGCTTCTGGTCAACATGACCGAAGCGGATTTCGCCGCGGTGATGGCGCCCAAGGTCACCGGCACTCGCGTGTTGCACAACTCTTTCAAAGAGCACGAGCTGGAATTCTTTGTGATGTTCGGGTCTGCAGGGTCGGTCATCGCAGCACCGGGTCAAGGCAACTACGCCGCCGCCAACGCTTTCCTCGATGCCTTCGCGCACTACCGACAGTCCGAGGGACTGCCGGCTCTCACCATCGGGTGGGGCCCCTGGTCGGTCGGCATGGTCGAAGAGCTCAAGCTCGAAAAGATCTACGCTCAGCGCGGAATCGAGTTGATCACGCCCGCGGCGGGCACCCAGATTCTCGATCGACTCATCAACCAAAAAGCGCCCAACGTCATCGCCATCACCGTCGACTGGACGCGGGCCCGCCGGGTCGGGCTTGTCGGACAATTGCCGCCGATGTTCTCCGAACTGGGAACGGCTGACGCCGCGATCGATGACACCGATTCCGAATCGTCCATACTCGACGCCCTGTCAGGTTGCCCCCAAGCCGAGAGGCTCGACATGGTCGCACGCCTCGTTCGGCAAATCGTCTCCGCGGTCTTCGAAGTCGCCGTGACCGAAATCGGACCCGAAGACGCCCTCGACGATCTTGGCTTGGACTCAATGATGGCAATGGATTTCAGGACAAGAATCGGTGCGACCTTCGCGATCGACCTACCGGTGCTGGAATTGCTCAGAGGGGTAAGCGTCAACTCACTGGCCGTTCGGATACTCGGCGAGCTCCAACTAAGCTGCGCCGACCCGCCCGGGCTCGACGAACAGCGACCGGACGCCACTACGTCCGATGACATCGATCGACTCATCGAGCAGTTATCCGAGGCGGACCTGCGGGAAGTGCTGGCCGATCTTCAACGACGTCCCACCGAGCGGGGGACGGGAGGGCCGCAGTCGTGAATCCCGTTCCATCGCCGGGCCCGGCGATGACGATGGCCGACCGTTCCTCCGCGGTGCATGTTCGGGGTTTGTCGAAGACCTACGGACAGTTGCACGCGGTGCGCGACCTGGACCTCGACGTCGGCTACGGCGAAATTTTCGCGATCCTCGGGCCAAACGGCGCCGGCAAGTCGACGACCATCGAAATCCTCGAGGGCCACCGGCAACGTGATTCGGGACACGTGCGTGTATTGGGCGCAGACCCCGGAACCGCGGGGCGGAGCTGGCGCGCCAAGATCGGCGTAGTGCTGCAAGAAGCCAGCGACTTCGGCATGCTGACGGTGTCCGAGACCGTGCAGGTCTTCACGAAATGCTATGGAAGAGCTCGTGTTCCGGAGGAGACACTCGAACTCGTCGGGCTGGCCCCGGTTTCCGATTCCAGGGTGAGGACGCTATCGGGGGGACAGCGCCGTAGGCTCGACGTCGCTCTCGGCATCATCGGCATGCCCGAATTGCTGTTCTTGGACGAGCCGACGACGGGGTTCGATCCAGACGCGAGACGACGATTCTGGGACCTCATCAGGCTATTGGCCGGCGATGGCACGACCATCCTGTTGACCACCCACTACCTGGAAGAAGCTGCCGCACTGGCGGATCGCGTGGCGGTCCTCGCCGGCGGCAGGGCGGTGGCAGTCGACTCGCCGGCGAAACTGACTGAATACGTGAACTCGGCCGCGACGGTCCGCTGGATGGAGGGAGACAAGGTCCACGTGGAGAAGACAGATCACCCCACCGAATTGATCCGGCGGCGGTCAAGAGACGGGGCGGAGCTGTCTGCGCTGACGGTCTCCCGCCCGACGCTCGAAGACGCTTATCTTCAGTTGATCGGTTTGGCGTGATGGACATCGACCAAGTCAGAAGTGCCGCACCGCCGCGACGCGGCCTGACCGTCGTCCAGCCGCCGCTTCCGTCACCGCTGCGCATCGGGTTGTCGCGAATCGTGCCTGAGTTGAAGATGTTTTACCGCCGGCCGGAGCAGTTGGTTCTCACCTTTTCGATGCCGGCCGTGATCGGCATTCTGTTGGGTTCGATCTTCACGACGAAACTGCCCCATAGCGATACCAGCACGGGCGCCGTGATCGCGGCGAGCATCCTCGCTTACGGGATACTCTCGACCTCTTTCATCAACCTCGGCATCAGCATCGCGGCCGACCGTGAAAGCGGCGCGCTGAGGCGCCTGCGGGGGACGCCGACGACCGCGTCCTCGTATTTCATCGGAAAAATCTCTTTGGTTGCCGTCGCAAGCCTCGCCGAGGCGGTTGTGCTCCTGGCGGTAGGCGTGCTCGTCTTCAAACTTCATTTACCTACCAATGGTTTTGGATGGTTCACCCTGTCCTGGGTGTTCATCTTGGGTATCGTCAGCTGCTCACTCCTGGGCATCTTCGTCAGCAACTTGGCAAGTAACGCGGTTTCCGCCGCCGTGATAACCAACGGCCCGGCGGTGGCTCTACAATTCGTGTCAGGCACATACGTTCCGCTTGTCGCATTACCGGCATGGATGTTGACTATCGGCTCCGTGTTCCCCGTGAAGTGGATGGCCCAAGGTTTCCGGTCGGTGCTCTTACCATCGAACATGGCCGCATTCGAACCGGCAGGCAATTGGGAACACTGGTCGACGTTTCTGGTATTGACGGCGTGGAGTGTGGGTGGATTGATCGCCTGCCTCGCAGTTTTCCGCTGGTCGGACACGAAATAATCCTGCCCCGGAAATCTGGTGGACGATGACGGCAGTCGGTTCGCAGCGGCCCGGCCCCCGACCGGTCATTCGAATGTTGCCCCGGCCAGCCCTTTTGGCGAGCGCCACGCGCAATCGGCGGCCGAATGAACCGACGCCATCGCGCGCGAATGCGCTACTCACCGCGCCCCAACTGCCGGCCCACTCCGGATAGGAAGCCACGATGCCTTCCCTGCTCGCTATCACGTCGCACTTCTTCCTCCAGATTGCATTCATCTTGCTCACTTATCGCCTGCTCTGGCCGCTCTTCCGCCGGCTGGGCCAGGTGCAAGTGGTCGCGATCATGGTCGCCGGATTCGTGCTCGGCCCTTCGGTTTTCGGGTGGATATGGCCGGCCGGGCAGCACTGGTTGTTCCCTACGAAGCTGACCATCGGCGCCGAAACTTTCACACATCCGAACCTCACGGCCATCTACGTCGTCGGCCAACTCGGGCTCGTGCTTTACATGTTCCTGGTGGGGGCGTCGTTGAAGCTCGAAATTCTGCGCGCACATCTGCGGCAGGCAGGTGCAACTTCGGCCGCCGGTATCGGTATCCCATTGATGCTCGGTGGTGTCACCGGATGGTTCATGGTCAGCCTCGGCGGCTATTTCACGGGCAAGGTCGCGCATTGGCAGGGTGGCCTGTTCGTTGCCTCCGCGGTGGCCATCACCGCGTTTCCGATGCTGGCGTGGATTGTCTACGACTCCGGACTGCTCAACACCCGACTGGGGACGATGTCGTTGTCGTGCGCTGCCGTTGACGACGCTTGCTCGTGGATACTCTTGGCCACGCTGGTGGCGACCGCAAAAGGCCGCGTGTCCGGCGCGGTTCTGGCGATCGGAGGCGGGCTGGCCTACTTGCTGTTCATGGTCTTCGTTGGCCGGCCACTCCTTGCCAGATTGGAAACGTGGACACCGCCCCGCGCCGACGTCGCACGCACCGGTGGATTGCCGATCGCGCACCTGTCCGTTGTCCTGCTGGTCGTGCTGACCGCGAGCTGGTTTACCGATGCGGTCGGAATCTATTCCGTCTTCGGTGCTTTCGTGGCCGGCGCCGTGATGCCCCGCGGCGCGCTGCTTGATGCAATCCGAGATCGGTTCGAACCGCTGGTCGCATACCTGTTGATTCCGGCGTTCTTCATCTACTCGGGGCTGAACACTCAGCTCAGTCTGATCTTCGACGGAGCTACCTTCGTCATGGCGATCATCGTGCTCGTCGTGTCGTTCGCGGCGAAGTTCGGTGCCATCGGACTGACGGCGCGTTGGCAGGGCATGAGCTGGAGCGAATCGGGTGCGATGGGGGCGCTCGCCAACGCCCGCGGCCTGATGGAACTGATCCTGATCAACGTCGGATTGGAAGCGGGCCTGATCACCGGCAAGACCTACACGATCCTGGCGCTGATGACGATCATCACCACGTTCGTTGCCACCCCGCTGCAGCGCCTGTTCGAACGCCGCCTGAAGAAATCGGGATGCAGGTTCGGGCCCGCGGGTGAGGAGCCTTACCGCGAAGTCATTCGCGGCCCCGGGCCCCAGTAACCGCTTACAGCGAGAGATCGCCGCCCAGCTTGGCGACGTGGGCGGTCGCATCCACGTTGTACTGGGCGACGGCGTTAAACACTGCGGCTGGCCAACCTGGGCTGCCCGCGAAACTCGAACCCCGGATTGCGTATGTAGAACGATGGTCTCGTCGCATACTGCTTCTAGATGCAGCCACTCGTCCGCAGGAGACGCCACCGTGAGTACGGAAAACACCCTGACCGGAGACGCCGGCAAGACCAACCGTTACCACTTTGATCGCCACACCCCCGAATACCGCGAGCGGTTCACCGCGATCACCGAGGAGATGCACGCCAGGTGCCCGGTGGCGTGGACCGACACCTACGACGGGCATTGGGTGGCCGCGGGCAGCCGGGAAGTCTTCGAGCTCGCTCGGTGCCCGCACGTGTCCAACGACCACGATGTCACCGGCGAAGGCACCGGCTATAAGGGCATCACGATTCCCACGCTGCCGCAGGGCACCGGCGTCCGCGCCGGCATGCTCGAGATGGACGAACCCGAGCACTCCGCCTACCGCAGCATCCTCAACCCCTACCTGTCGCCGGCGGCCGTCAAGCGCTGGAAACCGTTCGTCGACGAGATCGTGCGGGCCAGCATCGACGAGAAGATCGAAGTCGGGCGGATCGACTTCGTCGACGATCTCGCGAACGTCGTGCCCGCCGTCCTGACTCTGGCGCTGATGGGCGTTCCGCTTAAGAAGTGGCAGCTGTATTGCGAGCCGGCCCACGCCAACGTCTACACCCCCGCCGATTCCCCGGATGCCCCAAGGGTTTTGGAGCAGACGATGGCGATGGTAGCGGACCTGTTCAACCACCTCCTCGAGATCCGTGAGAACCCACGCCCCGGCATAGTGGACGCGTTGGCAAGACTGCAGATCGACGGCGAACCCGCCCCCGACGACGAACTGCTCGGAATGCTCAGCTTGATCATCGGCGGGGGTTTCGACACGACGACGGCGCTGACCGCGCACGCGCTCGAATGGCTGGCCGAAAATCCCGAGCAGCGGGAACTGCTGAGGCGGGAATCGCAAACCCTGCTCGACTCGGCGACCGAGGAATTTCTGCGTTACTTCACGCCCGCTCCCGGCGACGGTCGCACGATCGCCGCCGACCTCGAAATAGCGGGCACGCGGTTCAAGGAGGGCGATCGCCTGTGGTTGTCCTGGGCGATGGCCAACCGCGACCCCGCGATATTTCCCGATCCGAACCGTTTAGACGTGAGCCGTAAGAACAACCGGCACTTCAGCTTCGGGCTCGGCATCCACCGCTGCATCGGCTCTAATGTCGCGCGCGTCGTGTTCAAGTCGATGCTTACGGCGGTGCTGGACCGGATGCCGGACTACCGCTGCGAACCCGAAGGCACCGTGCACTATCCGACGATCGGCGTGATCCAGGGCATGCAGCACCTTCCGGCCACCTTCACGCCCGGCCAGCGGCTCGGGCCGGGGATCGACGAGACGCTGGAGAAGCTGCAGCGGGTCTGCGACGAGCAGGGGATCGCGCGGCCCATCACCGAGTACAAGGAGGCCGCCGTCATCGGCTAGACGGACAGGTCGCGCCGGAGCTTGGCGACGTGGCCGGTCGCCTTCACGTTGTACTGGGCGACGGCGATCTTGCCCTTCTCGTCGACCACGAACGTCGACCGGATGACGCCGGTGACCGTCTTGCCGTACATCTGCTTCTCGCCGTAGGCGCCGTACGCCGTCAGGACCTTGCGCTCGGGATCCGACAGCAGCGGGAACGTCAGCTTCTCGGCGTCGCGGAACTTGGCGAGCTTCTCCGGCTTGTCGGGGGAGATGCCGATGACGTCGAGGCCGGCTTCGTTGAGCTCGGCCAGGCTGTCCCGAAAGTCGCACGCCTGTTTGGTGCACCCCGGCGTCGAAGCGGCCGGGTAGAAGTACACGACGACGCGACGCCCCTTGTAGTCGGCCAGCGATATCTTGTTGCCGTCGGCGTCGGGCAGGCTGAAGGAGGGCGCTTTGTCGCCCGGTGCAAGGCGCGTGGTCTCGGTCAAGGTAGGTCCCTTTCTGTTCACCGGAGCGTCGGGGTTACCGCCAGCTGATCTAGGGTAGTTCGGGCAGGTGCATGAGCCGGATAGTGGGCGACTTGGAGGACACAGTGGCGGACCGGGACCCCGAAGCCATCAAGCAGGACATCGACGTCGCCCGTGACCAGCTGGCGGCCACCGTCGACTCGCTTGCCGAGCGGGCCAACCCGCGTCGCCTCGCCGACGACCTCAAGGTCCGGGTGATCGGATTTGTGCAGAAGCCCGCGGTGCTGGCGTCGCTGGCCGGGGTCGGGGTGCTGGTCGTGGTGGTGACGGTGCGTCGCGTCAGGAATCGCTGACGCGAGGCCATGTCTTCGACGGGGGCCTCGCGCGACCAGGGGCTCGGCTACTCCCAGCCGGGCGGATCGTTCTCGGCCATGTAGGCCTCCCACGCGGCGCGCCGCACGGTCCGGGTGTGCAGGTCCTGACAGATCGCCTGCGCCTCCGCCGCTGAGCCGGCCCGGCCCAGGTCGTGGTGCACCAGCCCGTCATCGACCCGCTCGGCGCGGAAGCCGCCCGTCGAGACCGCATGGACCCGAAACTCGCTGCGGTCGTCGATGTTGGCATGGAAGTGGCCTTTGTAGGGCTCGACCCACTTCAGCTCAGTTTTCACAAGTCCCCTCTGAGAAGCCCCGTCGGGAGAGATGGTAGGGCTCGCGGGGTTGCTGGGAAAGGGATTTGTCGGAGATTGTTACCCATCGGGTGAACCCCCATCGGAACCGGTAAAGCCACCGAATACCCAGATATTCGGTGGCTGGTGCGCCGTCAGGGTTTCGAACCCCGGACCCGCTGATTAAGAGTCAGCTGCTCTACCAACTGAGCTAACGGCGCTTGTGGTCGGCCGAGACCGCGTAGGCGACAATAACAGGCGTCCCGCCGCGGAGCGAAATCCCGACCTCGGTCCAGGATACCGCCCGGGGTGAGGGCGCTTTCCCGTGTTCGCGTCGGTGCGGGTCGCCGGCGGGTGCTCAAGACAGCCGGATCGCCGCGCCACCGCCGGTGGCGGCCGTGTCCCGCAAGGATTTTCATTTCTTGAGGCGTCACAACACCGTGCCGCAGAAGGGTGTCCGGTCGGTTCGGAAGGCGGCGTCCAGCTCGGCCAACGCGCCCTGGCGTGCCTCGGTGATGCGACCGGCCCGGGCGAGCTGGGAAGCCCGGTGCGCCCCCATGTAGACGGTGGCCAGGTCGGCCAGGCCGATCTCGATGTCCGGAGACCCGTCGTGGGGCGTGCACTTCCCGGCGCCATCGCGAGTCCGCAGCGCAAAGCGCCCTCCCGCGAGGCCGAGCGGGTCTGTGACGTCCAGCACGATGTCGGCGTCGGCGGCGTAGGTGCGGGCGCTGAGCGTCTCGGGGACATCGTTGAGGCGCACCCACAGGAAGTCGCTGACGCCCTTGGTTTCGGCGGCGCGTTGGTCGACGAGTTTGAGTGGCAGTGGATCATCGGGGGGCACGTCGATCTCGACGCGATAGAACATCTCCAGCACCAAAAGCGTCTGCAGCAACTCGGTGTGCGCCTCGTCGGTAATGGGGCAGAAGTCTTCGACGACCACGGTGCCCAGCGGTGGCCGGAACGCATGCTGGTGCGAGCCCACAACCCGGTAGGTCAAAAAGCCGTCGGGGTGAATGGTGTAATGCAGCGCAGATCCATTGCCGCGCTGGGTCGGTCGGTCGTCCAGGTAGTCGGCCCACCACGCGTCGTCCCGGGATATCGCGCCATTGGTTGTGGCACACCATCGTTCGTAGATCTCCGGCAGGTGCTGTCGCGCTTCGGCGGCGTTGACCTCCCGCGCCCGAATCCGGCTGGGCGCGGTGCGCAACTTCGCGAAGCGGCGGTCGATGGAGTAGGTGTGGCTGTAACTCGATACGCCGGCGCCGAATGCGTCATACATCGCGGTCTGCGTTGGTACGCCGCAGACGATCGGATAGCCGCGGTCCAACAGGATGCCGAGCCCCTTGGCGCTGAGCTGCGCCCAAAGTCCCTTGCCCTGATGCGTTGAGGCAACGGCGATCATCGTCAGCCACGCGACCCGCAGGTTGGCGCCACCCGGCACGGTGAGCCGCGAGGGGTAGATGATGGACGTTCCCACCAGATTTGGTTGCTCCGGATCGGAGACATCCTCGGCGATCAGGATGTTGTCCAGGCTGACTCGGCGTTTCCACCCCTCGAGGTCTTCCGGGCCCACCGGATCGCCGAAAGTCCGGGCCTGATTCTCAAAGACCGCCTGCCAATCGTCTTCGGTGGGATGCCGAATATTGGTGTCGTCGTCCTTGTTGTCCATAGCACATCCAATCTGCTTGTAGCCCAGGCAAACCGGCACTGCGCACAGCGAATCCACGTACCGAGGGTGCTTTTACCTTCGATACCCGAGTGCCCGAGGGTCAAACCTCGATCCGAACATAGGAGCGATGCGCGCGAATTCGGGCCGATGCGAGCAATTCGTTTCCGGGCGGGTCAAACGGCACGCTTTCGGGTAGGCGATAGGCCATGCTGCACGTAATCACCCGGCTTGCGATCGCCGCGCCGCGCCGCATCATTGCGGTCGCCGTGCTGGTCCTGCTGGGGGCCGCGATCTTCGGGCTGCCGGTGGTCAACGGCCTTTCCGGCGGTGGATTCCAGGACCCCACCTCGGAGTCTTCCCGCGCGACCGACACCCTTCGGGACAAGTTCAACCAGACCGACCAGCAGATGCTGATTGTGGTGACCGCGCCCACCGGCGCCCGCGGTGATCAAGCGCGCCGCGTCGGCACCGAGATCGCCGAGCAGCTGAAACGGTCCCCGTGGGTGCTCAATGTGTCGTCGGCGTGGACGTCACCACCCGCGGCCGCGGCTCAGCTGGTCAGCAAGGACGACAAGTCCGGAATGATTGTGGCCGGCCTGAAAGGCGGGGAAAACGACGCGCAGAACTACGCCAGCGCGCTGACCAAGGACCTGGTGCATGACCGCGACGGCGTCACCGTGCGCGCCGGCGGGATGGCCGTGGCGTATGCGCAGATCAACGACCAGAACCAGCGCGATCTGCTGTTGATGGAGTCCATCGCGATTCCGCTGAGTTTCGCGGTGCTGGTCTGGGTGCTCGGCGGAGTGGTGGCGGCCGCGCTGCCGATCGTCCTGGGTGCGTTGGCCATTGTGTGCACCATGTCGGTGTTGCGGCTGATCAGCTTCGCCACCGACGTGTCGACGTACGCGCTGGACCTCAGCATCGCGATGGGTCTCGCCCTGGCGATCGACTACAACCTGCTGATCATCACCCGCTACCGCGAGGAGTTGGCGCGAACCGAGGACCGGGATCGGGCGTTGTACCGCACCATGGCCACCGCCGGTCGGACCGTGTTGTTCTCGGCCACCACCGTCGGTTTGTCGATGGCGGTGATGGCGCTGTTCCCGATGTACTTCCTGAAATCGTCGGCCTACACCATCGTGGCCACCGCGGTGATCGTCGCGATCGCGGCCGTCGTGGTGACCCCGGCGGCGATCGTCCTGTTGGGGCCCCGGTTGAACACGATGGATGCCCGCCGAGTGATGCACCGCGTCCTGCACGGGCAGCGCTCGTTCCGCGATCCCGCGCACAAGCCGCTCGTGTCGCAGTTCTGGTACCGGTCGACCAAGTTCGTCTTGCGCCGCGCCATGCCGGTCGGGCTGAGCGTCGTCGTGCTGCTGCTGTTGCTGGGCGTGCCGTTTCTGGGGGTGAAGTGGGGTTTTCCCGACGAGCGGGTGCTCCCACCGTCGGCGTCGGCGCGCCAGGTGGCCGACATGCTGGACAACGATTTCGCGAACGGGCTGGGAACCTCGGTGTCCGTGGTGGTCCCCGACGCCAACGGGGTGACCCCCGGCGAACTGCGGCGTTACGCCACCGAGCTGTCCCGGGTGCCCGACGTGACCGCGGTCACCGCACCGATGGGGACGTTCGTGGCCGGAAAGCGGGTCGGGCCGCCCGCCGCGGCCACCGGCATGGCCAACGGCAGCGCATTTTTCACCGTGGGCAGCTCGGCGCCGCTGTACTCGCAGGCCTCGAACACCCAGCTCGATCGGTTGCATCGGGTCGGCGGCCCGGCGGGGCGGTCGGTGGAGATGACCGGGCTGGCGCAGATCAATCGGGACAGCGTCGATGCGATCACCAAGCGTCTGCCGCTCGTGTTCGCGCTGATCGCGCTGATTACCTTCGCACTGCTGTTTTTGCTCACCGGCAGCGCGGTGTTGCCGCTGCAGGCCCTGGTGTGCAACGTGCTGTCGCTGACGGCGGCATTCGGTGCGATGGTGTGGATCTTCCAGGACGGCCACCTCAATGCGCTGGGCACCACGCCCAACGGGACGTTGAACGCGAACATCCCAGTGTTGTTGTTCTGCATCGCTTTTGGGTTGGCCATGGATTACGAGGTGTTCCTGGTCTCGCGCATTCATGAGTACTGGCTGGCCTCGCAGGCCATCCGGGAGACGCCGCCGACGCCGGCCCAGGCGCGCCACGAGACCGACGAGAGCACCGCGCTGGGCATCGCCGGCATCGGCCGGGTGGTCACCACCGCCGCGCTGGTGATGTCGATTTCCTTCGCCGCACTGATCCCGGCGCATGTGTCGTTCATGCGAATGCTGGGTCTGGGCCTCACACTCGGTGTGCTCGTCGACGCCACCTTGGTGCGAATGGTGTTGGTGCCGGCCTTCATCCACCTGATGGGCCGCTGGACATGGTGGGCTCCCCGGTGGTTGTCGTGGCTGCGGGACCAATCCGTGACCGGCGAAGGCGGCGAGGTCGCGGTGGGGCGGGGCCGTTGGGCCCGCGATGCACCCGAGGTGCCGCGACCGATGATCCGAAGGTGGCCGACCAGAGCCGCGCCCGGGCGCAGCTGACACGACGAGGTGCGCTCTAGGGCAATGACTTTCGCATAAGAAGATGCCGGCGCTGCCAGACATCGACGGAGAACCTTATGGCTCAAGCGAATATCGCCGCGCTACTGGCGTTGAGTTCTGCGTTGTGCGTGGCGATCGGCGATGTCCTGCAGCAGCGCGCTGCGCGCTGCATCGCCGACCGGTCGGCCGGCCCCGTCGAATTGTTCTCCAGCCTGCTGCGCAATCGGCGGTGGTGGTGGGGCGCACTGCTGCTGGTGGCGAGCATCGCGTTGCAGGCTGCGGCGTTGGGCGGGGGTTCGGTGCTGCTGGTGCAGGCGCTGCTGATGTCCTCGGTGCTGTTCGCGCTGCCCATCAACGCCAGGTTCTCGCACCGCACCGTGACCGGTGGCGAATGGGTGTGGGCCGCATTGCTGACGGCCGCGGTGATCGTGGTCGTGATCGTGGGCAATCCGCAGGCCGGTCATTCGGGCGCATCGCTGCGAACGTGGGCAGCGGTGGCCGCCGTCCTTGGGCCGCTGCTGGTCGGCTGTGTGGTGGCCGGTCGCATCTGGGGTGGTGCCGCGGCCGCGGCGCTGTTCGCCTTCGCATCGGGGTCGTTGTGGGGCGTCTTCGCGGTGCTCGCCAAAGAGGTCGTCGCCCGGCTCGGTGACGGTGCGGGCGCGGTGACCCGGACCCCGGAGCTGTATGCCGGCCTCCTGGTCGCGCTGGGGGGCGTGGCGTGGAGTCAGTCGGCGTTCCGGGCGGGTCCGTTGACCGCGTCGATGCCGACCCTGCAGATGTCGCAGCCGGTGGTGGCTGCGGTGCTCGGCGTCGTCGTCCTCGGCGAGACGCTGAACACGGGCCGGGCCGGGATGATCGCCCTGGCGGTGGCGGCGCTGGTGATGACCGCGGCGATCGTCAGGCTCGCGCGCGTCGAGGCCGTCAGCACCCGCGACACGGTCGAGGCGCAGCTGCGTGACGAGGTCGGATTGCCGGCGTAATCGGCCCGCAACGGGTCTGGAAATGCTTGAGGCGGGTCCTGGACCTCGCCCGAATGACGAATTCATTGCGGTGGCGACACCGAACGGCCGCCCCGCCTTTCGTACGCATGGGCGTGTCGGCGAAAGCCATTAGAATGCCTGCAGCTACCTCGCTGGTCAGCGGTGACCAACTGGAGAAACACTGGGAAGGTCACTGGATGGCGCATTTGCGGAGACGGCGATCGTGGCTGGTGGCCGCGATGGTTCCGATTGCTGTCTTCGGCGCCGCCTGTCACAGCAACCAAGCGGCGGCACCGCCGAAGGTCATCTTCGACAAGGGCACCCCGTTCGCCGACCTGCTGGTCCCCAAGCTCACCGCCTCGGTGACCGACGGCGCCGTCGGTGTGACGGTGGATGCGCCGGTGACCGTGACCGTCGCCTATGGGGTGCTCGCGTCGGTCACCATGGTCAACGAGAACGGCAAGTCGATCAGTGGGCAGCTGAGTCCCGACGGGCTGCGCTGGTCGACCACCGAGCAGCTCGGCTACAACCGGCGCTACACCCTGAGCGCGAAGGCGACCGGCCTGGGCGGCGCGGCCAGCAAGCAGATGACGTTCGAGACCAGTTCACCCGCCCATCTGACCATGCCCTACGTCAGTCCGGCCGACGGCGACGTGGTGGGCATCGGTGAGCCGGTGGCGATCCGCTTCGACGAGAACATCGCGAACCGGGCGGCGGCCCAAAAGGCCATCAACATCACCACCAACCCGCCGGTAGAGGGCGCGTTCTACTGGCTGAACAACCGCGAAGTGCGTTGGCGCCCAGAGCATTTCTGGAAGTCGGGGACCGCCATCGACGTGGCGGTCAACACCTACGGGGTGGATCTGGGCGACGGGATGTTCGGCGAGGACAACGTCAAGACGCACTTCACCATCGGCGACGAGGTGATCTCGACGGCCGACGACACCACCAAGACGGTGACCGTGCGGGTCAACGGTGACGTCGTCAAGACCATGCCGACGTCGATGGGCAAGGACAGCACCCCAACGGCCAACGGCGTCTACATCATCGGCGCGCGCTTCAAGCACATCATCATGGATTCCTCGACCTACGGCGTTCCGGTCAACTCGCCCAACGGATACCGCACCGAGGTCGACTGGGCCACGCAGATGTCCTACAGCGGCGTCTTCGTGCATTCAGCGCCGTGGTCGGTGGGCGCTCAGGGCCACACCAACACCAGCCACGGCTGCCTCAACGTCAGTCCGAGCAACGCCGAGTGGTTCTACGACCACAGCAAGAGCGGCGACATCGTCGAGGTGGTGCATACGGTCGGGCCGACGCTGCCGGGGATTGAGGGGCTGGGCGACTGGAACATCCCCTGGGCACAGTGGAAGGCGGGCAACGCCAACACCTGACGTGCGGGTCAGTCGATCTTGTGCCAGTTCCCGCAACTGCGGGTCATGAACGCGACATCGGTCGGCAGGATCCGGACCACCTGGGGGCCGTCGCCGACGTTGTTGTCGATGATGTCGTTGGTGTCGAAACTGCGCAGCCTGGCCCAATAGCATCCGTATTTGCCGCCATCGGTGCGATAGGTGCCCGCGGCGATGTCTTTGTTGACGATGTAGGTGCCGTTGCTCTCGATCGAAGTCCTGGGCCCCGGCGGGGGTGGCGGGGCGACGGTCTTGGTCACCGTTTTGGTCTCGGCCGGCAGCGTCGAGATCACGGTCGTCGTGGTGTGACTCGACCCGCCGCAGCCCCCGAGAAACAGCGCGACCACCCCCACGGCTGTACACGTGGCCCAACGGCCCGCGCGAAGCGGGGCTCGTCTGGCCGGGGCGGGATGTTGTCTGGTCACTGCTTTCCACTCACGGGTGCATCCGCATTGCGGGGAGTCGTTAACACGATAAAAGGTCAGGGAGCGCGATGCTCCCTGACCTGTGGGGTGAGTGACGGGACTCGAACCCGCGACATTCAGGATCACAACCTGACGCTCTACCAACTGAACTACACCCACCACGACCGCAGGCCGACCTTCGCACGATCAGGGTCAACGAGCGGCGACGTCGATACTAGCCCGTTGGCGGCGCGCTGGCCGAATCGCTTGGCCCCGGTGCGTCTTTTCCGCCGTCGAGGGCGGCGACCACCGCCTCGATTTCGCTGGTAGACGGGCCCGGCGGCGAGACGAATGCGGTTTGCCGATAGAACTGCAGCTCGCGGATGGACTCATGGATGTCGGCCAGCGCGCGGTGGGCCAGCCCCTTGACCGGCTGACCGAAATAAATCCGCGGGTACCAGCGCCGGCAGAGTTCTTTGATCGAGCTCACGTCGATCATGCGGTAGTGCAGGAACGAGTCCAGGCCGGGCATGTCGCGCACGATGAAGGCGCGGTCGGTGGCGATGGAGTTTCCGGCCAGCGGCGCCGTCTTGGGTTGCTTGACGTGTTCGCCGATGTAGTCCAGAACCATCGCCTCGGCGGTCGCCAGGTCGACGGTGGAGGCCCTCACTTCGTCGGTCAGCCCGGAACGCGAGTGCATTTCGGTGACCACCTCGCCCATTGCCGAAAGCGCGGCATCGTCGGCATGGATCACCACGTCGACCCCCTCGCCGAGAATGTTCAAATCCGCGTCGGTCACCAGCGCCGCGATCTCAATCAGCTTGTCCGAACCCAGATCAAGCCCGGTCATCTCGCAGTCGATCCACACCAATTCGTCTCGCACAGCGCTCAGACTAGGCCCAGGTGGCGCCCGCGGCGGCCCTCTCCCCCGTATCCGCTGGAGAAGTAGGGTGAGCGTTGTCGAACTGCATGCCGAACCACCGGGGAAGAGGGGCGCAGCACGATGAGCACCGATTCGGCGGCCACGGCCGCGACGCAGATCGCCGGCGGCTACGCCGTCGACGGCCAGGCGCTGGAATTGGGTACGGTCGTCATCGACGGCGCGGCCGACCCGGCGGCGCAGATCCGTATCCCGCTGGCCACCATCAACAGGCACGGCCTGGTGGCCGGGGCCACCGGAACGGGCAAGACCAAGACGCTGCAACTGATCGCCGAGCAGCTCAGCGCCGCCGGTGTGCCCGTGCTGATGGCCGACGTGAAGGGCGACCTGTCCGGGCTGGCCCAGCCCGGACAGCGCAACGACAAGACCGCCGCGCGGGCCAAGGACACCGGCGACAATTGGGAGCCGACGGGATATCCGGTCGAGTTTTTGTCGTTGGGCACCAAGGGAATCGGCGTGCCGATACGCGCGACCGTCGACAGTTTCGGCCCGGTGTTGTTGTCGAAAGTGTTGGGGCTCAACGCCACTCAAGAGTCGACGCTGGGGCTGATCTTCCACTGGGCCAAGGATCAAAATCATCGGCTGGTCACCACGGACGACCTACGCGGCGCGATCGGCTACCTGACCAGCGATGCGGGCAAGGAAGACCTGAAATCGCTGGGCGGCGTTTCGGCGACGACGGCGGGCGTCATCCTGCGGGCGCTGGTGAACCTCGATGCCGAGGGCGGGGACACGTTCTTCGGCGAGCCCAAGCTCGACCCGAACGATCTGCTGCGCGCCAACGACCGGGGCCAGGGCATCATCTCGCTGCTGGAGTTCACCGGTCAGTCGGTGCGCCCCGTCATCTTCTCCACCTTCCTGATGTGGCTGCTCGCCGACCTGTACGCGAAACTGGACGAGGTCGGTGACGTGGACCGGCCCAAGCTGGTGTTCTTCTTCGACGAGGCGCACCTGTTGTTCGCCGACGCGTCCAAGGCCTTCCTCGAGCAGGTCGAGCAGACCGTCAAGCTGATCCGCTCCAAGGGCGTCGGGGTGTTCTTCTGCACGCAGCTGCCGACGGACATCCCCAACGACGTGCTCTCCCAGCTGGGCGCCCGGATCCAGCACGCGCTGCGGGCATTCACGCCCGACGACCAGAAGGCGCTGAGCAAGACCGTCCGCACCTACCCGAGAACCGATGTGTACGACCTGGAGTCGGCGCTGACGTCGCTGGGTATCGGCGAGGCCGTCGTCACCGTGCTGTCCGAGAAGGGCGCACCGACGCCGGTCGCGTGGACCAGGATGCGAGTGCCCCGGTCGCTGATGGCCTCGATCGGCACCGACGAGATCGCGGCCGCGGCCAAAAACAGTCCGCTGCAGGCGAAATACGGCCAGACGGTCGCCCAGCCGGCGCAGCCCCAGGCCGGACCACGGGATCAGCAAGCCCAACCCGCGCCGCAGCCGCCGCAGGCCCGGTCCGACTACCCGCCGGTGCCGCCGAACGAGCCGGTCCCGCCGATGCCGGAACCGGCGGAGCCCAAGGGGTCGAAAGGTCCGTCCATGTGGGAGGAAGTCCTGCAGAACCCGACGGTGAAAAGCGGTATCAACACCGCGATACGCGAGGCGGTGAAGGGCATCTTCGGCACCGGCCGCCGCCGGAAGTAACGCCTACCCGCCGCCGAGCTTTTTGTAGAACGCACCCACGATGGGCGCCACGATGGCGCGGGGACCGTACCCGCTGGCCACCGACATGGCCTTCGACGTCAGGCCTGGGACGACGCGCATCTTGTTGCGCGCCAACGCATCCAGCGACACCCGCGCGGTGTGCTCGGTCGAAATCCAGAGAAAGTCGGGCACCAGCCGCTCGACGATCGATGCCTCGGTGTCATCGGGCAGGTCGGTGCGCACCGGGCCGGGCGCCAGCAGCGTCACATTGACACCGGACCCGCGCAGCTCGCCGCGCAGCGATTCGCTGAAGGTGTTCGCGAACGCCTTGGTGGCCGCATAGGTGGCGTTGTAGGGGATCGGCGAATTACCTGCCGCCGAGCCGGAAATCAGGATGCCGCCGGCCTTCCGCTCGACCATCCCCGGCAGCACCGCCAACGTAAGGTCGTGCACACCAAGGACATTCAGCTGCAGCTGAGCCTTTTCGCCGGCCGGATTGAGCGTGGCGACCGGACCGAAGGTGGCGGTGCCGGCATTGGCGCACAGGATCGAGATGGGGCGGGCGGCCAGCTCGTCGCACAGTTTCGCGCGTTCGGCCGGGTCGGCAAGGTCGGCGGCGCGAACCTCGACGGTGACGCCGTACTGGTCGGTCAGGCGAGCGGCCAGGTCCTTGAGCAGGTCTTCGCGGCGCGCGGTGACGATCAGGTTGTGTCCGCGTGCGGCGAGTTCGGTGGCGAGCGCTTCACCGATGTTCTGCGAAGCTCCGGTGACAACGGCGCGCGCCTCGGGGCTAGGAGCGGGTATCGGCATGCGCCAATCGTAGACAGCGGGCGATACGCGGCCCGCAGGCGATCGCGGGCGCCTATAGAGTTGCCGGGCATGAGCCAGCCGGAACCGCGTGCCGCCACGCCTGTGCGGTCGCACGTGTTCGCGTGGGCGCTCTGGGATTGCGGCTCGACCGGTCTGAACGCGATCGTGGCCACCTTCGTCTTTGCCGTCTATCTGACCAGCAGCGTTGGCGTCGGGATATCCGGAACCACCTCGCCGGCGAGCTGGTTGGGCCGCGCGGCGGCCGTCGCCGGGCTGACCGTCGCCGTGCTGGCGCCCGCCGTCGGCGTGTGGGTGGAGTCCCCGCACCGCAGGCGGGTGGCATTGAGCGTGCTGACCGCCGCAGCGGTGACGCTGACCTGCCTGATGTTCTTCGTCCGCGACCGCCCCGGCTACCTGTGGGCGGGGCTGGTGCTGTTGGGCGCGACGGCCGCCTGCGGCGACCTGGCCAGCGTCCCGTACAACGCCATGCTGCGTCAGCTCTCGACGCCGCAGACGGCCGGTCGGATATCCGGATTCGGCTGGGCGGCGGGTTATCTGGGGAGCGTACTGCTGCTGCTGGTGATCTACACCGGATTCATCTCCGGGTCCGGCGCCGGACCCGACGCCACGCGTGGCCTGCTGGCAGTTCCCTTGCGGGACGGGCTGTATGTCCGCGAGGCGATGGTGGTGGCCGCGATCTGGTTCGCGGTGCTGGCGCTGCCCCTGCTGTTCGTCGCGCACCGGTTGAGCGAATCGTCGGAGACGCATCAGCCGACGAGCATGCTGGGTGGCTATCGCAAGCTGTGGACGGAAATCAGCGCGGAATGGAGGCGCGACCGCAACCTGGTGTACTTCCTGTTCGCCAGCGCGCTCTTCCGGGATGGGCTGGCGGCGATATTCGCGTTCGGTGCGGTGCTCGGCGTCAACGTGTACGGCATCTCGCAGGCCAACGTGCTGATCTTCGGGGTGGCCGCCAGCGTGGTCGCCGCGGTGGGCGCGGTGCTGGGTGGGTTTGTCGACCACCGCGTCGGATCGAAACCCGTGATCGTGGCGTCCCTGTCCGCGATCGTCGTCCTGGGCCTGACCTTGATGGTGTTGTCCGGGCCGGTGGCGTTCTGGGTGTGCGGGCTGCTGCTGTGCGTGTTCATCGGGCCGTCGCAGTCGTCGTCGCGCGCGCTGCTGCTACAGATGGCCAAGCACGGCAGGGAAGGGGTCGCGTTCGGCCTCTACACCATGACCGGGCGGGCCGTGGCGTTCGTCGCGCCGTGGCTGTTCTCGGTGTTCGTCGACGTTTTCGGCGCCGTGCGGGCCGGCCTCGGCGGCATTTCGCTGGTGCTGATCGCTGGGCTGGTGGCGATGCTGGTGGTCCGCGTTCCGCTGCGCGGCGTCGTGGTGACCGAACCCGCGGTAGAACCGTCGTAGCCGGCCGAGGCAGCGCTAGCCGCGGGCGTCGCAGATCGTCAGGCCGCCGCCGACCCGCTTGCTGACCTGAACCCCGTCGACGGTGAGCGTGCAGGTGACGCTGTGGCCGATGTTGACGATCGTGACGTTGGCCGGGTGGGAAGCGGACTTCGACAGGCTGACCTCTTTGCTCCAGGGCAGGGCGACGTTGAATTCGGTCTGGATGAGCCCGCCGGTATCGATGTACATGATGCTGATCGCGCGCCCCTCACCGGTGACGGTGTAGACGACGTCTTGCATGGCGGCCGGCCCGGTCGTCTCGGGCGGCGTCTCGGGGCCGCTGGTCGGCGGTATCGGGACCGGGATGAGCGACGGTGACCGGTGCGTCGTCGTCGGGCTCTGCGGGCTTGGCTCCGGCATCGCCGGCAACGGCGGGACGGCGGTCTGGGTCTTGATCGCGTCGTTGGCGAGCACCAGCGCGATCACCAAAGCGACGACCAGCAGGACCGCCGCACCGGCGCCGAGCCACAACCATCGCGACGACTTCGGCCCGTCCGGCGGCGGGGGAGCCATGCCCGCCGGCAGGTCGCCCGACGGAGGAAGGTCTTGCTGCCAGTAGGCCGGCAGCCGCTTGGTCGTGTTCGTTTCGTCCGGGGTGGGCGCCCAGGGCGATGGTGTTCCGCCGTAGTGCGGCGCGTACGGCGTCTGGTCGGCGTACGCGGGATCAGCGGAGGGCGAATACCTCGGCTGCTGCGGCCCCGGCTGCGATGTACTAAACCGCTCGGTGGGACGTGAATCGTTCATGTCCACCTCATGGCTTGCAGGGTACCTGGACTCGGTGTTAAAACCCTGAGTCACCTTACGACGGGCAGCTCAGGGGCACTGATTTCCGGCGGCGAGCGCGGCCACCGTCATCGCCCGCATGACGCTGCGCGACCGCGCCGCGCGGACGGTCTTGCTGCGTGAAGTATCGGGGGACTTCATGCTGTGTGGGGTCGAATTCAGCAGGCCGAACACGGCGTGCGCCGTCAGCCGGGCGTCCGCCTCGGCCAGCTCGGGGTTCAGCTCCCGCAGCACGCCCACCCAGACCTCGACGTATTGACGCTGGGATTTGCGCACCTGCTTTTCGGCGGCCTCCGGCAGGTACGCAAGGTCGCGATCCTGAATGCGAATCAGGTCGGGCTCGTTGAAGACGAAGTCCAGATGGAAGTCGATCAGCCCGTCCAACGCGGAGGCGGCGTCGGGGCTGTCGGCGAGCACCTGCCGGGCACCGGCGAGCAGCCGGGTGCTGATCCCCACCAGCAACTCGACCAGCAGCGACTCTTTGTTGGGGAAGTGCCGGTAGATGGCCGGTCCGCTGACCCCGGCGGCCGCCCCGATGTCTTCCAGCCGCACCGCGAGGAACCCGCGCTCGGCGAAGAGCCGCTCGGCGGCCGACAGCAGTTGTAAGCGGCGGTCGGACTTCAACTGGCTTCGGCGGTTTGGGGCATCGGCGGCACCGGCCCGGCCCTCGGCGGCGGACGTTGTCATGACGTACCTCCGTTTGGCCGATTGGCCCCAACGTAGCACGAGTTACTCGCGATTAACTCGCATTTTTCACCCGCTGCGGTCCTCCCTGGACCGGCAACGGCGGCAATGGTATCCTCACTCCTTGAGTTAATGAGCATTAACTCAAAAGCCCGACCGCACGACGGCAAGGAGGCTGCTGCGGCGATGAACAACGTGGTGACCGCGCCCGCGAAGGCGTCGTTCTCCGATGAGCACCGCCGGCTGGTCGGTGAGTTGAACACCAAGCTGGCGGCCGCGGCGTTGGGCGGAAACGAGCGCGCGCGGGAACGCCACGTCAGCCGCGGCAAGTTGCTGCCCCGCGAGCGGGTGGACCGCCTACTCGACCCGGGTAGTCCGTTCTTGGAGCTTTCACCGCTGGCCGCGGACGGCATGTACGGCGACGAATCTCCCGGCGCCGGAATCATCACCGGCATCGGCCGCGTGTCGGAGCGCGAGTGCGTGATCGTCGCCAACGACGCGACGGTCAAGGGCGGCACCTACTACCCGATGACGGTGAAAAAGCATCTGCGCGCGCAGGAGGTGGCGCTGCAGAATCGGCTCCCGTGCATCTACCTGGTGGACTCCGGGGGCGCGTTCCTGCCGCGGCAGGACGAGGTGTTCCCCGACCGCGAGCATTTCGGCCGCATCTTCTACAACCAGGCGACCATGAGCGCCAACGAAATTCCACAAGTGGCCGCGGTGCTCGGATCGTGCACCGCCGGCGGCGCCTACGTGCCCGCGATGAGCGACGAGGCCGTCATCGTCCGCGAGCAGGGCACGATCTTCCTGGGCGGCCCGCCCCTGGTCAAGGCGGCGACCGGGGAGATCGTGTCGGCCGAAGATCTCGGCGGCGGCGACCTGCACTCCCGGGTGTCCGGTGTCACCGACCACCTCGCCGAAGACGACGAGCACGCCCTGCGGATCGTGCGCGCGATCGCGGCCACCTTCGGCCCGCGCGAGCCCAGCCCGTGGGACGTCCGAACCCCGCTCCCGCCCACCTGCGCGCAGACGGAGCTTTACGACGTGGTGCCGCCCGACCCGCGGGTGCCCTACGACGTGCACGAGGTCATCGTGCGGCTGGTCGACGGCGGCGAATTCAGCGAATTCAAGGCCAATTACGGCAAGACCCTGGTGACCGCGTTCGCCCACATCCACGGCCACCCGGTGGGCATCGTGGCCAACAACGGAGTGCTCTTCAGCGAATCCGCTTTGAAGGGAGCGCATTTCATCGAGCTGTGCGACAAGCGCAAGATCCCGCTGCTGTTTCTGCAGAACATCGCCGGCTTCATGGTCGGCCGCGACTACGAGGCGGGCGGCATCGCCAAGCACGGCGCCAAGATGGTCACCGCCGTCGCCTGCGCCCGGGTGCCCAAGCTGACCGTCGTGATCGGTGGATCCTATGGGGCGGGCAACTATTCGATGTGCGGCCGGGCGTATTCGCCCCGCTTCCTGTGGATGTGGCCCAATGCCCGCATCTCGGTGATGGGCGGCGAACAGGCCGCATCGGTGCTGGCCACCGTGCGCGGCGAGCAGCTCGCCGGTGCCGGCAAACCCTGGTCGCCCGACGAGGAAGAGGCGTTCAAGGCGCCCATTCGCGAACAGTACGAAAACCAGGGCAACCCCTACTACTCCACGGCTCGACTCTGGGACGACGGGATCATCGACCCGGCCGACACCAGAACGTTTGTCGGGCTTGCTCTTTCGGTGTGCGCCCAGGCGCCGCTGGAACCCGTCTCCTACGGCGTCTTCCGGATGTGAGTGCAGTGTTCGAGACCGTACTAGTGGCCAACCGCGGCGAGATCGCCGTGCGGGTGATCCGGACCCTGCGACGGCTGGGCATCCGCTCGGTCGCCGTCTACAGCGATCCGGACGACGGCGCCCGGCATGTGCTCGAGGCCGACGAAGCGGTGCGGTTGGGACCCGCCGCGGCGCGTGAGAGCTATCTGAACATCGACAAGGTCGTCGAGGCGGCCGTGCGCACCGGATCTCAGGCGATCCACCCCGGGTATGGATTCCTCTCCGAGAACGCCGATTTCGCGGCCGCCTGCGAGCGGGCCGGGATCGTCTTCCTGGGGCCGCCGCCCCGCGCGATACAGGTGATGGGCGACAAGATCACCGCCAAGAACGCGGTCGCCGCCTTCGACGTCCCGGTGGTGCCCGGCGTGGCCAAGCCCGGGCTGAGCGACGACGAGCTGGTAGTGGCCGCGGACGAGGTCGGATATCCGGTGCTGATCAAACCGTCCGCGGGCGGCGGGGGCAAGGGCATGCGCCTGGTGGAGGAACCGGCCAGGCTGCGCGAGGCGCTGGTGGGGGCGCGGCGCGAGGCCGCCTCGTCGTTCGGCGACGACACGCTGTTCCTCGAACGATTCGTGTTGCGGCCCAGGCACATCGAGGTTCAGGTGCTCGCCGACACGCACGGCAACATAGTGCACCTCGGTGAGCGCGAGTGCAGCCTGCAGCGACGTCATCAGAAGGTGATCGAGGAGGCGCCCTCGCCGTTGCTCGACGAGGCGACGCGGGCGCGCATCGGGGCGGCCGCCTGCAACACCGCACGCAGCGTCGATTATGTCGGCGCGGGCACGGTCGAATTCATCGTCTCCGCGGACCGGCCCGACGAGTTCTTCTTCATGGAGATGAACACCCGTCTGCAGGTTGAACATCCGGTCACCGAGGCGGTCACCGGGCTGGACCTGGTCGAGTGGCAGCTGCGGGTGGCCGCCGGCGAGAAGCTGATGATCGCCCAGGACGACATCGAACTGCGCGGGCACGCGATCGAGGCGCGCGTGTACGCCGAGGATCCGGCCCGCGGATTCCTGCCGACCGGCGGGCGGGTGCTGCAGGTTTCCGAGCCGTCCGGTGCCGGTGTGCGGGTCGACTCCTCGCTGCTGCCGGGGACGGTGGTCGGCAGCGACTACGACCCGATGCTGAGCAAGGTGATCGCCCACGGGACCGACCGCGACGAGGCGCTGGCGAAGCTCGACCGGGCTTTGAGTCGCACCGCGATCCTCGGGGTCCAGACCAACATCGAATTCCTCCGGTTCCTGCTCGCCGACGAACGGGTGCGCGACGGCGATCTGGACACCGCGCTGCTGGACGAGCGGCTTTCGGACTTCGCTCCGCTGCCGGCACCCGATGACGTGCTCGCGGCGGCCGGTCTTTATCGGCAGTCGACCCTGGCTTTTTCGGCTCGCCGCTTCGCGGGCAATCCCTGGGCCGCGCCGACGGGATGGCGGGTCGGCGGTAGCCCGGCGCCCGTCCGCACCGACATGCGCACCCCGCTGCGCAGTGAGACGGTGTCGGTGTGGGGGCTGCCCGAGGCGGCCACGGTGCAGGTAGGCGAGGGTGAGACCCATTCCGCCGCAGTGCAAGTCGAGCGAGACCGGATGAGAGTGACGCTGGACGGTGTGCGCCGCGAATACCACTGGGCCGAGGCGGACCGGCACCTGTGGATCGCCGACGAGCGGGGAACCTGGCACCTGCGTGAGGCGGAGGAGAACAAGATCCACCGCGCCGCGGGCGCGCAGCGGGCCGAGATCGTCAGCCCGATGCCCGGCAGCGTGATCGCGGTTCAGGCATCCTCGGGCGCCGACGTTTCCGAAGGCGATGTGGTGGTCGTCGTCGAGGCGATGAAAATGGAACATTCGCTTTCCGCACCGATTTCGGGACAGGTGGAGGTGCTCGTCTCCGTTGGCGATCAGGTGACGGTGGACCAGGTGCTGGCCCGGCTGGTGCCCGAAGAAAGCGAGGATTAAAGGATCATGACGACAACGATTACCGCGGGAACGCTACCCAAGGAATACGAAGACCTTCGCGCCACCGTCGCCGATTTCGCACGTACCGTGGTCGCACCCGTATCGGCGAAACACGATGAGGAGCATAGCTTCCCGTACGAGGTCGTCACCAAGATGGGCGAGATGGGGCTGTTCGGGCTGCCGTTCCCGGAAGAGTACGGCGGCATGGGCGGCGATTATTTCGCGCTGGCGCTGGCCCTCGAGGAGCTCGGCAAGGTCGACCAGTCGGTGGCAATCACGCTGGAAGCCGGCGTGGGGTTGGGCGCGATGCCGATCTACCGGTTCGGCACCGAGGAGCAGAAGCAGAAGTGGCTGCCTGACTTGGTGGCCGGACGGGCGCTGGCCGGCTTCGGGCTGACCGAGCCGGGCGCCGGTTCCGACGCCGGCGGCACGCGCACCACCGCCCGGCTGGAGAACGGCGAGTGGGTGATCAACGGCGCCAAGCAATTCATCACCAATTCCGGCACCGACATCACCTCGCTGGTCACCGTCACCGCGGTCACCGGGACCGTCGGCGACAGCAAGAAAGAGATCTCGACGATCGTCGTGCCCAACGGCACACCGGGCTTCACCGTCGAGCCGGTGTACAACAAGGTCGGCTGGAACGCCTCGGACACCCACCCGCTGACCTTCGCCGACGCCCGCGTGCCCGAGGAGAATCTGCTGGGCGCCCGCGGAACCGGCTATGCGAACTTCCTGTCCATCCTCGACGAGGGCCGCATCGCGATCGCCGCGCTGGCCACCGGGGTGGCGCAGGGCTGCGTCGACGAGAGTGTCAAGTACGCCAAGGAACGCGAATCGTTCGGCAAGCCGATCGGTTCCTACCAGGCGATCAGCTTCAAGATCGCGCGGATGGAGGCGCGGGCGCACGTCGCGCGCACGGCATACTACGATGCGGCCGCAAAGATGTTGGCGGGCAAGCCTTTCAAGAAGGATGCGGCGATCGCGAAGATGATCTCCTCGGAGGCCGCGATGGACAACGCCCGCGACGCCACCCAGATCCACGGCGGCTACGGCTTCATGAACGAATATCCGGTGGCGCGGCACTACCGCGACAGCAAGATACTCGAGATCGGGGAAGGGACTACCGAAGTGCAGTTGATGCTCATCGCGCGATCGCTGGGGTTGTCATGAGCGCACCCGACCGGGAAGGCAAATCGGTTGTCCAGCGGGGCTTGTGGTTTGAGGAGTTCGAGACCGGCACCACCTACCTGCACCGGCCCGGGCGCACCGTCACCGAGGCCGACAACGTCCTGTTCACCACGCTGACAATGAACACCCAGTCGCTGCACCTCGACGCGGCCTGGGCCGCCGAGCAGCCCGGCTTCCGGGGCGAGCGGCTGGTCAACTCCATGTTCACCCTCTCCACACTGGTCGGGCTGTCGGTGTCGCAGCTGACGCTCGGCACCATCGTCGCGAACCTGGGTTTCTCCGAGGTGTCCTTCCCCAAGCCCGTTTTCCACGGCGACACCCTGTACGCCGAAACCGTGTGCACGGGCAAGCGCGAATCGAAGAGCCGGCCCGGCGAAGGCATCGTCACCCTTGAGCACACGGGACGCAACCAGCACGGCGAGGTCGTCGCGCGCGCCGTGCGCACCACGCTGGTGCAGAAGCGCCCAAGCAACCAGGAGACCAAGTGAACCTGCAAACCGCCGGCCCCGGATGGCTGTTCTGCCCGGCCGACCGTCCCGAGCGTTTCGCCAAGGCCGCGGCTGCCGCCGATGTGGTGATCCTTGACCTCGAGGACGGCGTGGCCGAAGCGGACAAGCCCGCGGCGCGCAAGGCTTTGCAGGAAACACCGCTGGATCCCGAGCGCACCGTCGTTCGGGTCAACGCGGCCGACACCGCGGAATACCCTCTCGACCTCGAAGCCCTGGCCGGGACCGCTTACACCACGGTGATGTTGTCCAAGACGGAGTCGGCCGCGCAGGTGACGGCGCTGGCGCCGCGCAATGTGATCGCGCTGCTGGAGACGCCGCGCGGTGCGGTGTTCGCCACCGAAATCGCGGCGGCACAGGGCACCGTGGCGCTGATGTGGGGCGCCGAGGACCTGGTGGCCGCGCTCGGTGGTAGCTCCAGCCGCAAGGCCGACGGCAGCTACCGGGACGTCGCCCATCACGTGCGGTCGACGGCCCTGCTCACGGCGTCCACCTTCGGCCGGGTCGCGCTCGACGCGGTACATCTGGACATCCGGGACGTCGATGGCTTGCGGGACGAGGCCGAAGACGCCGTCGCGCTGGGTTTCGCCGGTACGGTGTGCATCCACCCGAGCCAGATCCCGGTGGTGCGCGACGCGTATCGGCCCAGCGACGAGAGGCTGGACTGGGCACGACGGGTGCTGACGGCGGCACGTTCCGAGCGCGGGGTCTTCGCGTTCGAAGGACAGATGGTCGACTCGCCGGTGCTCAAGCACGCGCACATGACGTTGCGCAGGGCGGGTGAGACCGTCCCCGACTGACGGCTCCGCGAACCGCCGGACGGAATTCCTGCGCCGCAACGCGACACGCTGCGCCGTCTTTGCAATCCCGCGGTCTCTTCGCGTTTGAGCGCATAATGGTGAGTAGGCCAGTGTCGCGGCGAGCAAAGCCTTTCAGCCGACGATCGACGTCCGCTCGCGGTGGGTTCCGGCTGACCGTGTGCCGGGACCCGTTGTGGCTCACCGGGCCACGCGGCGCCCGGCAAGGGAGGCGGTGTGGCGTAAGTGACTTCGACGCCGATGACTGTCGATCTCGAGCCGGTGCAACTCGTCGCCCCGGATGGCTCACTGACGTCCGAACACCGCTACAGCCGTGAGCTTCCCGCCGAGACGCTGAGCTGGCTCTACGAGATGATGGTGGTCACCCGTGAGCTGGACGGCGAATTCGTCAACCTCAAGCGGCAAGGGGAACTGGCGTTGTTCGCGTCCTGCCGCGGTCAGGAAGCCGCCCAGGTCGGTGCGGCCGCGTGTCTGCGTAAGACGGACTGGTTGTTTCCCCAGTACCGGGAACTCGGCGCATTTTTGGTGCGCGGCATCCCGCCCGGGCACGTGGGGGCGGCATGGCGCGGAACATGGCACGGCGGTTTGGAATTCACCAAGAAATGCTGCGCTCCGCTGTCGATTCCGATCGGCACCCAGACGCTGCATGCGGTGGGGGCGGCGATGGCCGCCCAACTCCTCGACGAAGATTCGGTGACGGTTGCCTTCCTCGGTGACGGCGCCACCAGCGTGGGGGATGTGCACGAGGCGCTGAATTTCGCGGCCGTGTTCGCCACGCCCTGCGTGTTTTTCGTGCAGAACAACCAGTGGGCGATCTCGGTGCCGATTTGCAAACAAACCGCCGCACCGTCGCTGGCGCACAAGGCGATCGGCTACGGAATGCCCGGAATCCGGGTGGACGGCAACGACGTCCTGGCTTGTTACGCGGTGACGGCCGAGGCCGCCGCTCGGGCCCGGGCGGGCGGCGGACCGACGTTGATCGAGGCGGTCACCTACCGCTTGGCCCCGCACACCACGTCCGACGATCCGAGTCGATACCGGACGCAGGACGAGGTCGACCACTGGGCGGCGCTGGAACCGATCGCGCGGTACCGCAGCTACCTGCAAGGCCGGGGCCTGTGGTCAGAACGGTTGGAGGAACGGGTTGCCGGCCGCGCGAAGCGGATGCGGGCCGAATTGCGCGACGCCGTGTTCGACGCGCCCGATTTCGACATCGACGAGGTCTTCACGTCGGTGTATGCCGAAATCACACCGGGACTACAGGCGCAGCGGCAGCAGCTGCGGGCCGAACTCGACCGAGGTGATTGAGAGGCGTCCATGACTCAGCTCGCTGATCGGCCCGCCGGCCACGGCGAAACGCTCACCGCGGCAGTGGAGAAAGTCGCGCTTGGAGCACAGTCGTTGACGATGGTGCAGGCGCTCAACCGCGCCCTGAACGACGCGATGGCCGCCGACGATCGCGTCCTGGTATTCGGTGAGGACGTCTCGGTCGAGGGAGGGGTGTTCCGGGTAACCGAGGGACTGGCCGCGGCGTTCGGCGAGGACCGCTGCTTCGACACGCCACTCGCGGAGTCCGCCATCATCGGGATCGCGGTGGGACTGGCGCTGCGCGGCTTCGTGCCGGTGCCCGAGATCCAGTTCGACGGATTCTCCTACCCCGCCTTCGATCAGGTGGTCAGCCACCTGGCGAAGTACCGTACCCGCACCCGCGGCGAAATCAACATGCCCGTGACGGTGCGCATACCCTCGTTCGGGGGAATCGGTGCCGCCGAACATCATTCGGACTCCACCGAGTCGTATTGGGCGCACACCGCCGGCCTGAAGGTGGTGGTACCGTCCAGCCCGGCCGACGCGTATTGGCTGCTGCGTGACGCGATCACCTGCCCGGACCCGGTGATGTATCTGGAGCCCAAGCGCCGGTATCAGGGCCGTGGGCTCGTTGACGTCACCCGGCCGGAACCGCCGATCGGACGGGCGATGGTGCGCCGGCAGGGCACCGACGTGACCGTCGTGACCTACGGCAGTTTGGTCGGCACCGCGGTGGGTACCGCCGAAGAGGCGCAGCGGCAACGTGGATGGAGCCTGGAGGTCGTCGACCTTCGGTCCCTGGTGCCGCTGGACTTCGATACCGTCGCCGCGTCGATCCATCGGACCGGACGCTGCGTGGTGATGCACGAGGGACCGCGCAGTCTGGGGTATGGCGCGGGTTTGGCCGCCCGAATTCAAGAGGAGTTGTTCTACGAGCTCGAGGCGCCCGTGTTGCGCGCGTGCGGGTTTGACACCCCGTATCCCCCGGCGAGGTTGGAGAAGTGGTGGCTGCCCGGCCCCGACCGGCTACTGGATTGTGTCGAGCGCGTGTTGGAACAGCCATGAGCGACGAGCGGATCAAGTCGTTTCGGGTGCCCGACCTCGGTGAGGGACTGGAAGAGGTCACGGTGACGCGGTGGCACGTGGCGGTGGGTGACGACGTCGCCCTCAACCAGGTGCTGTGCACGGTGGAGACCGCGAAGGCCGAAGTGGAAATTCCCAGCCCGTACGCCGGGCGGATCGTCGAAAGGAACGGCGCCGAAGGCGATGTGCTCAACGTGGGGGCGGTACTGCTGCAGATCGACATCGCCCCGCTCGGCGGTGATTTGCCGCCCGCCGAAACGGCCGTGCCCACGCTGGTCGGTTACGGCACCGACTCCGGCATCGACGCCAGCCGGCGCACCACCCGTCCGCTGGCCGCCCCTCCGGTTCGCAAGCTGGCCAAAGAGCTGATGGTCGACCTCGGCTCGGTGCAGCACCTCCCGGGCGCCATCATCACCCGGGAGGATGTGCTCTCGGCGGCTCGCGGCAACGGAAACGGCGTCGATGTCCGGCCCGTCCGGGGTGTGCACGCCCGGATGGCGGAGAAAATGGCGTTGTCGCACAGGGAGATTCCGGCGGCAAAGGTCGGTGTCGAGGTCGACTGCAGCGAGCTGCTGCGGCTGTCGGACCGGCTTCGGTCGGCGCATGGGGAGATCACGCCCTTCGTGCTCATGTTGCGACTGCTGGTCATCGCGTTGCGCCACAACGAGATATTGAACTCGACGTGGGTCGACTCGCCGCAGGGACCGCAGGTGCGCATCGACCATCGTGTGCACCTGGGCATCGCCACGGCCACCGAGCGTGGCTTGCTCGTCCCGGTAATCACCGACGCCCACAGCAAGACGACCCGCGAACTGGCCGGCAGGGCAACCGAATTGATCGCCGGTGCGCGTGCGGGCACCCTGGAGCCGGGGGAATTACGGGGTTCGACATTCACCGTGACGAATTTCGGGGCGCTGGGCGTCGACGACGGCCTGCCGGTGATCAACCATCCCGAAGCCGCCATCCTCGGCATCGGGGCGATCAAGCCGCGGCCCGTCGTCCGCGGCACCGAGATCGTGGTGCGCCCAACAATGTCATTGACGTGTGTGTTCGACCATCGCGTCGCCGACGGCGCACAAGCTTCCCAATTCACTTGCGAGATCAAGGATCTGATCGAGTCGCCCGATACCGCGCTGCTGGACTTGTAAGTTCGGGTCAGGAATGCGGCGGCACCGGGCACCCGAACAGCCCGCAATTGAAATTGGGCTGGTGAAATGGCGGCGGCGGGGGGTACGGTGGCGGGTTGTCGGTGTCCCAGCACTGATTCCAGTACTTGTTCTCACCCCATGCCGGGTTCCACGGTTGATGGGGGCCACCAGTGCACTCGTGGCGCCGGCCCCGGCTGCGCGTGCGCGGCTCCCGCGGCCAGTGCGATTCCCGCCGTCGCGACCCCGCTGGACAGCAGGACCCCGGCGATCAATCGGGTCAGGGTGTGGTGGGTGTGCACGCTGCATTCCTTTGCTCAGGCCGGTGGGCGTCGTCGCAGCAAGTGCACCCCGACCGCTGCGCTACCGATCCCAAACTGCACACGCACGGGAACGCCTACCTGCGTTGTGCCGCGGCCAATCGCTTTGCGAATTCCGGTGATTGGATCGAATAGGACTGCGGCCCCAGCTCGGCGCGCATGGCGAGCTGATGTTGCTCGTTGTCCAGCGACCCCGGACTGACGGTGGCGCGCATGGTGGCCTTGGTCGCCAGCACCACTTCCCGCGGGGCCGCCGCCGGGCCGGCGGCCAGCTCGAGCGCCGCAGCGACCGGATCGTCGGCGACGCTCAGCGCCAAGCCATGCTGCACGGCGGCGTCGGCGTCGAAGCGCATACCGAACAGCAGGGCCGCGCGGGCGACCTGCGGGCCAACCGTCCGCTGCAACATCCATGTCGCACCCCCGCCGGGGTGCAGCCCCAGCTTCTGGAACCGCGCGTCGAACACGGCGCCGGGTCCGGCGATGCGCACGTCGGCCGCCAGGGCAAGATTCAGACCCGCGCCCACCGCCGCGCCGTTGACCGCGGCAATGGTGGGCAGCCGGCAACTACCCACGGCCATAAAGCCGTCGTACAGCTGCTGCAGGCCCGTCTCGGCCGCTCCGCCGCCGGCCGCGCCCAGGGCACTGAGATCCGCGCCCGCGCAGAACGCCTTGCCGGCACCGGTGACCACTACGGCATGCACATCGGGATCGGCCTCGGCCCGCTCGACGGCCTCGCGCAGGTGCCCGGACGACTCGGCGGTTACCGCGTTGCGCCGATCGGGAGCGTTGACGGTGATGAGTGCGACGCGGTTGGTGACGGTGAACAGGATGAGTTCGGACTGGACCATCGGGCACCTCCGGCTTCGGGTATCGGCTGTGGATGCACCCGACCACACCGGTGCATCGGCGGCAGCGTCACGGGCGAGGTAAGACTACTTCGCGCCTTCGGAGCGGGGTCGGCCGGTGTGAGCGTCATTAGCGAGAGCCATGGGAAAAGGCGGGCATTCCCCGGGTCTTATTGGCTCATCCCGAGCAGCGAACACCATTAGCGGGCGCCACGCGCACCTACGGCCACGCCGCGCAAACGCGAAAACCTTTGCGGGGGCGCGGGTAGTTACTAGAATCTACAAGTATTGCTGTATTTATCGAAATAATCCGACGTGTTTCGGCTCCTTGGCCAGCCCGTCGAGTCGACCTGCCACGACGCAGGGTGAAACGTCGACCCCGGCCAGGTGTCAGCGCTTTGGTGTCGTCTTGTTGGGCCGCGGAAATTAATGGGAAACGCTACAGCTCGGGTTTCGCTAACTTCTTCGCTAGCTCATCGAGTTCGGCCTGGCGCTCACGCACCGCGCACCCCCGGCGCTCCCTGCGCGTACCCTGCAGAATGGCCCTCGGCAGCGCATCGCTTCGCAACCTGGTGTTGGCGTAATGAATTGCGGCGTCGATCATCTCGATGTATCGCTCCGCGTCGCCCTCTGCGCAGGAACCCTCGATGCGCTGGATTTCGTCCCAGCACGGATAAGACGAGTATCGGGCGTCAAGCTGTTGCTGGGAGACTTGCGTTCCGAAGTAACACCGCCAGTCGCGGCTCAACCAACCCCTCGTCTTGACTTCGACTTTGATCCGATTGCCAACGCCGGCTACAAACCTCGGCTCTCCGACGCGTACTACCGGCTCCCAGTCATTCGACGCCATATCGCCAACCCCTCGAAGAGAAGACGCTCTAAGTAATGATCTCCCCGTAAGCGTCGTCTGCTCGTTTTGACACACGTTCCCGGAATGGTTAAACCGCAAACTTTTGAGAGCGACTTCGACTTTTGCGGTGCATCGGGCAGTATGGAAGACGACCCAAATGCCATTGCCGGCGGTTCCGTGTACGCGCTTTGCGGTCCTTGGCTTCGTTTGCACATATGGCCGTGACCTGCGTCGCTGCGGGTGCCGCCACGACGCACACTTCCGCCCTCCACACGCGGCTGCCACATCCGCCACTCGGGCACCGCCTGGTCGTGATGAGGTGACTTCCGAATCAGCTAGCACATGCGCTATCGGATCCGCGAAGCTCACAGTGGTCAAGCCGAGCGGTCACCCGGACTCGCCACGCGCCGAAACGCGCCCCTACCGCTTCGAGCTCCCGCAGCCAAGGATCCGTTGAGGATCCGCCAAGCCGCCGCCCCCAAGCTCATGTCAGCCCGAAGGGCATCCCACTCGGCATCGACGCTAGGAGCACCTCATGCGGAAAACGGGGTACAGGACGACGCGGTACGGGACCATGGCGTACCGGGCATACGTAAGGACACGCGATCCCAGAATCGGATCCGTGCGCCTGATGCTGGTCTCCATAACGACAGCCGGGCTGATCGGCATCGGCGTCGGTGTCGCCAGCCTCGATCGACCGTTGGCCGGCCGGCATTGTTCCGTTCCGAACGTGACCACGCACGACGCAACCGGCCTGACGCTGTTGTGCCGCCGGGCAGCGAGTGAGAACCGCGAGGCGGTGTGGCAGTATGCGCTGGCGTCATAGCCCCCGTAAGTCAAGTGCCACAGCGAATTTCGGGTCCGTCGAATACCCCTCGGCGGTGCGCCCCGGCAAGCACGAACGAGCGCCACCATTTGTGGCGCCCCGTTTGGCCCCGGGCATCGAAGGGGTGACGCTTGAACGTATCTACCCCTGCGCAGCGAATGAGGAGAAATGCGATGGCGAAGGTGCTGTTCGTGGTCACGGGCGCAAGTTATTGGACCCTGAAGGACGGCACCAGGCACCCGACGGGCTACTGGGCCGAGGAGTTCGCGGCGCCCTATCGCGAGCTCACCCGCGCCGGCCACGAGGTCGTGGTGGCCACACCGAATGGGGTTGTGCCGCACGTGGATGTGATGAGCCTGCGTCCGTCGATGGCCGGCAGCGAAAAGATCGCCGGGGATGTCGAGGACATTCTTCGGTCCGCCGAGGAGTTGCGCCGGCCGATCGAATTGGCCGACGCCCGCCCCGAGGACTACGACGCCGTCTCAGGGACCGCAACCTTTTCACGGGCCAGAATCCGCGTCGGCGGCGCCGTTGGCGCGCGACTTCATGAAAGAACTGAGTTAGGCGCCATCAGAGATGGCCGGCCACGAAAGTGGCGGCCTGACTGGGCATTCCGGACTCCTTGTAGGACAGGGCGGCCGCCGAGAACATCTCGTCGTGCGAAGGCAGCGCCAGGGGCCCACCCGGAGTGCACACCGGGTCACCGGGCGCGCACAGGTCGATGGCTTTCGCGCCGTACCACGGGCTGACCACGCTCACCGGTGCGCCCAGGTACCGGGCCGACGGGTTTGCGAACAGGGCGAGCGCGGCGACATGGTCCGCCTCGTCCGCCGTCAGGATCTGGGGAATCAAGCCCGCGATCGGTGCCTGGGCGATGGTGATCAGATCGATCACCATGGCGCCCTGAGAATATCCGCCGAGCACCAGTTTGGTGCCGGGACACGTCGCAACCATGGCCTGAACGTGAGCGCGGGCGTCGCCGGCGCCGGCCGATGCGGACGGGGCGAAATCTTCGTCGGCCGGATAGTTCACCGCATACACCGCGACGGAGCGGCCCCCGACCTGGGAACGCAACGAATCGATGAATTCCTGTCCGACCCCGCCGACGCCCGGCGGCTCAGCGGTGCCTCGGGCGAACGTCACCTCGACGTCGGGGCAGGGCGCGGCGGACGCGGAATTGGGCGGGCACAGCAGCGCCGCCCAGGCTGTCGCCACAGTGACACCCAGCAAACGCGCTACCCGGCGTGCGCTCACGCAACCAATGCTGACATATCGCGGCCGGAAAGGCACCGCCCAAATCACGCCGATCCACGTCGGAACTTTCGACCCGCACCGCTTGCCGGAGGGCGGTGCCTGCGGCCGCGTGTAATCGAAGGTATCGCTAGTCGTTATGGCTCAACGGTTCTCGATGCCCGGGTGATGCCGATTGTCGGCAACGCATGCAATGTCCGGCTAAAAGCGTCAGCAATCAGGCAGGAGCGTCCGAACGCTTCGTTGTCCGTCGAGCCCATCGCGGCGCCTGAGAATCGCCCACCCTGTTGGTGGTGGCAAAGCGGTGGCTGAAGCAGGTCCGCTAACTTCGCTGCAGGTTGAAGGGTGATCGTCGAGCCTGACTTTCTCACGGCCCGTGACTATCCGCAAAGGGGTTCTATTTGATCCTCATTTGCAATGAATGCAATACTCGTCAGCCTGATTCTGTGTTTCGTGTATCGAACTGCATTCAGGACACTCTTGAATGTATTTGTGATTTGGATTCAGGGACGTAGCCATCAACGCCTGTTTTTGCCTGAATACACTTGCTGAACTCTTATTCCTGCCGGGCAACATTTCGATCGATTTCCCTGCTCAAAGGTGCATGGCAGCGGCTGCAAAAGCAGCTACCTCAGTTTGCCGCTATCCATCACTGTTCCCAAACACGGCTGGTTGAAACCTCGGGCGAGGCCGACCTCCCACAACGCTGTCCTGAGGCCCACGCGGCTGCAACGGGCAAGCCCGTATCTGCATTCCAAAATGGCGTAGCCCACTACTCTAGCGGCTCATTCTGCCGCGCCGGAGACTAATAACGTTCTGCCCCTCCAGCGAAAGGTTAAGCCATGACCATCGTCGCTACTACGATCGTCCATCCGAACCCTGGGGTCACCTGGGACGACATTCAGAAGCAGCTGAAGCGAGCGACTGGGCTTGCTCGCAAACATGGCGCGGAGAACGTCACCGCACTGGTCAACATGATCGGAGGTCAGGGCACCAACGCCATCGGCTTGCTGACGACTGCCCAGGACTGGGCCGCCTACGGCCAGATCCAGCAGAGCCTCAATGCTGACCCGGATTACCAGAGCCTTCTCGTCGACGCGGCCCAGATGGCCACCTGGGAGAACTACGTCAGTCAGACGATCGAGGTCTGAGAACGCGCTGAGTATCACGTGATCGACAATCCTCGGCCTTGCGTATCGGCGTTGTTGATTGTCGATCGCCCATCGACGGCCTAGGTAGTCACCGGTAGTGACTACCTAGGCGTTAGGCGACCGTTCTCCACGCGAGATCGCCAATCCCGCCGAGGGCGTGCCGCAACCGAAACCGTTGTCAAGGATCAACCGAAGCAACTGTCAACCATCAGCCGAAACACTGTCAGGCATCACCCGAAGGCGAAATGTCAAGCATCAACCGACGTCATACACCGAACAGAGTGCCCCCGGCACGACTCGAACGTGCGACCTAGGGATTAGAAGGCCCTTGCTCTATCCACCTGAGCTACGGAGGCAATGTGCAGGTCAGTCTATCCAACCCCACCCGCTGAGCCGACTCGCCGCCGCGACGCGCGCGAGAACCCTTCCCGCGCCACGTTTATCGGTTATCGTGGGGACCCTCGACACACGTACAACATCGGCCGGTCATCGGCTGTTAACCGCAACGGGGCGTGTGCATAACGTCGAGTCGAGAGGTGACGTCGTAATGAGCGTGGCCAGTCGTCGAACATCGCCCTGCTCGTGGGCCGGCACCCAGGCGGCACGCCTGGCAGCCGAAGCCCGGGATGTCTACCAGCTCGGCAACCTGGTGCTGCGGGGAGGGCCGCTCGCGCTGGAATTTGTCGCCGGCTGGCTGTTCACGGAGTTTCCCCCGCACGTGGTGACCGGGCATGCGCTGTCCCGTGTTTCGCACCCGTCGGTCGGCCGGGTCGGCAAGACGTTGGCCGCCCAGCGGGCCGACCGAACCCTGACCACCGCGCTCGAGGAGGCCTTCGGCCCCGATGTCCGTGAGCAGGTATGTCACCCGGCCGCCGCCGCGGCCCTGTGCGCCCGGCGCGGTGGACTGCTGGGCAGGCCCGGGCCGCACCGCCGGTACGCGGCCCAGACGTCCGGCATCTCCTACGGTCCGAGTCCGCGCGACAACCTGCTCGACATCTGGCGGCGCGACGACCTGGCGCCCGGCTGCCGGGCGCCGGTGCTGATCCAGGTGCCGGGCGGGGCGTGGGCGCTGAACGGCAGGCGCCCGCAGGCGTACACGCTGATGAGCCGCATGGTTGAACTCGGCTGGATCTGCGTCTCGATCGACTACAGCAAGAGCCCCCGCGCCACCTTCCCCGCGCACCTCATCGACGTCAAAAGGGCGATCGCGTGGGTCCGGGAGAACATCGCCGACTACGGCGGTGACCCCGACTTCATCGCGATCACCGGCGGTTCGGCGGGCGGGCACCTGGCCTCCCTGGCCGCGCTCACGCCGAACGACCCCACCTTCCAACCCGGTTTCGAAGACGCCGACACCACCGTGCAGGCGGTCGCGCCCTATTACGGCGTCTACGACTTCACCGACTTCGAGAACATGCACGTGCTGATGTTGCCGTTCCTCGAACAATTCGTGATGAAGGCCCGTTACGCCGACGAGCCCGAGCGCTTCACGGCGGCGTCGCCGGTTTCCTACGTGCACAGCGACGCGCCGCCCTTCTTCGTGCTGCACGGCGAGAAGGACGAATTGGTGCCCAGCGGCCAGGCCCGTGCCTTCTGCTCGGCGCTGCGCGCGGCCGGCGCGGCCACGGTGGCCCACGCCGAACTCGGCAACGCTCACCACGCTTTCGACATCACGCCTACGGTGCGGTCGCGGCTGGCCGCCGACGCCGTCGCCGATTTCCTTGGTGTCGTCTATGGGCGGCGCGTCAGCTCGCTGCTGGATTCGCTGCCCCTGTCGGCCACTTCGGCCAGCTGAGTCCGCGCCCGAGTACCTGTCGCTCCTTTCACCAGCGCGGTAACCCGACTAGCGTTGGGTGACGATTGGGTTGGTGGGTCCAAGGCAGGAGGCTTGATCGACGGTGACGAGGTTGGCGCGTCAAGCTGATGACCATGACTGAGGCCGTCGAGGCGATCAAGTTGTCCGACGAGCTCGGGCCGGTTGACTACCTACTGCACAGGGGAGAGGCGAACCCACGAACCCGGTCGGGGATCATGGCGCTGGAGCTCTTGGACACCACGCCGGACTGGCAGCGGTTCCGAACCCGATTCGAGAACGCCTCCCGCCGAGTGCTGCGGTTGAGGCAGAAAGTCGTCGTGCCGACCTTGCCGACGGCGGCGCCGCGCTGGGTGGTCGATCCCGATTTCAACCTGGATTTCCACGTGCGCCGGGTGCGGGTATCCGAACCCGGCACGCTTCGTGAAGTATTCGACCTCGCCGAGGTCATTCTGCAGTCACCGATGGACATTTCGCGGCCGCTGTGGACGGCCACCCTGGTCGAGGGTCTGGCCGACGGAAAGGCCGCGACGCTGCTGCATGTCAGCCACGCCGTCACCGATGGCGTCGGCGGGGTCCAGATGTTCGCCGAGATCTATGACCTCGAGCGCAATCCGCCGGCCAAGCCGACGCTGCCGCTGCCCGTCCCGCAAGACCTGACGTCCAATGATCTGATGCGCCAGGGCATTAACCACCTGCCGTTCGCCCTCGTCGGCGGTGTGATGGGCGCGCTGTCGGGCGCGGTCTCGGCGGCCGGGCGCGCGGTTCTGGAACCGACGGCCACCGTTTCGGGGATCGTCGGGTACGCCATGTCGGGCATGCGGGTGCTCAACCGAGCCGCGGAGCCGTCGCCGCTGCTGCGGCGGCGCAGCCTGGCCACCCGCAGCGAGGCGATCGATATCCCGCTCTCGGATCTGCACAGGGCTGCAAAAGCCGGCGGCGGGTCGATCAACGACGCCTACCTCGCCGGACTGTGTGGTGCCCTGCGCCGCTACCACGAGGCGTTCGGCGTGCCGATCAGCACGCTGCCGATGGCGGTGCCGGTCAACCTGCGCGCCGAATCGGACACGGCCGGCGGCAACCGATTCACCGGTGTCAACCTGGCGGCGCCTATCGGCACCGTCGACCCGGTCGCCCGGATGAAGAAGATTCGAGCTCAGATGACGCAGCGTCGTGACGAGCCCGCGATGAACATCATCGGTTCGGTGGCGCCGGTGCTCAGCGTTCTGCCGACCGCGGTGCTGGAGGGGATCACCGGCTCGGTCATCGGCTCCGACGTGCAGGCCAGCAACGTCCCGGTCTTCCCGGGAGACACCTACATCGCCGGCGCAAAAATCTTGCGGCAGTACGGTGTCGGCCCACTGCCCGGAGTGGCGATGATGGTGGTGCTGATCTCGCGGGGCGGCTGGTGCACCATCACCGTGCGCTACGACACGGCCTCGGTGAAAAACGAGACGTTGTTCGCCCAGTGCCTGCTGGACGGTTTCGACGAGATCCTGGCGCTGGCCGGTGATCCACCACCGCGCGCGGTGCCCGCCTCGTTCACCGAGCCGGCCGCGTCGTCCCGATCGGCGGCGGGCTCATGAGCACCTCGACGGAGCAGCCCGACGAACGCGGCACCCAAAACACCGGGCAGGACATGCGGTTGCCCGGCTCGGTGGCTGAGATCATGGCGAGCCCCACCGGGCCCAAGGTCGGTGCGTTCTTCGACCTGGACGGCACGCTCGTCGCCGGGTTCACCGCGATCATCCTGACCCAGGAACGGCTGCTGCGCCGCGACATGGGTGTGGGGGAGTTGCTCGGCATGGTGCAGGCGGGCCTGAGCCACACCCTGGGTCGCATCGAGTTCGAAGACCTCATCGGCAAGGCCGCCGCGGCGCTGGCGGGGCGACTGATCGACGACCTGGAAGAGATCGGCGAGCGGCTGTTCATCCAGCGGATCGAGTCGCGGATTTACCCGGAGATGCGCGAGCTGGTGCGCGCGCACATGGCCCGCGGCCACACCGTGGTGCTGAGCTCGTCGGCGCTGACCATCCAGGTGAACCCGGTCGCGCGTTTCCTCGGCATCCCCAACATGCTCACCAACAAGTTCGAGACCACCGAGGACGGCATGCTCACCGGCGACGTCGAGAAGCCGATCCTGTGGGGGCCGGGCAAAGCCGCTGCGGTGCAACGCTTTGCCGCCGAGCGCGACATCGATCTCAAGGACAGCTACTTCTACGCCGACGGTGACGAGGACGTCGCCCTGATGTACCTGGTCGGTAATCCGCGGCCGACCAATCCCGAAGGCAAGATGGCCGCGGTGGCCAAGCGCCGCGGTTGGCCGATCCTGAGATTCAGCAGCCGTGGTCCTGTGGGCCTGCGGCGGCAGGTGCGCACACTTGCCGGACTCGGCTCGATTGTCCCCGTCGGCGCCGGCGCCGTGGCAGTGGGCGTGTTGACCGGGAGCCGGCGGCGGGGCGCCAATTTCTTTACCTCTATTTTCTCCCAAACGGTGCTCGCGACCACTGGCGTCAATCTCAATGTCGTCGGGAAAGAGAATCTGACCGCGCAACGTCCCGCCGTCTTCATCTACAACCACCGCAATCAGGTTGACCCGGTCATCGCGGGTGCGCTGGTGAACGACAACTGGGTTGCCGTGGCCAAGAAGGAACTGCAAAAGAATCCGATCATGGCCCTGCTCGGTAAGGCGTTGGACGGTGTGTTCATCGACCGGGACGATTCGGCTTCAGCGCTCGAGACGATGCGCATCGTCGAAGAGCGAGCCAAGAACGGACTGTCCATCGTGATGGCGCCGGAAGGCACCCGGCTGGATACCACCGGGGTCGGTCCCTTTAAGAAGGGGCCGTTTCGTCTTGCGATGGCCGCGGGCATCCCGATCGTCCCGATCGTGATCCGCAACGCCGAGCTCGTCGCCGCCCGCAACTCGACCGTCATCAACCCGGGCACCGTCGACGTCGCGGTCTTCCCCCCGATCTCGGTGCAGGACTGGACACTTGACGACCTGCCGGAGCGCATCGCCGGGGTGCGCCAGCTGTATCTGGACACGCTCGCCAACTGGCCCGTCGGCGAACTGCCTGAAGTCGACCTGTACGCCGAGAAGAAGGCGGCCGAAAAGGCCAAGAGCCAGGCCGCCAAAGCATCGGCGAAGAAGGTACCCGCGAAGAAGGCACCCGCGAAGAAGGCACCCGCGAAGAAGGCGCCGGCGAAGAAGGCACCCGCGAAGAAGGCATCGGCGAAGAAGGCGCCGGCGAAGAAGGCAGCGCCGAAAACGAAGCAGCCCAAGGCGAATCCCCATGAATCCCAGCCCGCCCTCAAAGACGGTGAGGCGCAACGCCTCGGTGCCGCGACCGTCAACGCCGAGCCGCGGGAGTCGCCGACCCGAGGGCATCCGTGACCGAACCGGCCGCAGATACCAGCGCGATCCTACCCAGGACAGACTCGCTGGTACTGGCGTCGATGGCCTCGCCGGTCGAGATGGATCTGGTGACGGCGTGGATGGATCGAGAGCGCGCCGCCAATCCGGGGGTGAATTTCGATCTGGTGAAATTGCCGACGCTCGACGCGCCGCCGGAAGCGATGACGGCCCTGGCCGAACAGCTCGAGTCTGAGGAAGACCGCTCGATCGTGCCGGTGCGGGTGTTCTGGCTTCCGGAGCCGGATCGCGGCCGACTCGCCAAGCTGGCCGGGCTGCTCCCGGGCCGGGATCCCTACCATCCCAACCAGCGTCAGCAAGAACAGATCGTGCGAACCGCTCCCCGGCGGGCGCGGGTGGTGGCCGGCGAAGCGGCCGCTGTCTCCGAACTGCGCCGGCAATGGCGCGACACCACCGTGGGAGAAGACAAGAACGACTTCGCCCAGTTCGTGATCCGCCGCGCAATCCTGGCGATGGAACGTGTTGAGTACCGAATCCTCGGGCCGCAGTACAAGTCCCCGCGGTTGGTGAAGCCGGAGATATTGGCGTCCAACCGGTTTCGCGCTGGTCTGGCCAAGATTCCCGGCGCGACCGTCGACGAAGCCGGGAAGATGCTTGACGAACTCGCCACCGGGTGGAGCCGGGCCTCGGTCGACCTGGTCTCGGTTCTGGGCAGGATGATCAGCCGCGGGTTCGATCCCGAGATCGACTACGACGGCTACCAGGTCGCGGCGTTGCGGACCGGCCTGGAGGCTCACCCCGCGGTGCTGCTGTTCTCGCACCGGTCCTACATCGACGGCGCCGTGGTTCCGGTTGCCATGCAGGAGAACCGGTTACCGCCGGTGCACGTGTTCGCCGGCATCAACTTGTCGTTCGGTGCGATGGGCCCGCTGTTGCGACGCTCCGGGGTCATCTTCATCCGCCGCAACGTCGGCAACGATCGGCTGTACAAGTTCGTGCTGCGCGAATACGTCGGCTACATAGTCGAGAAGCGGTTCAACCTGAGCTGGTCCATCGAGGGCACCCGTTCGCGCACCGGAAAGATGCTGCCCCCCAAGCTCGGCCTGCTGGCCTACGTCGCCGACGCCTATTTGGATGGCCGCAGCGAAGACATTCTGCTGCAACCGGTTTCGATCAGCTTCGACCAACTGCACGAGACCGCGGAATACGCCGCATACGCCCGCGGCGGTGAGAAGACGCCCGAAGGCGTCGGCTGGTTGTACAACTTCATCCGCGCGCAGGGTGAACGCAATTACGGCAAGATCTACGTCCGATTCCCCGAAGCGGTGTCGATGCGTCAGTACCTGGGTGCACCGCACGGCCCGCTGACGCAGGATCCGGATGCGAAACGGCTTGCGCTGCAGAAGATGTCGTTCGAAGTCGCCTGGCGGATCCTGCAGGCGACGCCGGTGACGGCGACGGGTCTGGTGTGCGCATTGCTGTTGACCACGCGCGGGGCGGCGTTGACGCTCGGCCAGCTGCACCACACCCTGCAGGACTCGCTCGATTATTTGGAGCGCAAACAAAACCCGATGTCCACCAGCGCATTGCGACTGCGCACGCACGAGGGAGTGCGCACGGCGGTCGACGCCCTGTCCAACGGACACCCCATCACCCGGGTCGACGGCGGCCGGGAACCGGTGTGGCGCATCGCGCCCGAGGAACAGCACGCCGCGGCCTTTTACCGCAATTCGGTGATCCACGCCTTCCTGGAGACCTCGATCGTCGAGCTTGCCCTGGCCCACGCACGCCACGCCGACGGCGACCGTATGGCGGCCTTCTGGGCCCAGGCGATGCGGCTGCGCGATCTGTTGAAGTTCGACTTTTATTTCGCCGACTCGGCGACGTTCCGGGACAACATCGCCGAAGAGATGGCCTGGCACGACGATTGGGAGGCCCACGTCGCCGCCGGCGGTGACGAGATCGACGCGCTGTTGTTCGCCAAGCGTCCGCTGATGGCGGAAGCGATGTTGCGGGTGTTCTTCGAGGCCTATGAGATCGTCGCCGACGTGCTGCGCGACGCACCGCCGGACATCGACCGGCAGGAACTGACGGAGTTGGCGCTGGGTGTCGGCCGACAGTATGTGGCGCAGACCCGGATCCGCAGCAGCGAATCGGTGTCGACGCTGTTGTTCGCCACCGCGCGTCAGGTTGTCGACGACCAGAACCTGACCGCACCCGCCCCGGACCTGGCCGAGAGGCGAGGTCAATTCCTGCAGGAGCTGCGCGACGTCCTGCGAGACTTCAACTACGTCGGGCGGATCGCGCGCGACCAGTTCGTGGCCCGCGAGGCCAGGGCGCGGCAGGACCGTCTGAACAGCCACACTCTGTAGCCGGCCGGCCCGCCCATACCCTGGATGTATGACCGTCGCTCCGCCCGCCGGCACGGCCTCGACCGAGGCCGCTGCCCAGCGCCGCGCGCTGGTGTGGCCGGTGCTGGCCGGAGTCGCCGTGCTGGCGGGCTGCACGGCCGCCGGCATCGGGACGCTCTCGCTGGCCAGCGCGCTGACCGTGACTGGCCTGCCCGATCCGGGCCAGGTGACCACCTTGGGGCTGCCGTTCGTTCGCGCTGCGGGCGAGATCGCCGCGGTGCTCGCCGTCGGGTCGTTTCTGCTCGCCGCATTCCTCGTGCCGCCCCAGCGCAGCGGTGTCCTCGACACCGACGGCTACCGGGCCCTTCGGCTCGGGACGGTGGCGTCGGGGGTGTGGGCGGTGTGTGCCGCCCTGCTGGTCCCGCTGACCATCTCGGACGTGTCCGGGCATCCCGTCGCCGACATTCCCCCGACGCGGATGTGGTCGTTGGCGGGCCTGATCACCAACGCCTCGGCCTGGCGCTGGACCGCGCTGCTGGCCGCGGTGATCATGCTGGCGAGCCTGTCGGTGCTGCGCTGGTCGTGGACGCCGGTGCTGGCCGCCGCGTCGGTGGTGACGCTGATTCCGCTGGGGCTGACCGGACATTCGTCGGCCGGCGGTTCGCACGACCTGGCGACCAACGGCCTGCTGATCCACCTGGTCGCCGCCAGCCTGTGGGCCGGTGGCCTGCTCGCCCTGCTCGCCCACGTCCTGCGCGGCGGTGGTCACCTCGGGCTGGCGGCCCGGCGTTTCTCGACGATTGCGCTGTGGTGCTGGGTCGCGATGGCGGTGAGCGGACTGGTCAACGCCGTGGTTCGGGTGCACCCGTCCGACCTGCTCGGCACCGACTATGGGCGGCTGGTCACCGCCAAGTTCGTCGCGCTGTGTCTGCTGGGCGGGCTCGGTTGGCGGCAGCGACGAGTGAGTGTGGCTGCGCTGCAAGCGGATCCGAGTCCGGTGCGCGCGCGTGGCGCGCTGCTGAGGCTGACGCTGATCGAGGCCGCCGTTTTCGGCCTCACCTTCGGCATCGCCGTCGGGCTGGGCCGCACCCCGCCCCCGCCGCCCCCGGCCCGGTTGCCGTCGATTCCCGAAGCCGAGATCGGTTACGACTTCGACGGGCCGCCCACCCTGGCGCGCATCCTCTTCGATTGGCGCTTCGACCTGATCTTCGGCTCTGCCGCCCTCGTCTTCGCCGGGCTGTATGTGGCGGCGTTGGTGCGGCTGCGCCGCCGCGGCGACAAGTGGCCGCCGGGCCGGACGCTTTCCTGGCTGCTCGGCTGCGGGGTTTTGCTGTTCGCGACGTCGTCGGGCGTCGGTCGCTACATGCCGGCGATGTTCAGCATGCACATGGTGGTCCACATGTGCCTGTCGATGCTGATCCCGATCCTTCTGGTGCTAGGCGCCCCGGTCACCCTGGCGTTGCGGGCGCTGCCGGCGGCCCGCCGTGACGATCCGCCGGGCATGCGGGAATGGCTGCTGGCAGCGCTGCACAGCCGCTTCTCCCGGTTGCTCACCAACCCCGTGGTGGCCACCGTGCTGTTCGTCGGCGGGTTCTACGGGCTGTACCTGTCGAGCCTCTTCGACACCACCGCCAGCAGCCATGCCGGCCATCTGGCGATGAACACGCACTTTCTGCTGAGCGGCTACCTGTTCTATTGGGTGGTGATCGGGGTGGACCCGACGCCGCGACCGATCCCGCCGCTGGCCAAGGTGGCCGTGGTGTTCGCCTCGTTGCCGCTGCACGCCTTCTTCGGCGTGGTGATGATGGGCACCAAGAAGGTGCTCGGCGCCGACTATTACCGCTCGCTCGGCTTGAGTTGGCACACCGACCTGCTGGGGGACCAGCGACTGGGCGGGGGCATCGCCTGGGCGGCGGGGGAATTCCCGCTGGTGATCGTGATGCTCGCACTCCTCATCCAGTGGGCGCGCAGCGATCGCCGCACCGCCAAGCGGCTGGACCGGGCCGCCGAACGCGACGACGACGCCGAGCTGGTGGCCTACAACGCGATGCTGGCGCAGTTGGCGCAGGGCGGAACCCCCAAGCGGTCCGGCCAGGCCCCCGCCGATCCCGACTGATCCACAGTCCCGGTTTCGTCCACAGCGATGACCGGCCCGGCCGGTTTTCGGGCCGTTTCCCATCGGCGTCGTCGGTGGCGCCGCGCTTACTGGCGGCCATAGCCAATGCAATCGAGAAGGGATCAGCCCATGTTCGAAACCCCGCTTACCGTCGTCGGTCACATCGTCAACGACCCCGCGCGCCGCAAGGTCGGCGACCAGGAGGTCCTCAAGTTCCGGGTGGCCAGCAACTCGCGCCGCCGTACCGGTGACGGCGGCTGGGAGCACGGGCACTCGCTGTTCGTCACGGTCAACTGCTGGGGAAAGCTGGTCACCGGGGTGGGTGCCGCGCTGGGCAAGGGCGCACCGGTGATCGTGGTGGGGCACGTCTACACCAGCGAATACGAGGACCGCGACGGCAACCGCCGCTCGTCGGTGGAGATGCGGGCGACCGCAGTAGGTCCGGACCTCTCCCGCGTGATCGTGCGCATCGAGAAGCCCGCTTACACCGGCCCCAGCGCCGGGCAGGAAGGCGCCGCCCCGGGAACTCTCGTCGACGCCGCCGACGTTAGTAGCGAGGACCCGCTGGCCGGCGACGATCCGGCCGGTACAGGTGACGCCACCGCCGACGAGGCCCCGCTCTCCATTCCCGCCTGAGCATTAACTCGGGCGCGGGGCTGCGGTCGCCGGGCGATGCCTAGGATGGTCCGCGAGATCACTTCGCAAACCAGAAAGGCAACACCGCGGCATGGCTGAGTTCATCTACACGATGAAAAAGGTCCGCAAGGCGCACGGCGACAAGGTGATCCTGGACGACGTCACGTTGAGCTTCTATCCAGGCGCCAAGATCGGTGTCGTCGGACCCAATGGCGCCGGCAAGTCGAGCGTCTTGCGGATCATGGCTGGCCTGGACAAGCCGAACAACGGTGACGCCTTCTTGGCCAACGACGCGACCGTGGGCATCCTGCTGCAGGAGCCGCCGCTGAACGAGGAGAAGACCGTTCGCGGCAACGTCGAAGAGGGCCTGGGCGAGATCAAGGTCAAGCTCGACCGCTTCAACGAGGTCGCCGAGTTGATGGCCACCGATTACTCCGATGAGTTGATGGAGGAGATGGGCCGGCTGCAGGAGGAGCTCGACCACGCCGACGCGTGGGACCTCGATTCGCAGCTGGAGCAGGCCATGGACGCGCTGCGCTGCCCGCCGCCCGAGGAGCCGGTGACCAACCTGTCCGGTGGTGAACGCCGCCGCGTCGCGCTGTGCAAGCTGCTGCTGTCCAAGCCCGACCTGCTGCTCCTCGACGAGCCGACCAACCACCTCGACGCCGAGAGCGTGCAGTGGCTCGAGCAGCACCTCGCCTCCTACCCGGGTGCGATCCTGGCGGTCACCCACGACCGCTACTTCCTGGACAACGTCGCCGAATGGATCCTGGAATTGGACCGCGGCCGCGCCTACCCGTACGAGGGCAACTACTCCACCTACCTGGAGAAGAAGGCCGAGCGAATCGCGGTCCAGGGGCGCAAGGACGCCAAGCTGCAGAAGCGGTTGACCGAGGAGTTGGCGTGGGTGCGCTCCGGGGCCAAGGCGCGTCAGGCCAAGAGCAAGGCTCGGCTGCAGCGCTATGAGGAGATGGCGGCCGAGGCCGAGAAGACGCGCAAGCTCGACTTCGAGGAGATCCAGATTCCGGTCGGCCCGCGGCTGGGCAACGTGGTGGTCGAGGTCGACCATCTCGACAAGGGCTACGACGGCCGCACCCTGATCAAGGACCTGTCCTTCACCCTCCCGCGGAACGGCATCGTCGGCGTCATCGGTCCCAACGGGGTCGGTAAGACCACGCTGTTCAAGACCATCGTGGGCCTCGAGCAGCCGGACAGCGGCACGGTCAAGGTCGGAGAGACCGTCAAGCTCAGCTACGTCGACCAGACCCGCGCCGGAATCGATCCCAAGAAGAACGTGTGGGAAGTTGTCTCCGACGGGCTGGATCACATCGTGGTCGGCCAGACCGAGGTGCCGTCGCGGGCCTACGTGTCGGCGTTCGGGTTCAAGGGACCGGACCAGCAGAAGCCGGCGGGCGTGCTCTCCGGTGGCGAGCGCAACAGGCTCAACCTCGCGCTGACGCTCAAGCAGGGCGGAAACCTCATCCTGCTCGACGAGCCCACCAACGACCTCGACATCGAGACGCTGAGTTCGCTGGAGAACGCCCTCGAGCAATTCCCCGGCTGTGCGGTGGTGATTTCGCACGACCGGTGGTTCCTGGACCGCACCTGCACGCACATCCTGGCCTGGGAGGGTGACGACGACAACGAGGCCAAGTGGTTCTGGTTCGAGGGCAACTTCGGCGCATACGAGGAGAACAAAATCGAACGGCTCGGTGCCGAGGCGGCACGTCCGCACAGAGTGACCCACCGCAAGCTAACGCGCGACTAGTGTCGGCTCTGCCCCGCGCCGCCGCGGAATGGGGCGATTGAGCGCACTGACAACCGTCGCCAGTTGGGAGCTATCGGCATGACGATCGATCCCGGAGCAAGACAGGATCTCAAGCCGTGGACGACCTTCACCCAGCAGCAGGACATTCCCGAGTGGATCGCGAGAGCCTACGTCGAGAGCTATCGCGGTCCGCATAGCGACGAGTCGGGCGGGGCCGAAACCAGGCCCATCGACCTGACCGTGCCGGCGGCGATCGTGACCCCGGCGATGCTGAGCGCGCACTATCGCCTCGGCCGGCACCGGCCCGACGGCGAAAGCCGCGTCGCGGTGTACCCGGCGGACGACCCCGCCGGTTTCGGCCCCGCGCTGCAAGTTGTCACCGATCACGGCGGCATGCTGATGGACTCCGTCACCGTGCTGCTGCACCGGCTCGGTGTCCCCTACACGGCCATCATGACCCCGGTGTTCGAAGTGCAGCGCAGCCCCGAGGGGGACCTGCTGCGGGTCGAGGCGAAATCGGCAAGCGCTTCGCAATACGCCGGCGAAGCGTGGATACACGTGCAGCTCCTGCCGTCGGTCGACAGCAAGGGGCTCACCGAGGTCGAACGGCTACTGCCCAAGGTGCTGGCCGACGTTCAGCAGGTCGCCAGCGACGCGTCGAGGTTGATCGCCGTGCTCGACGATCTGGCCGCGCAGGTCGAGGCCAACGCCGGTAACCACTTCTCGGCGCCGGACCGCGACGACGTCGCGGCGCTGCTGCGCTGGCTGGGCAACGGCAACTTCCTGCTGCTCGGCTACCAGCGTTGCCACGTGCACAACGGTCAGGTCTCCGGCGACGGGTCACCCGGCCTCGGCGTCCTGCGCACCCGCACCGGCTCCCGCCCCCGGCTGACTGACGACGACCGATTGCTGGTGCTCGCGCAATCCGTGGTGGGCAGCTATCTGCGCTACGGCGCCTACCCGTATGCCATCGCGGTGCGCGAATACGAGGACGGTGCAGTGATCGAGCACCGCTTTGTCGGGTTGTTCACCGTGGCCGCCATGAACGCCGATGTCCTGGAAATCCCCACGATTTCGCGCCGGGTCCGTGAGGCGCTGGCAATGGCCGACAGTGACCCGATCCACCCGGGCCAGCTGCTGCTCGACGTCATCCAAACCGTTCCCCGCTCGGAGCTGTTCACGCTCAGCTCCGAGCGGCTTCTGGCGATGGCCAAGGCGGTGGTGGATCTGGGACCGCAACGAAACGCGTTGCTGTTCCTGCGCGCCGACCGCCTGCAGTACTTCGTCTCCTGCCTGGTCTATCTGCCCCGCGACCGCTACACCACGGCGGTGCGGCTGCAGATCGAAGACATCCTCGTTCGCGAATTCGGTGGTACCCGACTGGAATTCACCGCCCGGGTCAGCGAATCACCTTGGGCCCTGATGCATTTCATGGTCCGCCTGCCCGCCGATAGCCCCGACGCTGCGCCGGTCGACGTCTCCGACGTCAACCGGATCCGCATTCAGGCGCTGCTGAGCGAAGCGGCGCGAACCTGGACCGACCGGCTCGTGGCCGCCGCCGCGGAGGGGTCCGTGGGGCACGCCGACGCCGAGTACTACGGGGCCGCCTTCCCCGAGGTCTACAAGCAAGCCGTCACCCCGGCCGACGCCATCGACCACATCGCCATCGTCAATGAGCTGCAAGACAACTCGGTCAAGCTGGTGTTCGCCGAGACCGGCGACGGCACCGCCCAGCTGACCTGGTTCCTGGGCGGACACACCGCCTCGCTGAGCCAGCTGCTGCCGATGCTGCAGAGCATGGGTGTGGTGGTGCTCGAGGAGCGCCCCTTCACGGTCAACCGGTCCGACGGGATGCCGGTGTGGATCTACCAATTCAAGATCTCACCGCACCCGACCATCCGGCTGGCCTCGACGCAGGCCGAGCGCGACGCGATGGCCGAGCGGTTCGCCGACGCGGTCACCGCGATCTGGCAGGGCCGCCTCGAGATCGACCGGTTCAACGAGCTGGTAATGCGCGCGGGACTGCGATGGCAGCAGGTCGTGCTGTTGCGGGCTTACGCAAAGTATCTGCGGCAGGCCAACTTTCCGTACAGCCAGTCCTATATCGAAGCGGTGCTCAACGAGCACCCCTCTACCGCGCGATCACTGGTCGCGCTCTTCGAGGCGTTGTTCGACCCCAACCCCGACTCCTCCGCCAGCCGCGATGCGCAAACGGCCGCCGCGGCGGTCGCCGCCGACATCGATGCGCTGGTGAGCCTGGACACCGACCGTATTCTGCGCGCCTTCGCCTCGCTGGTGCAGGCCACGCTGCGAACGAATTACTTTGTGACACGCGAGGGTTCGGCCCGAGCCCGCAACGTGCTGGCGATCAAGCTGGACGCCCAGCTGGTCGACGAGCTGCCACTGCCGCGCCCCAAATACGAGATCTTCGTCTACTCGCCCCGGGTCGAGGGCGTGCACCTGCGGTTCGGCCCGGTGGCCCGCGGGGGCCTGCGCTGGTCGGACCGTCGAGACGACTTCCGCACCGAAATCCTGGGTCTGGTCAAGGCGCAAGCGGTCAAGAACGCCGTCATCGTGCCGGTGGGCGCCAAGGGCGGGTTCGTGCTCAAGCGGCCACCGCTGCCCACCGGCGATGCCGCCGCCGACCGCGACGCCAGCCGCGCCGAGGGCGTTGCCTGCTATCAGCTGTTCATCTCCGGCCTGCTCGACGTCACCGACAACGTCGACCATGCGACCGGAAAGGTCAGTCCGCCAACGGAAGTCATTCGGCGCGACGGCGATGACGCATACCTGGTGGTGGCGGCGGACAAGGGCACCGCCACCTTCTCCGATATCGCCAACGACGTCGCCAAGTCCTACGGATTCTGGCTGGGGGACGCGTTCGCGTCCGGCGGGTCGGTCGGCTACGACCATAAGGCCATGGGCATCACCGCCAAGGGCGCGTGGGAGGCTGTCAAACGGCACTTCCGGGAGATGGACGTCGACACGCAGGCCGAGGATTTCACCGTGGTGGGGATCGGCGACATGAGCGGCGACGTCTTCGGCAACGGCATGCTGCTGAGCAAGCACATCAGGTTGCTCGCCGCCTTCGACCACCGGCACATCTTCTTAGACCCCGACCCCGATGCCGCGCGTTCCTGGGAGGAACGCCGGCGGATGTTCGACCTGCCGCGGTCCAGCTGGGAGGACTACGACACGTCGCTGATCAGCGCGGGCGGCGGGGTGTACAGCCGTGAGCACAAGGCGATTCCGGTCAGCCCCCAGGTCCGCGAGGCGTTGGGCATCGAGGGCTCCGACGACGGAGTCACCGAGATGACTCCGCCCAATCTGATCAAGGCGATCTTGCAGGCTCCGGTGGACCTGCTGTTCAACGGCGGCATCGGCACCTACATCAAGGCGGAGTCCGAATCCGACGCCGATGTCGGCGATCGCGCCAACGATCCGGTTCGGGTCAACGGAAGCCAGCTGCGCGCCAAGGTGATTGGCGAAGGCGGCAATCTGGGGGTGACCGCATTGGGCCGCGTCGAGTTCGATCTGTCCGGCGGTCGGATCAACACCGACGCCATGGACAACTCGGCCGGCGTGGACTGTTCGGACCACGAGGTCAACATCAAAATCCTGATCGACTCCCTGGTAACCGCCGGCAAGGTCAAGCCGCAGGAGCGCAAACCGCTGCTGGAGTCGATGACCGACGAGGTCGCGCAACTGGTGCTCACCGACAACGAGGACCAGAACGACCTGATCGGCACCAGCCGGGCCAACGCGGCCAGCCTGTTGCCGGTGCACGCCAGACTGATCCAGTACCTGGTGGACCAGCGCGGCATCCACCGCGACCTGGAGGCGCTGCCCTCGGAGAAGGAGATCGAGCGCCGCGCCGAGGCCGGCATCGGGCTCACCTCACCCGAGCTGTGCACCCTGATGGCGCACGTGAAGCTGGGACTCAAGGAGGAGATGCTGCAGACCGAGCTGACCGAACAGGACGTGTTCGCATCCCGGCTGCCCCTGTACTTCCCGAAACCGTTGCGGGAACGGTTCACCCCGGAAATCCGCACGCACCAGCTGCGCCGCGAGATCGCCACCACCATGCTGATCAACGACCTGGTGGACGCCGCCGGGATCAGCTACGCCTTCCGGATCACCGAGGACGTCGGCGTCGGTTCGGTCGACGCGGTCCGCACCTACGTCGCCACCGACGCGATCTTCGGTGTGGGGGAGATCTGGCGGCGCATCCGCGCGGCGAATCTGCCGGTCGCATTGTCGGATCGGCTCACGCTGGACACCCGCCGGCTGATCGACCGGGCCGGGCGCTGGCTGCTCAACTACCGTCCGCAGCCGTTGGCGGTCGGCGCGGAGATCAACCGGTTCGCCGCCAAGGTCAAGGCGCTGACGCCGCGCATGTCGGAGTGGCTGCGCGGCGACGACAAGGCGATCGTCGAGAAGGAAGCCGCCGAGTTCGCGTCCCAGGGCGCGCCCGAGGACCTGGCCTACATGGTGGCCGCCGGCCTCTACCGCTTCAGCCTGCTCGACATCATCGACATCGGCGACATCAACGACATCGACGCCGCCGAAGTGGCGGACACCTATTTCGCGCTCATGGACCGGCTCGGTACCGACGGGCTGCTGACCGCGGTGTCCGAGCTGCCCCGGCGGGACCGCTGGCACTCCTTGGCGCGGTTGGCGATTCGCGACGACATCTATGCTTCGCTACGGTCGCTGTGCTTCGATGTGCTCGCCGTGGGGGAGCCGGACGAAAGCGGTGAAGAGAAGATCGCCGAGTGGGAGCACCTGAGTGCCTCCAGGGTCGAGCGGGCCCGCCGAACACTGATCGAGATCCAGGAAAGCGGGAACAAGGATCTCGCAACGCTGTCCGTCGCCGCGCGACAAATCCGTCGCATGACCCGCACCAGTGGAAGAGGATCATCAAGTTGAGCGTCGGCTTCGTCGCGCCAGTGCTTGTGCGCTGGTCGGACATCGACATGTATCAGCACATCAACCACGCCACCATGGTCACGATCCTCGAGGAAGCGCGCGTTCAGTTCCTGCGTGAGGCGTTTGAGGTCGACATCTTGACCATCGGGTTGCTCATCGCCGAGGTCAAGGTGACTTACAAAGGCCAACTGCGGCTGGTCGATTCGCCGCTGCAGGTGACGATGTGGACCAAGCGGTTGCGGGCGGTCGACTTCACGCTGGGCTACGAGGTGCGCTCGGTCGCCGCGGACCCGGAGTCGAAGCCCGCCGTCATCGCCGAGTCGCAACTGGCCGCCGTCCATATCGAGGAGGAGCGGCTGGTGCGCCTCTCGCCACAACATCGGGAGTATCTACAACGGTGGATCAGGTAGCCGACCGAGGACTATGGCTGGGCGCCGACTCCAGGGACGCCCACCGTACGGATCTGGCCGCGTTCGTCGATCGCGCGCTGCGACTCGATGACGCCGCGATCATCCGATTCCGGACCCGCTCACCGGGGCTGCTGACGGCATGGGTAGCAACGGGTTTCGACGTGCTAGCCAGCAGGGTGGTGGCCGGCGAGGTGCGGCCCGAAGATTTGTCGGTGGGCGCGGACGCGCTGGCCCGCGGCCTGGCGGCGATGGACGAAACGGGTTACGTCGACCCCGGTTTCGCGATGGACTCCGCATGGCGCGGTGCCCTGCCGCCGGAATCGGGCTTCACCCACCTCGAGGACATCCCAGCCCGGGTGATCCTCGACCTCGCGCAGCGCGGCGCGCAACTGGCCAAGGAACACAGCAGTTCTCATGGCCCGCCGGTTTCGCTGCTCGACCAGGAGGTCATCCAGGTCAGCTCGGCCGACACGCACGTGGGGCTGCCGATGCGCTGCGTGTTCGCGTTGACCGCGATGGGTTTTCTGCCGCAGTCACCCGATGCGGTCGAGGCCAACGAGTTGATCCGGGTCCGGATACTGCCGACGTGGTTGCGGCTGGATGCCCGGTTCGGTTCGGTGTATCGCCGCCGCGGCGATCCCGCGCTGCTGCTGGGCTGACGCGGCCTGGCCGTGGGCGATTCTCCAAACGGATCAGGCTGAATTTAATGGCGACTACCGGCCGCCCGGGCCGCGGCGATCACGGGCCGTAGAGCAGCCAGAGCGGCAGCACGGCGTCGATAAAATCCATGAACTTCTTCAGGCCCACCCGGAACTGCCCGTACCCGTAGGGATCTTCGACGTACTGGGGGAACGCGATGCCCACCCCGAACAGGCCGGGGGCAAGGATTCCGTTGGTGCGGTTGTAGTCGAGTTGCCCCCACTGCGGGGTCTCGGGCAACTTCCTGCGCTCGAAGCCGACGGTGTAGACGGCGCGGTCACACTGGGCCAATGTCTCGGAGAATTCCGCGCTCGATACCCAGCACCTCTCCAAGCGGTCGGGAAGCACCCCGTCGATGTTCTCCCGCGCCCAGACGGCCGCTTGGCCCTTCAGCCCGGTGTCGTCAAAAAGTATCCAATCATCCAAATACACAGCGTATTTCAGTGGGCTGCGATAGAAGTTGACGATGCGCTTGACGGGGTGGCGCAGCAGGTTCGGCAGCACGATCATGGACGAGTGCGACGATCCGAACACGGCGACCGTCGCGCCCTCGAGTGGCTCCTGGGCGAGCTTTTCGGGATCCAGGGCGACCTCGACCGGGATCTCCGCCAGGTCGGGGTGGCCCAGCTTTTTGGGATCCGCGCCGACGGCCAGGATCACGTTCTCCGAAGAGATGTCGTGTTGGTCCGTCTCGATCCGCCATTGCCGATCGCGCAGGGTCAACGCGGTGGCGGTCGCCGTGAGGGCGTCGACCTGCTCACGCAGCTGCTCGGTGATCCAAACCAGGGGCTCGGCCACCAGTGCGAGCGCGCAGGTCTCCTGCGGGTCGATCTCCTTGAGCGGCATGGGCGGCGCCTCGGAGAACCGGAATGACTTGGCGCCGTTGAAGTATTCGAGAAACAGTCCGGCGTGGGTATTGCTCGAGACCGACCGCCACTTCCGGCCGATGTCGCCGGCGCCGAAGGCCGGGTCGACCCAGGCGATCCGTTCGGCCGCGACCCCGTGATCCAGCAGCCGTCCCACCGCGGCGATGCCCGCCGGCCCGGCGCCGATCACTGTCCACTCGTAGGAAGCCATGCACAACATATAGAGCAGTCGGCCGCGAAATGCCCACCGTGCCTCCGGCGGCGCGACCCGATCGGTTATGCCAGCCAGGCCGCCGAATCCGGCGGTAGTTTCCCGTCCAGCAGCGGTGCGCTCGCCAGGATCAGCTCGCCCGCCGGCAGCGGCATCGGCGCGTCGCCGCTGTTGAGCGCGCAGGTCAGCCCACCAGGGCGCCGGAAGATCACCACATCGCCGGACGCATCCAGCCACTGGACGCCCTTGCCGTCGAATTCCACGCGACGCCTTCGCAATTCGAGAGCCCGCTGGAAGAACGACAAGGTGGAGTCGGGGTCGCCGCTCTGCTTTTCGACGGTCAGCGCCGCCCATTCCTTCGGCATCGGTAGCCACGTGTCGGGTGAGGATGAGAAGCCGAACGGTGGAGCCTCGCCCGACCACGGAATCGGCACCCGGCACTTGTCGCGGCCCCGCTCGGTTCGTCCCGAACGTTCCCACGTCGGGTCCTGCAACACCTCGTCCGGCAGGTCCAACACGTCGGGCAACCCGAGCTCCTCGCCGTTGTAGATGAACACCGTGCCCGGCAGGGCGAGCATCGCCATCGCCATGGCTTTCGCCCTGCGCAGCCCGATTTCGCCGCCACCGTAGCGGGTGACCTCGCGGTCGACGTCGTGGTTGGACAGCGTCCACGTCGGGACGGCGTCATAGATTGCGGTGGCCGCGAGCGAGTTCTCGATGGCGTCGTGGATCTGGCCGGCGTCGAAGTCGATCTTGGTCAACCGGAAGTTGAAGCCGAGATGCAGTTCGTCAGGCCGCAGGTATTCCGCCCAGAGCTGGTTGTCCAGCACCCATACCTCGCCGATCGTCACCGCATCGGGGTACTCGTCAACGATCTTGCGGATCTTGCGGTGGATGTCGTGCACGCTCGGGTGGTTGAACCGCGGATCGTCGTCGCTGTGCGACAACACCTTGATGTCTTCCTCGGCGTCGGGCAGGCCGGACGGCTTGGCCATCCCGTGCGCCACGTCGATGCGGAAGCCGTCCACCCCGCGGTCCAGCCAAAATCGCAGCGACTTCTCGAAGTCGTCGAAGACGTCCGGGTGTTCCCAGTTCAGGTCCGGCTGTTCGGTGTCGAACAGGTGCAGGTAGTACTGACCGGGATTGCCGTCGGGCTCTACCACCCGGGTCCAGGCCGGGCCGCCGAACACCGACGTCCAGTTGTTCGGCGGCAGCGCCCCATCGGGACCCAGGCCGTCGCGGAAGTAGTACCGCTCCCGCGCGTCGGTGCCCGGGCCCGCGGCCAGCGCGGCCTGAAACCACGGGTGCGCCGAGCTGGTGTGGTTGGGCACCACGTCCATGGTGATCTTGATGTCCCGCTCGTGCGCGGCCGCGATCAGCCGTTCGATCGCGGGCATCCCGCCGAACAGCGGGTCGATGTCACGGGGATCGGCGACGTCGTAGCCGTGGTCGGCCATCGGCGAGACGGTGACCGGGCTGAGCCAAATCGCCTCCACGCCCAGGCGCACCAGGTGATCCAGATGGGCGACGATTCCGTCGATGTCACCAACACCGTCGCCGTTGCTGTCGGCGAACGATCGGGGATAGACCTGGTAAAAAACCGCGTTCGACCACCATGCTCCGGGGCTCATCCTGCTCCGTTCAGTTCGCTGGGTGTTAAAACGATGAGTTGACGAGTGAGTGGGCGGCCATTTCCAGATAGTTGAGCAACTCGCGACGGTGTTCGTCGTCGAGCGTCTGCGAATCGATGGACGCGACGGCCGTGTGCATGCACCGCAGCCACGCATCGCGCGCCAGGGGAGTGATCCGGAACGGCACGTGACGCATCCGCAGCCGGGGGTGTCCCCGCCGGTCGGAGTAGGTGCGCGGGCCGCCCCAGTACTGCTCGAGGAACATCCGCAGGCGCTCTTCGGCGCCCTCGAGGTCGTCCAGCGGATACAGCTCGCGCAGGATCTCGTCCTCGGGAACCTGGGCGTAAAAGCGCGACACGATCGTGTGGAAAGTGTCGGCGCCGCCGACCGCGTCGTAGAAGGACTCTGCTACCTGATCCATCGCCATCCATTGTGGTGCATCCTCGCGGCGCCGCGCGGAGGCGGCCCGACCCCCCGCTTGGTGTTCACCGGATCGACACGGCGTTCACCTGCAATAGGGTGCGATTGGCGGCGAATCATGGTGGACTGTTCGCGGAGGATCAATGGCGCAGGGCAAGAGACGCCGCAGCCACCGCAGTCCGGTAGCCGCGGCAGGGTTAACCGGGCACACAACCGCGTCGTCGCTGCATAGTGTTGAAACCCATCCGCCCGCGCGCCCGGAGAGCACTTCCATCTGGAGTCGCCGGCGGGTCCTGCTGCTGAATTCCACGTATGAGCCCCTGACCGCGCTGCCGATGCGCCGCGCGATCGTCATGGTGATCTGCGGTAAGGCCGACGTGGTCCATCACGATCCGGCCGGCCCGGTGATCCACTCGGCGACCAGCTCGATCGTGGTGCCCTCGGTGATCCAGTTGCGGACCTACGTCCGCGTTCCCTACCGGGCGCGCGTCCCGATGACCCGCGCCGCGCTGATGCACCGCGATCGGTTCTGCTGCGCCTATTGCGGGGCGAAGGCGGACACCGTCGACCACGTGCTGCCGCGCAGCCGCGGCGGTGACCATTCGTGGGAGAACTGCGTCGCGTGCTGCTCGACGTGCAACCACCGCAAGGGCGACAAGCTGCTCAGCGAGCTCGGCTGGGCGCTGCGCCGGGCGCCGCTGCCCCCGACCGGACAGCACTGGCGGCTGCTGTCGACGGTCAAGGAACTCGATCCGGCCTGGGCCCGATATCTCGGCGAGGGCGCGGCCTGATCGACAATCGGGTGTCCGGTCGCGCCGGCAACTCCCTCGGTGGGATACGGTTTGCGTCGTGAGCCTTATGCAAATCCACCTGATCTTCATTGGCATACCTCTGTTGCTGGTGGTCGCGCTGTCGGTGCTGATCTGGTCCCACAAGGGACCGCACCCAGCGGCCTACAAGTTGGGCGAGAAGTGGACGCATCCGCCGATCCTGTGGGCTGCCACCGGCGAGGATGTCGGCCACGCCCACGGCGGACATGGTGAGCACGGCACGTCGGAATTCTCAGTTGGAGGTGGCGCCAGTGGCACGTGGTGAGGTAGCGACGAGAGAACCCGCCGAACTGCCGTACGGCACGGTGATCACCACGAGCGGACGGATCTCCGGGGTCACCGAGCCCGGCGAGCTGTCGGTGCAGTTCCCGTTTTCGACCAAGGACCTGGTCGCCGTGGACGATGCGCTGAAATTCGGCTCGCGGGCATCCAAGACGCGTTTCGCGATCTATCTGGGCGATCTGGGTAGCGACACCGCCGCGCGGGCCCGCGAGATCCTGGCCGACGTGCCGACGCCGGACAATGCGGTGCTGCTGGCCGTCTCACCCGACCAGAAGGTCATCGAGGTGGTCTACGGCACGCAGGTTCGCGGCCGGGGCGCGGAGTCGGCCGCACCGCTGGGTGTCGCCGCCGCGTCCTCGGCGTTCGAGCGCGGCGACCTGGTCGACGGCCTGGTCAGCGCGATCCGCGTACTGAGCGCCGGGATTTCGCCGGCTTAGCCTCCGCTGTCTCGGCTCAGGCCTCGCCGGCGTCGAAGCGGCGCGCCCGCAACGAACGCTTCACCCCGGCCTGGCCCTCGAGCACCAGGCGTCGCAGCGCCGCCGGCACCTCTGGGTCGGACAGGAACTTGTCCGCGGCGGCGACGCCTTCGTCGCTGATGTCCCAATGCGGGTACAGGCCGATCACCACGGTCTGGGCCACTTCGCTGGACCGGCGCGCCCAGACTCCCGAGATCGCCTCGAAATAGCGCGCGGTGAACGGCTTGAGCAACTCGGCCTGCCCGGCGGGGGCGATGCCCGCGATGATCGAGCGGGCGGTGATGTTGGCCAGGGTGTCGTCCTCGACCACCGTCGTCCAGGCCTGCTCCTTGACCTGCAGCTGAGGACGCGCTGTCGCGGCCTGGGCGCCGTGCCGCTTCCCGGCGGCGGTCGGGTCGCGCTGGATCTCGGCATCGATGAACGGCGTCGCGGGCCCGTCGGCGTCGACCTTGCCCGCGGTGGCCAGCGCCGTCACGATCCGCCACCGCAGGTCCGTATCGATTTCGAGCCCGGCCAGCCCCAACTCGGCGGGGTCACGGTCGAGCAGACCCGCCAGCATCGCAACATGGTCGGTCGACAGCACCGACGAGCACAGCGTGTTGACGAAGGCGAGTTGGTGATCCGAGCCGGGCCGCGCGGCGCGCGCCAACTCCAGCAGCCGGTCGGCGAATTGCGGCCAGCCGTGCTCGCGCGCCCAGCCCTGCTCGGCGTAGGACGTCAACGCGGTCTGCGCCTGCAGCAGGAGCCGTTGTGCCACACCGACTTCGGATTCGGCGTGCACGCCGCCGGTCACCAGGGCCACGAAGTCGCGGGCCCGCAGCTCGGCCTCGCGCGTCATCTCCCAGGCGGCCGACCAGACCAGCGAGCGGGGCAGCGGCTCGGCGATGTCGGCGATGCGCTCCAGCGCGGTGCGCAGCGAGTCGGCGTCCAGCCGTAGCGAGCAATACGTCAGGTCGTCGTCATTGACCAGCACCAGCTGGCCCCGCGAAACACCAACCAGCCCAGGAACTTCGGTGACCGGGCCCTCGACGTCGAGTTCCTCGCGGTGCACCCGCACCAGCTTTCCGGTGCCACTGGAGTCGCTGTCGTCGTAGATCCCGACCGCCAGGCGGTGCACTCGGGTTTCGCCGGCGCCCGGCGCGGCGGCGCTCTGGGTCACCGCGAACCGGGTGAACTTGCCGCCTGAGTCCACATCGAACTCCGGCCGCAGCGTGTTCAGCCCGGTCGTCTTCAGCCACTGCTGGCCCCAGTCGGACAGATCCCGCCCGGACGCCTGCTCGAGCGCGGCGACCAGATCGTCGAACGTGGCGTTGCCGAAGGCGTGGGCCCGGAAGTAATCACGCAGCCCGGCCAGGAAGTGCTCCAACCCGACGTAGGCGACCAGCTGCTTGAGCACCGAGGCGCCCTTGGCGTAGGTGATGCCGTCGAAGTTCACCTCGACCGCGGCCAGGTCGGGGATATCGGCGGCAATCGGATGCGTCGAGGGCAATTGATCCTGGCGGTACGCCCACGACTTCTCGACCGTCGCGAACGTCGTCCACGCCTCGGTGAATTCCGTTGCCTCGCTTTGGCACAGCACCGATGCGAAGGTCGCGAAGGACTCGTTCAGCCACAAGTCGTCCCACCAGGCCATGGTGACCAGGTCGCCGAACCACATATGCGCCATCTCGTGCAGCACGGTCTCGGCGCGCCGCTCGTAGGAGGCCCGGGTGACCTTGCTGCGGAAGACGTAGTCCTCGAGGAATGTCACCGCACCCGCGTTTTCCATTGCGCCGGCGTTAAATTCGGGGACGAACAGCTGATCGTACTTCCCGAACGCGTAGGGCAGGCCAAAGTTCTTGTGGTAGAAGGCAAATCCCTGCTTGGTCTGGGTGAACAGCCGCTCGGCGTCCATATGTTGGGCCAGCGACGACCGGCAGAAGATGCCCAGCGGGATCTCGCCGTGCTCGTCGGTGTAGGAGTCGTTCCACTCGGCGTACGGGCCGGCGATCAGGGCCACCAGATAGGTGCTCATCCGCGGCGTGGTGGCAAAGGTGTGCAGGCCCTCGTTCACCGACACCGTCGCACCGTTGGAGATCACCTTCCAATGCGCGGGCGCGGTCACCCGCACGTCGAAGGTCGCCTTCAAGTCGGGCTGGTCGAAGCAGGCGAACATGCGCTTGGCGTCGGCGGTCTCAAACTGCGAGTACAGGTAGGTCTCGTTGTCAACCGGGTCGACGAACCGATGCAGACCCTCACCGGTGTTGGAGTAACGGCAGTCGGCGTCGACCACGACGACGTTGCGGTCGGCCAGCCCGACCAGGGGGATACCCGTCGACTCGTCGTAGCCGGAGACATCCAGATCGTGTCCGTTGAGCGTCGCGCTGCGGATGGTGTCGGCGGCGATGTCGATGACCGAGTCTGCGCCGGCGAGCGCGTCGAACACGACGGTGGTGACCGAGCGGAAGGTCCGTTCACCCGGAGGGCCACCGGGACCGGAGCCGTCGGTGAGATCGAGGTCGATTTGGTAGCTGGCGACGGTGATCAGAGCGGCGCGCTCGACAGCTTGTTCGCGGGTGAGATTCGGGAGAGCCACGAGTCCAACTTACGGGTCGGGCAAAGCGGGAACAGGATGCAGACGCCTACGGTTGTGCAGATCAGACTTTTCACCGACGAGAGGATGCGCCATGCCTGACACCGCCGCCGCGAAGAACAAAGCCGATTTCTGGTTCGATCCGCTGTGTCCGTGGGCATGGATCACCTCGCGCTGGATCCTCGAGGTCGAGAAGGTTCGCGACATCGAGGTGAACTTCCACGTGATGAGCCTGGCGGTGCTCAACGAAAACCGTGAGGGTCTGCCCGACGAATACCGCGAACGGTTGGCGAACGCCTTCGGTCCGGTGCGGGTGGCGATCGCCGCCGAGCAGGCCCACGGCTCCGAGGTGCTGGCACCGCTGTACACCGCGATGGGAACCCGGATCCACAACGAGGGCAACAAAGAGCTCGATGACGTGATCAAGCTGGCGCTGGCCGACGTGGGCCTGCCGGCCGAGTTGGCGGAGGCCGCCAACAGCGACGCGTACGACGAGGCCCTGCGCAAAAGCCACCACGCCGGTATGGACGCGGTCGGCGACGACGTCGGCACACCGACCATCCACGTCAACGATGTGGCGTTCTTCGGGCCGGTGCTCTCCAGGATTCCGCGCGGTGAGGAAGCGGGCAAGCTGTGGGACGCCTCGGTGACCTTCGCGTCCTACCCGCACTTCTTCGAGCTCAAGCGCAGCCGCACCGAGAAGCCCGAATTCGACTAGAGCCCCGCGTGCGATCGCCGCGAACAGGGCGGCGGGTGGCTGTGTAAGGATTGCGGGCATGCGCGTCTACCTCGGCTCTGACCACGCCGGATTCGAGCTCAAGCAGCAGATCATCGACCACCTCACGAAATCCGGGCACGAGCCGATCGACTGCGGCGCCTTCAGCTACGACGCCGAAGACGATTACCCGGCCTTCTGCATCGCCGCCGCGACACGCACGGTGGCCGACCCGGACAGCCTGGGCATCGTGCTGGGCGGGTCGGGCAACGGCGAACAGATCGCCGCCAACAAGGTCCCCGGCGCCCGCTGCGCGCTGGCCTGGAGCGTCGAAACCGCGGCGCTGGCCCGCGAACACAACAACGCCCAACTGATCGGCATCGGCGGTCGGATGCACACCGTGGCCGAGGCGCTGACCATCGTCGACGCCTTCCTGACCACGCCGTGGTCGAAAGCCCCACGCCACCAACGGCGTATCGACATACTCGCCGAGTACGAACGCACCCACCAAGCCCCGCCGGTGCCCGGCGCGGCGGGCTGACGCCGGAAAGGTCTGCGCGTGCCCGAAGGGCATACCCTGCACCGGCTCGCCCGGCTGCACCAACGCCGATACGCCGGCGCCCCCGTCGCGGTGTCCAGCCCGCAGGGCCGCTTCGCCGATTCGGCCGCGGTGGTGGACGGCCGGGTGTTGCAGCGCACCAGCGCGTGGGGCAAACACCTGTTTCACCACTACTCCGGCGGCCCGATCGTGCACGTGCACCTCGGCTTGTACGGCGCCTTCACCGAATGGGAACGCCCCGGGGACGGGCTGCTACCCGAGGCGACGGGGCAGGTGCGGATGCGCATGGTCGGCGCCGACTATGGCACCGACCTGCGCGGCCCGACGGTGTGCGAAGTCATCGACGAGGGCCAAGTCAGCGACGTCCTGGCCCGGCTGGGCCCCGACCCGTTGCGCGGCGACGCCGATCCGTCCTGGGCGTGGAAGCGCATTGCCAAGTCCCGCAGGCCCATTGGCGCGCTGTTGATGGATCAGACGGTGATGGCCGGGGTGGGCAACGTCTACCGCAGCGAGTTGCTGTTCCGCCACGCGATCGACCCGTTCCGGCCCGGCCGCAACGTCGGCGAGGACGAGTTCGCCGCGGCCTGGACCGATTTGGTCGCGCTGATGAAGGTCGGATTGCGTCGCGGCAAGATCATCGTGGTGCGGCCCGAACACGACCATGGCGCGCCGTCGTACCGGCCCGACCGGCCCCGCACCTACGTCTACCGGCGCGCCGGCGAGCCCTGCCGCGTCTCCGGCGATCCGATCCGCACGACGGTGCTGGAAGGCCGAAACGTCTTCTGGTGCTCGACATGCCAGAAATGAGGCAGCGGCACCCGGCCAAACCGAAGCCGGGGCGGCGCTGCGGATTGGCAGGAATCTCTCAGCGCAAGACACTGGCGGCACTTGTTTAGCCAAAGCACCGATATGGGTAAAAGTGCTTTCGTGAAAACTCTTCCACGTTTGGCCGCAACGGCTCTCGCAATCGGCGGGCTGGGTTTGGCGGGCTTGGGCGTCGCGACTGAGGCGCAGGCCCACCCCGGACCCTTCCCGCAATGGTGTCCGGGTGAGTGGTGGGACCCGGGCTGGGGCAACAACTGGGACTGGAACAACTGCCACGACTGGCGCGGGGGACCGCCTGGGCCGCAACCGGGCTGGGGCCACCCTGGACCGCCTCCGGGGGGACCTTGGGGCCCCGGCGGGCCGGGCGGGCCACCGCCGCCTCCCGGCTGGCATCCCTGATCCGACACACGTCCGCGTAGTCACAGCGTGCCCTGCCGACACCCGGCGGGGCGCGCTTCTCGTCGGTGCGAGCTAGATGACTCCCAGCACGGAGTAGACCTCGTTGGACAGGACCAGGCTGCGGGGATCCGCGTTGGCCTTGGTGGGATCGAAGTGATTCGCCACATAGGCGTAACCGATGCGGTGCTCCAGGTCGACGAACCCGAACGAGCCGCCCAGCCCACCGTGGCCGAAGATCCGCGGGTTGGGTCCGTTGACGCATCGCTGGTTGAGCATGTAACCCAAACCCCATCCGTGGTCGGCGACCCGCGGCCCCAGCACCAGATCGGTGTCCAGGCCGCCCTGGCAGACCCGCACCAGGTCCATGTGCTCGCGGCTGAGCACCTTCTCCTGGGCGAGCGCGTTGTAGAACGTCGCCAATCCCAGCGCCGAGACCTGCCCGTTGGTGCCGGGGAACTCGAGTTCGCGCCACAGGTCCAGGTCGTGCGAGCCGAGTTCGTCATCGGGGGCGAACCCCATCGAGATGGACAGCCCCGCCTTGGGGTGCTCGGCCAGGCTGGTCGGGTAGCCGGGGGCGTTCGCGTCGGCCAGCAGGTCGCGGGCGTGCGGCTTGTTGACCCGCTCGGCGCAGCGATGTTGTTCGCTCAGCGGCAACCCGATGTGGACGTCGGCACCGAACGGTTCGGCAATCTCGGTGCGCAGGTATTGGCCGATGGTCCGGCCCGTCACCCTGCGGAACACCTCGCCCATGATGAAACCGAAGGTGGTCATGTGGTAGCCCTGCGCGGTGCCCGGCTCCCACCACGGCTCGGCGGCGGCCAGCTGTTCGCAGACGTAGTCCCAGTCGGCGACCTGCTCCCACCGCATCCGGGCGCGCGGGCCGATCACCCCGGAGCGGTGGCTCATCACCATCGCCAGCGTGATGTCTTGTTTGCCCGCCTGGGCGAACTCGGGCCAGTAGCGGGCCACCGGAGCGTGCAGGTCCAGCTCGCCGCGGTCGGCGAGTTGGTGCACGCAGGTGGCCGACAAGCCCTTCGTACCGGACAACACCGTGGTCAGGGTGTTCTGCTGCCACGGTCGGGTGCGGGCCGCGTCGGCCCAGCCGCCCCACAGATTGACGACCAGAGACCCGTCGACCCACACCGCGACGGCCGCGCCGACATCGTCGCCGAGGGTGAAATTGCGCTCGAATGCGTCGCGAACCCCGACGAAGTCCGACGCGCATGAGCCGTGGATTGACGCGTCGGTCATCAGGTCGCTCATGGCGCCTCTCTATCGAGCAGATAGTTAGCCCGAGCGGGCGACGGGAATCGAACCCGCGTAGCTAGTTTGGAAGACTAGGGCTCTACCATTGAGCTACGCCCGCATGTATTTAGTCGAGCGTGACTGTAGCTGGCGACGGAGATCAAATCTAATCGACTCGGTTTTGTGATCGCTCCGTGAGGTCTGCGACGTCGCTGCGAAGCCCGTGGCCAACCCGGTGGTGAGGGGCCTTAGGATCATCGAGGTCAGCGCGGGGTGTAGCGCAGCTTGGTAGCGCATCCGCTTTGGGAGCGGAAGGCCGCAGGTTCAAATCCTGTCACCCCGACCAGCACGACCGGCCCCGTGCCCTGCGCACGGCCCACCGACCGCGAACAACGAGCCAGAACGAGGACTGAGGAGCACACCCGTGAAGAGCACCGTCGAGCAGTTGAGCCCCACCCGGGTGCGCATCAACGTGGAGGTTCCTTTCTCAGAACTCGAGCCCGACTTCCAGCGCGCCTACAAGGAACTGGCCCGGCAGGTGCGACTGCCCGGGTTCCGTCCCGGCAAGGCGCCGGCGAAGTTGCTGGAGGCCCGGTTCGGCCGCGAGGCGATGCTCGACCAGGTCGTCAGCGAGGCGTTGCCCGCACGCTACGGGCAGGCCGTCGCCGAGTCGGAGGTGCACCCCCTGGGCCAGCCCGAGATCGAGGTCACCAAGAAGGAGTACGGCGAGGAGCTCGCCTTCACCGCCGAGGTCGACGTCCGCCCCAGGCTCACCCTGCCGGACCCCGGCGAGTTGAAGGTCTCGGTGGACCCGATCGAGGTCAGCGAGGACGACGTCGACGCCGAACTGCAGTCGCTGCGCGCCCGATTTGGCACGCTGACCGGGGTGGACCGCCCCGTCGCCGACGGTGACTTCGTTTCGATCGACCTGTCGGCCACCATCGACGGCGAAGAGATCCCGGGCGCCGCCGCGCAAGGCCTGTCCCACGAAGTCGGCTCGGGCCGGCTGATCGCCGGCCTGGACGAAGCCCTCATCGGTTTGTCCGTCGACGAATCCAAGGAATTCACCGCGCAGCTGGCGACCGGCGAGCACGCGGGCAAGGACGCGCAGGTGACCGTCACGGTCAAGTCGATCAAGGAACGAGAGCTGCCCGAGCCCGACGACGAATTCGCGCAACTGGCCAGCGAGTTCGACACCATCGAGGAGCTGAAGTCCAACCTGCGCGACCAGGTCGGCCGCACCAAGCGCGCCCAGCAAGCCGAAAACATTCGCGAGGCCGCCCTGGACACACTGCTCGAGCAGGTCGAGGTGCCGCTGCCGGAAGCGATCGTGAAAGCCCAGGTCGACAGCGCACTGCACAACGCCCTGCACAGCCTCGACCACGACGAATCCAAGCTCGAGGAAGTGCTGGCCCAGCAGGGCAAGTCCCGCGAAGAGTTCGAAACCGAGACGCGCACGGCCGCCGAGACGGACGTCAAACGGCAGCTGCTGTTGGACGCCCTGGCCGACGAGCTTCAGGTCCAGGTCGGCCAGGACGATCTGACCGAGCGGCTGGTGGCGACGTCGCGGCAATACGGCATCGAGCCCCAGCAGTTGGTGGCCTACCTACAGGAGAACAACCAGCTGCCGGCCATGTTCGCCGATGTGCGCCGGGCGCTGGCCATCGCCGAGGTGATCCGGTCGGCGACCGTCACCGATACCGCCGGAAACACCATCGACACCAGTGAGTTCTTCGGCAAGCGAGCGGAGGCCGACGCAGCCGTGCCGGCTGGCGAGGCGGAGGAGGCCGACAATTCGAATGCGGAGGCCGACGCAGCCGTGCCGGCTGGCGAGGCGGAGGAGGCCGACGGCAACGGGGCCGACGAAGACTCGGACGAGGCCGCCGCGGGGGAGTGACCGCGCCATGAAGCTGTGAGCGAACGCGCCCGTTTCAGGGGCGCGTGGCCGCGAAACAGTCGGCGCGGTTGGTTAGTGTCGTGAATACAGATCTCGTAGAAAGCAGGTAACCCAGTCGTGACTGACATGCGTTCAAACTCGCAGGGTCTCAACCTCACGGACTCGGTCTATGAGCGCTTGCTGTCCGAGCGCATCATCTTCCTGGGTTCGGAGGTGAACGACGAGATCGCCAATCGGCTGTGCGCGCAGATTCTGCTACTCGCCGCCGAGGACGCGACCAAGGACATCAACCTCTATATCAACTCGCCGGGTGGATCGATCAGCGCCGGAATGGCGATCTACGACACCATGGTGCTGGCGCCGTGTGACATCGCCACCTACGCGATGGGCATGGCCGCATCGATGGGTGAGTTCTTGTTGGCCGCCGGCACCAAGGGCAAGCGCTACGCGCTGCCGCACGCCCGCATCCTGATGCACCAACCGCTCGGCGGGGTGACCGGCAGCGCGGCCGACATCGCCATCCAGGCCGAGCAGTTCCATGTCATCAAGAAGGAGATGTTCCGGCTCAACGCCGAGTTCACCGGCCAGACGATCGAGCGCATCGAGGCCGACTCCGACCGTGACCGCTGGTTCACCGCGCCGGAAGCCCTGGAATACGGGTTCGTCGACCACATCATCACCCGCGCCGCCCACATCACCAATGGAGAAGCCCGATGAACCCCGAAACCCAGCCCCAGGCGCGCTACATCCTGCCGTCGTTCATCGAGCACTCGAGCTTCGGCGTCAAAGAGTCCAACCCGTACAACAAGCTGTTCGAGGAACGCATCATCTTCCTCGGCGTCCAGGTCGACGACGCGTCGGCGAACGACATCATGGCGCAGTTGCTGGTGCTTGAGTCGCTGGACCCTGACCGCGACATCACCATGTACATCAACTCGCCCGGCGGCGGATTCACGTCGCTGATGGCGATTTACGACACCATGCAGTACGTGCGCGCCGACATCCAAACGGTGTGCCTGGGACAGGCCGCTTCGGCGGCGGCGGTGTTGCTGGCCGCCGGAACGCCGGGCAAGCGGATGGCGCTGCCCAACGCCCGGGTGCTCATCCACCAGCCGTCGCTGCAGGGCGTGATCCAGGGCCAGTTCTCCGATCTGGAGATTCAGGCCGCCGAGATCGAGCGGATGCGCACGCTGATGGAGACCACGCTCGCCCGGCACACCAACAAGGAGCCCTCGGTGATCCGCAAGGACACCGACCGCGACAAAATCCTGACCGCCGAAGAGGCCAAGGATTACGGGATCATCGACACCGTGCTGGAGTACCGGAAGCTTTCGGCGCAGACCGCCTAGCAGCTGGGCTTTCGCGGGCGTAACCGCATTGCGAATATCGGCACCGGAAATCGCCGCCTGGTTACGCTCGCGGGACGACGGCCGCCAGCGCGGCGATGTCGGCGGGCCCGATCCGGCAGCATCCTCCGACGATGCGCGCGCCGGCCGCGATCCACTCCGCCGCGAGGTTCGTGCTGAATCGCGACGGGCCGATCCAGCTGTGCCGCACGGCATCCCAGCGTTCACCGCTGTTCGGGTAGACGATGACGGGTTTGCCGACGGCCGTTGCGGCCGCGATCGCGGGCGTCACGTCGTCGGGCGCGCAGCAGTTGACCCCGATCGCCACAATCTCGTCGACGCCGGCCGCCACCGCGAACGCGTCGGCCAGCGGTTGCCCGGCGCGAGTCCTATCCCCGTCGATGGTGTAGCTCAGCCAGGCCGGTTTCCCGACCGAGCGGACCAGTTCGACCAGGGCCTGCGCCTCGTCGACGTCGGGCACGGTTTCGCAGGCGAGGACGTCGGGACCGGCGCCGGCCAGGGTCTCCAGCCGGGGCCGATGCCATCGCTCCAGGGCCGCCACGGACAGACCGTAGCGGCCGCGGTACTCCGATCCGTCGGCCAACGCCGCGCCGTACGGGCCGATGGACGCGGCGACGAGCACGCCGTCGGCGCCGGCCTCGTCCCGCGCGGCCCGGGCGAGCTCGACGCTGCGGCGCAACAGCCCGGCGGCCTTTCGTCGATCGATCCCGCGGGCCGCGAACCCCTCGAACGACGCCTGGTAGCTGGCCGTCGTCGCGATCTTCGCCCCGGCGCGGAGGTAGGCGGCGTGCACGGCGACGATCTCCTGCGGCGCATCCGTGAGCAGCCGGGCCGACCACAACGGGTCGGACAGGTCATGACCGCGCGCCTCGAGCTCGGTGGCCAAGCCGCCGTCGAGCAGCACGAATCCGCTGGGCCATGCAGCGTCCACAGCCAAACCCACGTCGCCACTGTAGGGTGATTTGTTGGGGGTCCACCCAGGCCTCGCATGATTATTGGCGTTGGGTTGGCACCTCCACACCGAAGCACGGTCGGAGGGCAGCCAGCCTCGGTCGTATTACGACCGCGACACGCCAAAGACACGCAAAGCGCGCCTTTCGCGAGTGACGGGCACCGTCTGGCTATATGTTTCATCCATACGGACGTTGCATGAATACCACTGACGCGATTCGGCACTTATTGTCGCGTCGGGCCCGATCCAACGGGTAGCGTCGGTGAATACATGCGGGGACAGGCAAGACCAACGGCGAACAGGAAGTAGGCCCTCAGCACCATGGCGCGCATCGGAGACGGCGGTGACCTGCTGAAGTGCTCGTTCTGCGGGAAGAGCCAAAAGCAAGTCAAGAAACTCATTGCTGGCCCCGGCGTATACATCTGCGATGAGTGCATCGATCTCTGCAACGAGATCATCGAAGAGGAGCTCGCCGACGCCGACGACGTGAAGCTCGATGAACTCCCCAAACCGATCGAGATCCGGGAGTTCCTCGAGGGATACGTCATCGGGCAGGACACCGCCAAGCGCACGCTTGCCGTCGCAGTCTACAACCACTACAAGCGGATCCAGGCCGGCGAGAAGGGTCGGGATTCGCGGCACGAGCCGGTCGAGCTGACGAAGTCCAACATCTTGATGCTCGGGCCGACCGGGTGCGGCAAGACCTACCTGGCCCAGACGCTCGCCAAGATGCTCAATGTCCCGTTCGCCATCGCCGACGCCACCGCCCTCACCGAAGCCGGTTACGTCGGCGAGGACGTCGAAAACATCTTGCTGAAGCTGATCCAGGCCGCCGACTACGACGTGAAGCGCGCCGAGACCGGCATCATCTACATCGACGAGGTCGACAAGATCGCTCGCAAGAGCGAGAACCCGTCGATCACCCGCGACGTCTCCGGGGAGGGCGTCCAGCAGGCGCTGCTGAAGATCCTGGAGGGCACCCAGGCCTCGGTGCCCCCGCAGGGCGGCCGCAAGCACCCGCACCAAGAGTTCATCCAGATCGACACCACCAACGTGCTGTTCATCGTCGCGGGGGCGTTCGCCGGCCTGGAGAAGATCATCTACGAGCGGGTCGGCAAGCGCGGCCTGGGCTTCGGCGCCGAGGTGCGCTCCAAGGCCGAGATCGACACCACCGACCACTTCTCCGACGTGATGCCCGAAGACCTGATCAAGTTCGGCCTGATCCCCGAGTTCATCGGCCGGCTCCCGGTGGTCGCCTCGGTCACCAACCTGGACCGCGAGTCGCTGGTCAAGATCCTCTCCGAGCCGAAGAACGCGCTGGTCAAGCAGTACACCCGGCTCTTCGAAATGGACAGCGTGGAGCTCGAGTTCACCGACGACGCCCTGGAAGCGATCGCCGACCAGGCGATCCACCGCGGCACCGGGGCCCGGGGGCTGCGGGCCATCATGGAAGAGGTCCTGCTGCCAGTGATGTATGACATCCCGAGCCGCGACGACGTCGCCAAGGTCGTGGTGACCAAGGAGACCGTCCAGGACAACGTGTTGCCGACCATCGTGCCACGCAAGCCTTCCCGGTCGGAACGCCGGGACAAGAGCGCCTAACTAGATCCTGGAGCGCTCCCGCACGCCCGATGAGAGCGCTGATGCCGTCCCACGGCGTCTTGCGCACGGCCTGGATCTGCTGAACTTCCTGCTGGCCGACGTTCGTGACGGCTTGGGCCCTTATCTGTCGATCTACCTGCTGCTGACCCATCACTGGGACCAGGAGTCGATCGGGTTCGTGATGGCGGTCGGCGGCATCGGGGCCATCGTCGCGCAGGCCCCGGCCGGTGCCTTGGTGGACAGAACCACCGCGAAACGGGCGCTGATCATCGTCGGTGCGCTGACGATCACGACGGCATCGCTGGCGATGCCGTTGTTCCCCGACTTGTATTCGATCTCCGTGCTGCAGGCGCTCACCGGGATCGCCGGATCCGTTTTCGCCCCGGCGCTGGCCGCGATCACGCTGGGTGTCGTCGGCTCCCGCCGGTTCTCGCGGCGGATCGGACGAAATGAGTCGTTCAACCACGCCGGGAATGCCTGCGCCGCGGCGCTCACCGGCGGCTTGGCCTACTTCTCCGGACCAGTGGTGGTGTTCTGGGTGCTGGCCGCCATGGCGGCCGCCAGCGTGGTTGCGACGCTGTGGATTCCGGGTGACGCGATCGACCACGACGTCGCGCGGGGTATGGACCATCTCCCCGGGGAACCGCATCAGGTCCCGTCGCGGCTGACGGCGCTGCTGGGCAACCGCCGGCTGATGGTCTTCGCGGCCACGGTCATCGCCTTCCACTTCGCCAACGCGGCCATGCTGCCCCTGGTCGGTCAGTTGCTGGCGTTGCACAACAAGGACCTGGGGACCGCCCTGATGGCCGGCTGCATCGTCGCCGCGCAGGTCGTCATGGTGCCGGTGGCTTACCTGGCCGGGGCCAAGGCAGATTCGTGGGGCCGCAAGCCGATCTTTCTGGTCGGCTTCGCGGTCCTGGCCGCCCGCGGATTTCTCTACACGTGGTCGGCCAACTCCTATTGGCTGGTGGGCGTGCAACTGCTGGACGGCGTCGGAGCCGGCGTGTTCGGCGCGCTGTTTCCCCTCGTCGTGCAGGACGTGACGCACGGGAGCGGTCGATTCAATGTCAGCCTGGGGGCGATAACGGCCGCGACGGGCGCCGGCGCCGCGGTCTCGAACCTTGTCGCGGGCTCGATCGTGGTCGCGGCCGGCTACAACGCCGCATTCGTCTTCCTGGGTGCGCTCGCCGCGGTCGGTTTCGTGCTGTATCTGGTCGCGATGCCGGAAACGGCGGGAACAAAATTCGGCGCCGAAATCGCGGCTACCGAAGGCCGACACGGTATGGACGACGGTAGTTAACGTTCAAGACGTGACCAACAACACAGTTTGTTATTCATACTCGCTAGTAGCCCCGCCTGACTTCGTGTTTTGCCGACAAAACAGCGGCGTGGGATGCATAAGAGACGGTCATACAGCCCTCAAAGAAATGCCATAATTGATACCGGCAGTGACATAAAAGCGCTGGTGCGCTGAGGCCGCTCCAACGGCGCGTAACCTGGAACGTCGGCGGAGTTTCTGTCCGGTGAACAAAGTGGAGGGCAAAGACGTGGATCCGAACGGCAGCGGAGCCGGATCAGACTCACAGAATGGGGCTTCCCCCACCGGATCTTCCCGTCAGCGCCTCGAACAAGTCGTCATCCGCTTTGCCGGTGACTCCGGCGATGGCATGCAGCTCACCGGAGACCGATTCACGTCCGAGGCAGCGCTTTTCGGCAATGACCTGGCGACCCAGCCCAATTACCCGGCCGAGATCCGCGCCCCCGCAGGCACGCTGCCCGGCGTCTCGTCCTTCCAGATTCAGATCGCCGACTACGACATCCTGACCGCCGGCGACCGGCCCGACGTCCTCGTCGCGATGAATCCCGCTGCGCTCAAAGCCAATATCGGTGACTTGCCCCGCGGCGGAATGGTGATCGCGAACTCCGACGAGTTCACCAAGCGCAACCTGACCAAGGTGGGCTACGTAACCAACCCGCTGGAGAGCGACGAGTTGTCGGACTACGTGGTGCATTCGGTCGCGATGACCACGCTGACACTCGGGGCGGTCGAAACGATCGGCGCCACGAAGAAGGACGGGCAGCGCGCCAAGAACATGTTCGCGCTGGGCCTGTTGTCGTGGATGTACGGGCGGCCGATCGAGACCAGCGAAAAGTTCATCCGGGAGAAGTTCGCGCGCAAGCCCGAGGTCGCGGAGGCCAACGTGTTGGCGCTGAAGTCGGGCTGGAACTACGGCGAAACGACCGAGGCTTTCGGCACCACCTACGAGGTGTCCCGGGCGACCCTGCCGTCAGGCGAATACCGCCAGATCTCGGGCAACACCGCGCTGGCCTACGGCATCGTGGCGGCCGGCCAGCTGGCCGACATTCCGGTCATGCTCGGCAGCTACCCGATCACGCCGGCCTCCGACATCCTGCACGAGCTGTCCAAGCACAAGAACTTCAACGTCATCACCTTCCAGGCCGAGGACGAGATCGGTGGCATCTGCGCGGCGATCGGCGCCTCGTACGGCGGCGCGCTGGGCGTCACCACCACCTCCGGCCCGGGCATCTCGCTCAAATCCGAAGCGCTCGGGCTGGCCGTGATGACCGAACTGCCGCTGCTCGTCGTCGACGTGCAGCGCGGCGGGCCCTCGACCGGGTTGCCCACCAAGACCGAACAGGCCGACTTGCTGCAGGCCATGTTCGGCCGCAACGGCGAGTCGCCGGTCGCGGTGCTGGCCCCGCGGTCACCATCGGACTGCTTCCAGACCGCGCTCGAGGCGGCACGGATCGCGGTGTCGTACCACACCCCGGTGATCGTGTTGTCCGACGGCGCAATCGCCAATGGGTCAGAGCCGTGGCGCATTCCGGACGTCAGCACGCTGCAGCCCATCACGCATACCTTCGCCAAGCCGGACGAGCCGTTCCAGCCGTACGCGCGTGACCCGGAGACGCTGGCGCGGCAGTTCGCCGTGCCCGGCACCCCGGGGCTCGAGCACCGCATCGGCGGGCTGGAAGCGGCGAACGGCTCGGGCAATATTTCCTACGAGCCGGTCAACCACGACCTCATGGTCCGGTTGCGCCAGGCCAAGATCGACGGGATTTCCGTCCCCGACCTAGAAGTCGACGACCCGACCGGCGACGCCGAGCTGCTCCTGATCGGCTGGGGCAGCTCCTATGGTCCGATTGGCGAGGCCTGCCGGCGCGCGCGGCGCAAGGGCATCAAGGTGGCGCACGCGCACCTGCGTTACCTGAACCCCTTCCCGGCCAACCTGGGTGAGGTGCTGCGGCGCTACCCGCAGGTGGTCGCGCCGGAAATGAACCTGGGCCAGCTGGCGTTCCTGCTGCGGGGCAGGTACCTGGTGGACGTGCAATCGGTCAGCAAGGTGCAAGGTGTCGCGTTCTTGGCCGACGAGATCGGCCGCGTCATCCGCGCCGCGCTGGGCGGGACGCTGGCCGAAGTCGAGAACGACAAGACGATGGTCGCCAAGATGGCGGCAGCAACGGTCGGAGCCGGCGCATGAGTTCAGTGATTCCGGCCGGCGACGATGCAGAGCGAAGCGATGAGAAGGAGCGGCGCTCGTGACTGACGTGATCGGCAATTTGGCGGGCAAAGACCTCGGTGTGACCGCGAAGTTGACCAAAAACGACGGGGTCCCCACCACGGACCAGCCACAGAAGTCCAAGGACTTCACCAGTGACCAAGAGGTGCGCTGGTGCCCGGGCTGCGGGGACTACGTCATTCTCAACACCATCCGCAACTTCCTGCCCGACCTCGGGCTGCGCCGCGAGAACATCGTGTTCATCAGCGGCATCGGCTGCTCGAGCCGGTTCCCGTACTACCTCGAGACCTATGGTTTCCACTCGATCCACGGCCGCGCGCCCGCCATCGCCACCGGTCTGGCGTTGGCCCGCGAGGACCTCTCGGTATGGGTGGTCACCGGTGACGGCGACGCGTTGTCGATCGGGGGTAACCACCTGATCCACGCGCTGCGCCGCAACGTCAACATCACCATTCTCCTGTTCAACAACCGGATCTACGGGCTGACCAAAGGGCAGTACTCCCCGACATCCGAGGTCGGCAAGGTCACCAAGTCGACCCCGATGGGCTCGCTGGACCACCCGTTCAACCCGGTGTCGTTGGCGCTGGGTGCCGAGGCGACCTTCGTCGGGCGCGCGCTGGACTCCGACCGCAACGGACTGACCGAGGTGCTGCGCGCCGCCGCCGGGCACCGGGGCGCCGCCGTGGTCGAGATCCTGCAGGACTGCCCGATCTTCAACGACGGCTCGTTCGACGCGCTGCGCAAGGAAGGCGCCGAGGAGCGGGTCATCAACGTCCGCCACGGCGAGCCGATTGTGTTCGGCGCCAACGGCGAATACTGCGTGGTGAAATCCGGCTTCGGGCTGGAGGTGGCCAAGACCGCCGACGTCTCGGTCGACGAGATCGTCGTGCACGACGCGCACAGCGATAACTCGGCCTACGCCTTCGCCCTGTCCCGGCTGTCGGACCAGAACCTCGAGCACACCGTGCTGGGCATCTTCCGCGACATCAGCCGGCCCACCTACGACGACGCGGCACGCTCGCAGGTCCAGGCGGCCCAGTCGGCGAAGCCGTTCGACTCCGCCGCGCTGCAGTCGTTGTTGCGCGGGCGCGACACCTGGACCGTCGACTGACGTGGGCGAGAACATGCCCGACAAAAAACAGGCCGGGTCGCTCGCGGGGATAGTGCTGGCCGGCGGTGAATCGCGGCGCATGGGCCGGGACAAGGCCACCTTGCCGGGCCCCGGCGGGGCCGCCACGCTTCTCGAATACGTCGTCGGGGTCATCGCGCAGCGCTGCGAGCCGGTTTTCGTGATGGCAGCACCGGGCCAGCCGCTGCCCGCGGTGCAGGCGCAGGTCATCCGTGACGAGGTGCGCGGCCAGGGGCCGCTGCCGGCGACGGGACGCGGGCTGCGGGCGGCCGCGGAGGCGGGCGCCCGGCATGCCTTCGTCTGCGCCGTCGACATGCCGCTGCTGTCTGCGGAACTGATCGATGACCTGATGCAGCTGGCCACCGAGACCAACGCCGAAATCGTCCTGCCATGGGACGGTCACAGCCACTATCTGGCCGCGGTGTACCGCACCGATCTGGCTGAGCGGATCGACGGCCTGGTCGCCGGCGGCGCCCGCTCGATGCGCGCCTTGATCGATGCCTCCGACGCCCAGCAGATCGTGTTGCCGGAATCGCGCTTCCTGGCCAACGTCAACACGGAGAGCGACCTGCTGGCTCTGGCACAGTCCCGGAGCTGACGGCCGAGCGTCGGCCCGGTCGGACCGGCGGGCCCTGTTTTCGGCGTATTTGACGCGGCAGTAATTCGACCCGCTATGACAGCGGCTTTGAGTAATCCCATATTCCGGAATAGTGATCCTGTAATTCCGTTGTGGTGAGGCGGCGTCGATCTGCGTTGAGTTCAAGGCCGTCGATTGCCTGGTCGTCGTGATCTGTTGCGACAGTAGCGGTTTAAGCATGCTCGAAGCTCATCTTACGGGGGTGTCGAGGAGCCACGCGTGCGTCGTCGCTAAAGAGAAGGATGTCATTCCGGCAAATTCGTCCAGCGCGAAATCGCACGCGCCGCTGTTGGCGGAAGTCACTCGATTAGCCGTATCAGCCGGTGCTCATGGTGGCCTGGGCTTCGCCAGGTGTAGCCGAAAGAGGTTGCCGCTGTGTTTATTTGGTGAAGAAGTGTTGTGCGGCAGGGTAATACGTAGGGCGGGCGCCGTTGCGTGCGGAACACGTCGGCCCGACGTGGTCACCGGCTATTCAATTATGTTGGTGCATAGTACAAGTCGATACCACTCGGCTTTTCGTCTAGCGCTTGACGGGCGAAGCCTTGAAACGGCCACAAGTTGCGGTACTCTGCGCCGTGCTGGCGGCGGCGAGTTCGGATCCGTTGAAGCGCTGGCAAATCGGAGACAGCTTGCAAATAAACGTGTGCCAGCTCACAAAACGCAGGTGATTCGGGTCACCATTTGTTTGCCGACCTCGTCCACGCGTCGATTCCGGAAAGGCCACTATGACCTGCGTAAATGGAAGCGCAACCGCGGCGTGATGGGCTCGTTACCGAACGGAGATATCCGATTTCCGAAGATGACGAACGCGCCGGGGTCTTCTACGGTCCCTGTTAGCCCACAACGGGTTACGGAAGAGTAGATCGAATAATTGAATCCACGGACCCGCGTGTGAGCGGCGCTACGGACGGCGAAAGCCCGACCGTGGTCGGTGGGTAACCCCCGCCGGGCAGACTTGGCCCGCCGCTGCCGTGCCTGACCCAGACGGCACGTTTCAAAGCAGGCACCAAACAAACAGCTTCAGCCCACATCCGTGGGCTTGCTTTGGCGCGCGCACCGCGAAAGGAAGTAACTTGCAGAACGTCCGAAAGACGCTCATCCTTGCCGCGGTCACGGGCACGCTCGTGACCATCCCATCGGCCGCCGCTCACGCGGACCCGGCACCGGCGGGCTTCGACCCGAACGCGCCGGCGGCCGGCCCCGCCCCGGACGCTCCGCCGCCGCCGGCCCCGGACGCTCCGCCGCCGCCGGCTCCGGACGCTCCGCCGCCGCCGGCTCCGGACGCTCCGCCGCCGCCGGCTCCCGACGCTCCGCCGCCTGGCCCGGACGTCCCGCCGCCTCCTGCTCACCGGGCGTACAGCGTGAACTGGGATGCCATCGCGCAGTGCGAGTCGGGTGGCAACTGGGGGATCAGCACCGGTAACGGGTTCTCCGGTGGCCTGCAGTTCACCCCGAGCACCTGGCACGCCAACGGCGGGTCGGGCTCCCCGGCCGGCGCAAGCCGCGAGGAGCAGATCCGGGTCGCCGAGAACGTGCTGCACTCGCAGGGCATCGGCGCCTGGCCGGTCTGCGGACACCGCGGCTGAGCCGCAGCCGCAATCGACGGCTTCGCTGTCACACATATATAAGAGGTGCCGGGCCATTGTGCCCGGCACTTCTTAGCTCCAGGTGGCCCGAGCGTCGGGTAGCGTCGGGCCCGTGACCGCAACGCCGCGCGAATTCGACATTGTGCTGTATGGGGCGACCGGGTTCGTCGGGAAGCTCACCGCCGAATACCTGGCCGGCTCGGGACCGGACAAGAGGATCGCACTGGCCGGCAGATCGACCGACCGGTTGCGCGCCGTCCGCGACACGCTGGGCGAAACCGCGCAGTCTTGGCCCATTCTCAACGCCGACGCCGCCTCGCCCTCGACACTCAACGAGATGGCGGCCCGCGCCCAGGTCGTCATCACCACGGTCGGGCCCTACACTCGCTACGGGTTGCCGCTGGTGACCGCCTGCGCCGCCGCGGGCACCGACTACGCCGACCTGACCGGCGAGGCGATGTTCGTCCGCGACAGCATCGACCAGTACCACAAGCAGGCCGCGGATACCGGCGCTCGCATCGTACATGCGTGCGGATTCGATTCCGTCCCTTCGGACCTCAGCGTGTATGCGCTCTACCGGGCGGCGCGAGATGGCGGCGCCGGAGAGCTTCTCGACACCGACCTGGTGGTTCGCTCCTTCTCGGGCGGCGTGTCCGGCGGGACCGTCGCGTCGATGTTGGAGGTGCTGGACACCGCCTCCCGCGATCCCGACGCCCGCCGCCAACTCGCCGACCCGTACACCCTGACCACCGACCGCAGCGCCGAACCCGAAATCGGTCCCCAGCCGGATCTGCCCTGGCGGCGCGGTCGTCGGATTGCACCGGAACTGAGCGGGTTGTGGACGGCAGGCTTCCTGATGGCGCCCTACAACACCCGAATCGTGCGGCGCAGCAACGCATTGCTCGACTGGGCCTACGGCCGCCAGCTGCGCTACAGCGAGAGCATGAGCCTGGGCTCGTCGCCGCTGGCTCCGGTGGCATCCGCCGTGGTGGGCGGCGTCGGCGCCGCGACGTTCGGATTGGGCAGCCGGTACTTCCGGCTGCTGCCACGCAAACTGGTGGAGCGCATCGTGCCCAAGCCCGGAACCGGCCCGAGCGAGGCCGCCCGGGAACGCGGCTACTACCGGATCGAGACCTTCACCACCACAACCACCGGCGCCCGCTACGTGGCACGCATGGAGCAGCGCGGTGACCCGGGCTACAAGGCGACGTCGGTGTTGTTGGGGGAGTGCGGCCTCGCGCTGGCATTGGACCGCGACAAACTTCCCGATCTGCACGGCGTTCTCACCCCCGCAGCCGCGATGGGCGACGCACTACTGGAGCGATTCCCCGCGGCGGGCGTGACATTGGAGGTCGAGCGGCTGGGTTAGTGACCCGGCTCACGCATTTGGGCGCTTACACGAGGGCAAATACCGCTCCCTAGAATTGACGGGTGACCGCCAGCCGCAGCCCCGCCACCGACCTCCCCAAGTCATGGGATCCCGGTGCGGTAGAAAGCGCCATCTACCAGAAGTGGGTGGACGCGGGATACTTCACGGCAGACCCGAACAGCGCCAAGCCCGGGTATTCGATTGTGCTGCCACCGCCGAACGTGACCGGCAGCCTGCACATGGGCCACGCGCTCGAACACACCATGATGGACGCCCTGACCCGCCGCAAGCGGATGCAGGGATGTGAGGTGTTGTGGCAGCCGGGCATGGACCACGCGGGCATCGCGACGCAGAGCGTGGTGGAAAAGCAGCTTGCGGTCGACGGCAAGACCAAAGAGGACCTCGGCCGGGAGCTGTTTGTCGAGAAGGTCTGGGAGTGGAAGTGGGAGTCCCGCGGCGCCATCGGCGACCAGATGCGCCGGCTCGGCGACGGGGTGGACTGGAGCCGCGACCGGTTCACCATGGACGAGGGCCTGTCCCGTGCGGTCCGCACCATTTTCAAGCGGCTCTATGACGCCGGGTTGATCTATCAGGCCGAGCGGCTGGTCAACTGGTCGCCGGTGCTCGAGACGGCGATCTCCGACATCGAGGTCGTATACGAGGACGTCGACGGCGAGCTAGTGTCGTTCCGGTACGGCTCGATGGACGATTCGCAACCACACATCGTCGTGGCCACCACCCGGATGGAGACGATGCTCGGCGACACCGCGATCGCGGTGCATCCTGGCGACGAGCGCTACCGCCACCTGGTCGGTTCCAGCTTGCCGCATCCTTTTGTGGACCGGCAGCTTCTCATCGTCGCAGACGAGCACGTGGATCCCGAATTCGGAACCGGCGCAGTCAAAGTCACGCCCGCGCACGACCCCAACGACTTCGAGATCGGTTTGCGGCATCAGCTGCCGATGATCTCGATCATGGACACCAAGGGCCGAATCGCCGACACCGGAACCCAATTCGACGGCATGGACCGCTTTCAGGCCCGCGTTGCGGTGCGGGAGGCGCTGGCGGCGGAGGGCCGGATCGTCGAGGAGAAGCGGCCGTACCTGCACAGCGTTGGGCACTCTGAGCGCAGCGGGGAGGTCATCGAACCGCGGCTGTCGCTGCAGTGGTGGGTCCGGGTGGAATCGCTGGCCAAGGCCGCCGGCGACGCGGTGCGCAACGGGGACACCGTGATTCACCCGGCCAGCATGGAACCGCGCTGGTTTGCCTGGGTCGACGACATGCGCGACTGGTGCATCTCGCGTCAGCTGTGGTGGGGCCACCGCATCCCGGTCTGGTACGGCCCCGACGGTGAACAGCGCTGCGTGGGTCCCGACGAAACGCCGCCAGAAGGCTGGGAGCAGGATCCCGACGTGCTGGACACCTGGTTCTCGTCCGGGCTGTGGCCGTTCTCCACGCTGGGCTGGCCGGAGAAGACCCCGGAGCTCGAAAAGTTCTATCCCACAAGCGTTCTGGTTACCGGCTACGACATCCTTTTTTTCTGGGTGGCCAGAATGATGATGTTCGGCACCTTCGTCGGCGACGACGATGCCATCACCCTGGACGGCCGCCGCGGCCCGCAGGTGCCGTTCACCGACGTCTTCCTGCACGGGCTGATCCGCGACGAGTCGGGCCGCAAGATGAGCAAGTCCAAGGGCAACGTCATCGACCCGCTGGACTGGGTGGAAATCTTTGGGGCCGATGCCCTGCGGTTCACGCTGGCCCGCGGCGCCAGTCCCGGCGGTGACCTGGCGATCGGCGAAGACCATGTGCGGGCCTCGCGCAACTTCTGTACCAAGCTGTTCAATGCCACCCGCTACGCGCTGCTCAATGGCGCCAAGCTGGCCCCGCTGCCCGCGCCGGCCGAGCTCACCGATGCCGACCGATGGATCCTCGGACGACTGGAAGAGGTTCGGGCGGAAGTCGATTCGGCATTCGACAACTACGAGTTCAGTCGCGCCTGCGAGGCGCTCTATCACTTCGCGTGGGACGAATTCTGCGACTGGTATGTCGAATTGGCCAAGACTCAACTGGCCGAAGGGATTACGCACACCACCGCCGTGCTGGCGGCGGTGCTGGACACCCTGTTGCGGTTGTTGCACCCGGTGATCCCGTTCATCACCGAGGCCCTCTGGCAGGCCCTGACCGACGGAGAGGCCCACCATGAGTCGCTGGTGATCGCCGAGTGGCCGCAGTCGTCCGGGATCGTCCTGGATCATGTTGCCGCGCAGCGGATCACCGACATGCAGAAGTTGGTGACCGAGGTCAGGCGGTTTCGCAGCGATCAAGGACTGGCGGATCGGCAGAAGGTGCCGGCCCGGATGGCCGGTGTCGACGAATCCGATCTGGGCGCCCAGGTGAGCGCGGTGACGTCGCTGGCGTGGCTCACCGCCCCGGGCCCGGAGTTCAGCCCTTCGGCGTCGGTGGAAGTGCGGCTGAGTGGCGGCACCGTCGTGGTCGAGCTCGACACCTCGGGCACCATCGACGTCGACGCCGAACGTCGCCGGCTGGAAAAGGATTTGGCCGCGGCGCACAAGGAGCTGGCGTCGACCACCGCCAAGTTGGCCAACGAAGCCTTCTTGGGCAAGGCCCCGCAAAACGTCGTCGAGAAGATCCGCGACCGTCAGCGCCTGGCCCAGGAGGAGACCGAGCGGATCAACGCGCGGCTGGCCGGACTGAAGTGACCGATCCGCCCGAGTGGCCGCAGGACGAGCTTCCCGACGCGGTTCCCGACGCGGCCCCCACCCCGGACGAAATCGCGTCGTTGCTGCAGGTCGAGCACCTGCTGGACCAGCGCTGGCCGGAGACCAAGATCGAGCCGAGCCTGACCCGGATCAGCGCGTTGATGGACTTGCTGGGCTCACCGCAACTGGCCTACCCGTCGATCCACATCGCCGGCACCAACGGCAAGACCTCGGTGGCGAGGATGATCGACGCGCTCATCACCGCGCTGCATCGGCGCACCGGGCGCACCACCAGCCCGCACCTGCAATCGGCGGTGGAACGCATTTCGATCGACTCCAAGCCGATCAGCCCGGCCCAGTACGTGGCGACCTACCGCGAGATCGAGCCGTTCGTCCAGATGGTCGACGCGCAGTCGCAAGCCGACGGCGGACCCGCGATGAGCAAGTTCGAGGTGCTGACCGCGATGGCGTTCGCCGCGTTCGCCGACGCCCCCGTCGACGTCGCCGTGGTCGAGGTGGGAATGGGCGGACGCTGGGATGCCACCAACGTGATCAACGCCCCGGTAGCGGTCATCACCCCGATCTCCATCGACCACGTCGAATACCTGGGCGACGATCTCGCCGGCATCGCGGGGGAGAAGGCCGGGATCATCACCAGGGCTCCCGACGGCGCACCCGATACCGTCGCGGTCATAGGGCGTCAGGCCCCCGAGGCGATGGAAGTGCTGTTGGCGCAAACCGTGCAGGCCGATGCCGCGGTGGCCCGCGAGGATTCGGAGTTCGCCGTGCTGGACCGCCAGGTCGCCATCGGCGGGCAGGTGCTGCAGCTGCAGGGCCTGGGCGGGGTGTATTCCGATGTCTACCTGCCGCTGCACGGCGAACACCAGGCGCACAACGCCGTTTTGGCCCTCGCGGCGGTTGAGGCATTCTTCGGCGCCGGTGCGCAGCGGCAGCTCGACGTCGAGGCGGTTCGTGCCGGTTTCGCCGCCGTCGCCAGCCCGGGCCGGCTGGAGCGGATGCGCAGCGCGCCGACGGTGTTCATCGACGCCGCCCACAATCCCGCCGGCGCGGCCGCGCTCGCGCAGGCCCTGGCCGGCGAATTCGACTTCCGCTACCTCGTCGGGGTGCTCGGCGTGCTCGCCGACAAGGACGTCGACGGGATCCTCGCCGCGTTGCAGCCGGTGTTCGACGCCGTCGTGGTGACCCACAACGGATCCCCGCGCGCGCTCGACGTCGAATCGCTGGCCCTGGCGGCGCGCGAGCGGTTCGGACCCGACCGGGTGAGCACCGCCGAAAACCTTCGCGACGCCATCGACGTCGCGACCGCTTTGGTGGATGACGCCGCGGCCGACGGGCCGGCCGAAGCGTTCTCCGGGACCGGGATCGTCATCACCGGCTCGGTGGTCACCGCCGGGGCGGCGCGAACGCTGTTTGGGCGTGACCCGCAATGAGTGACGTTCCCGACAACCCCGAGGAGCAGGTCCCGGCGTCACCGGCTGACCCGTGGCGAAGCTTCGGCGCCGTGATGGCCCTGACGCTGTTCCTGGAAGCGATCGTGGTGCTGCTGGCCATCCCGGTGGTGGGCGCGGTCGGCGGCGGCCTGACGACCGCGTCGCTGGTCTACCTGATCGGGCTGGCCGTCCTGCTGATCCTGATGGCCGGGGTGCAGCGCAAACCCTGGGCGATCTGGGCCAACCTGGGCGTGCAGGTGATCCTGCTCGCCGGCTTCGTGGTCTACCCCGGGGTCGGGTTCATCGGCTTGCTGTTCACCGGGCTGTGGGGCCTGATCGCCTACTTCCGGGCCGAGGTCCGGCGCAGGCAGGGATAGGACGCGATAGGGCGGGTGTCGCGGGCCCGGCCGCCGTCGCCCGACCCCGGGGCGCGGGATTATGTACTCTGTCCGCCGTGACCGAACGGACATTGGTAGTGATCAAGCCCGATGGCGTCCAGCGGCAGCTGGTGGGGGAGATCATCGGCCGCATCGAGCGCAAAGGCCTCGCCGTCACCGCGCTGGAGCTCCGGTCCGTCAGCCGCGACCTCGCCGCCCAGCACTACGCGGAACACGAGGGCAAGCCCTTCTTCGAGTCTCTGCTGGAGTTCATCACCTCGGGACCGGTGGTGGCGGCCATCGTGGAGGGGCCCCGGGCGATCGCAGCGTTTCGGCAGCTCGCGGGTGGTACCGACCCGGTGGAGAAGGCGATCCCCGGCACGATCCGCGGCGATTTCGGCCTTGAGACGCAGTTCAACCTGGTGCACGGGTCCGACTCGATCGAGTCCGCGAAGCGGGAGCTCGCGCTCTGGTTCCCCAACGCTTAGAGCTGCGGCGATAGCGCCCGCGGCGGCATTCCGAGCGGCTTTGCTGACGCCGTCTGCATCAGGTGTGGCTGGGCCCGCGACGTGATGTGGGATACTGGTTTCGGGTGAACGTCGCCGGACCGGCGTCAGACACCCGAATGAAGACTTAGACAAGCGCGACCATAGCCCCGTCGCCTTGGTTCGCTGCATGTCAGGCCGTCATTCAGCACGGCGCCGAGTGGGTTCTTACCTGGGCCGCTCGGGGCGAGACCATCACAAGCCCGGGAAGAAGTGACCCGGGCCCATAGCGAAGCCCTCGCGTGGCCGCGTCGCAACGACGCGCCCGGGGGCTTGAGGAGAATACGTGGTAGACGGTGCACCGACTGCAGACCCATCAGAAGAATCGACTCGGCCTGGGGAACTGCCGGACCGCCTGAGAGTTCATTCGCTGGCCAGAACGCTGGGAACCACCAGCAAGCGGGTGCTGGACGCGCTGAGCGAGCTGGACGGGCGCATCCGCAGCGCACACTCCACCGTGGACCGTGACGACGCGGTCCGGGTACGGGACCTGCTGGCAGCCGCGCAGCCTCCGGCAGGCGCGGAGAACGCGGACAGCGCCGAAGTGAAAGCCGCCGCGGAGGGCGAACCCGAATCCCGGCTGATGCTCGAGACCCCGGACAGCGCCGCCGAGCGGCCGCACTACATGCCGCTGTTCGTCGCGCCGCAGCCGATCGACCCCCGCGAGGAGGCCGGCACCGACGACAGCTCCGACGACTCCGACGACTCCGACGACTCCGACGGCGACGACGACGAGCAGGCCGACCGGCCGTCGAACCGGCGTCGGCGCCGCGGCCGCCGCGGTCGTGGCCGCGGGCGCGGTGAGCAGGGCGGACCCGACGGCCAGGGCGACGACGGCGACGACGACGAGGTGCAACCGCGGGGCAAGAAGGGCGCTCAGGCGGACTCCGCCGATTCCGAGGACTCCGACGGCCAAGACTCCGACGACTCCGATGACGCGGACGACTCCGACAATGGTGACGACGGCTCGGGCGACGGCGGCAGCCGTCGCCGCCGGAGGCGCCGCCGGCGCAAATCCGGATCGGGCGACGACAACGACGAGGGGTCATCGCCCGACGACCCGCCCAACACGGTGGTGCACGAGCGGCCGCCACGCAACGGCAAGGCCGGCGGAGACGACTCCGGCGGCCCGAACAACGAGATCAAGGGCATCAACGGCTCCACCCGGCTGGAGGCCAAGCGGCAACGGCGCCGGGACGGCCGCGACGCCGGACGGCGCCGCCCCCCGGTGCTGAGCGAGGCCGAATTCCTGGCGCGCCGCGAGGCCGTCGAGCGGATGATGGTCGTGCGCGACCGGGTCCGCACCGAGCAGCCGCATCAGGGGTCGCGCTACACCCAGATCGCGGTGCTCGAGGACGGCATCGTCGTCGAACACTTCGTCACGTCGGCCGCGTCGGCCTCCCTGGTGGGCAACGTCTACCTGGGCATCGTGCAGAACGTGTTGCCCTCGATGGAGGCGGCGTTCGTCGACATCGGCCGCGGCCGCAACGGCGTGCTCTACGCCGGCGAGGTCAACTGGGAGGCCGCCGGACTCGGCGGATCGGACCGCAAGATCGAGCAGGCGCTCAAACCCGGCGACTACGTCGTCGTCCAGGTCAGCAAGGACCCGGTCGGGCACAAGGGCGCACGGCTCACCACGCAGGTGTCGCTGGCGGGTCGCTACCTGGTCTATGTGCCGGGCGCGTCGTCGACCGGGATCAGCCGCAAGCTGCCCGACACCGAACGCCAGCGACTCAAGGAGATCCTGCGCGAAGTGGTGCCATCCGACGCCGGGGTGATCATCCGGACCGCGTCCGAGGGCGTCAAAGAAGAGGACATCCGGAGCGACGTCACCCGCCTGCAGGAGCGCTGGAAGCAGATCGAAGCCAAGGCGATCGAGATCAAGGAGAAGGCGGCCGGCGCCGCGGTGGCTCTCTACGAAGAGCCCGATGTGCTGGTCAAGGTCATCCGCGACCTGTTCAACGAGGACTTCGCCGGCCTGGTCGTCTCCGGTGACGAAGCCTGGACCACGATCAACGACTACGTGAATTCCGTTGCCCCCGACTTGGTTTCGAAGCTGACGAAGTACGAGCCGCCCGCCGGGCCGGAGGGGCAGGCCGGGCCGGACGTGTTCGCGGTGCATCGCATCGATGAGCAGTTGGCCAAGGCGATGGAGCGCAAGGTGTGGCTGCCGTCGGGCGGCACGCTGGTCATCGACCGCACCGAGGCCATGACGGTGGTCGACGTCAACACCGGCAAGTTCACCGGATCCGGGGGCAACCTCGAGCAGACGGTCACCAAGAACAACCTCGAGGCGGCCGAGGAGATCGTCCGCCAGCTGCGGCTGCGCGACATCGGCGGCATCGTGGTCATCGACTTCATCGACATGGTGCTGGAGTCCAACCGCGACCTGGTGCTGCGGCGACTGACCGAGGCGCTGGCCCGCGACCGCACCCGCCACCAGGTGTCCGAGGTGACGTCGCTGGGTCTGGTCCAGCTGACCCGCAAGCGGTTGGGCACCGGCCTGATCGAGGCCTTCTCGACGTCGTGTCCGAACTGCGGCGGACGCGGGATCCTGCTGCACGCCGACCCGGTGGATTCGGCCCCGTCGAACGGGCGCAAGTCCGAATCCGGTGGGGGTGGCCGCCGGGGCAGGCGCAAGAAGAACAAGCCCGAAGAGCAGGTGGTGGCCAAGGTGCCCACCCACGCTCCCGGTGAGCACCCGATGTTCAAGGCGATGGCCGCCGGCTCCTCGACGCCGTCCGACGGCGAGGAATCCGACGAGACCACCGAGGACACCGCCGAGGAGTTCGACCAGGAGAAGGCGGCGCGCGCGGGCGACGTCGGGGACACCGACCAAGAGGACTTCGAGGACAACGACCAAGAGGACTACGACGACACCGACGACGAGGACTCGGATGACGACGAGGACGACGACGAGGACTCGGATGACGAGGACTCGGATGACGATGACGCGGATGACGACGAGGACCTCGACGACGAGGATATCGATGACGAAGAGGATCTCGGCGACGACGACGAGGATCTCGAGCTCGACGACGACGATTTGGACACCGAAGACGACGATTCCGACGACGCCGATGCCCGACGGGGCTCTGCAGTGGCCGACCAGGCCGGCCCGGGACGCCCCCGGCGCAGACGCGCCGCGGGAAGGCCGGCCGGCCCGCCGATCCATGCGGACTGAACCGGCTGACCGGCAGGCGAAGGCCGGGTCCGGTTTGACCCTGTAGCCGCTGGTCACGTACCCTTGGACAGTTGTCGTCAGGCCGGGCGAGGAAAACTTTGGCCGGCGGCAGCGGGACTCCCGGGGAATCGGCGCAGGCCCGCAACCCAGACCCACCACGTGCACCGCGGCTGGTTCGCGCGCGACGCGCAGAGCAGCGGTTAGAAGAAGGAGCAGGAGCGACGATGGCGACCTACGCAATCGTGAAGACCGGCGGCAAGCAGTACAAGGTCGCCGTCGGGGACGTGGTCAAGGTCGAGAAGCTCGAATCCGAGCCCGGCTCGAACGTGTCGCTGCCGGTCGCCCTGGTGGTGGACGGCGCCAAGGTGACCACCGACGCGGCCGCGCTGGCCAAGGTCGCGGTGACCGGCGAGGTCCTCGAGCACACCAAGGGCCCCAAAATCCGTATCCACAAGTTCAGGAACAAGACCGGCTATCACAAGCGTCAGGGGCACCGTCAGCAGCTGACGGTCCTGAAGGTCACCGGAATCAAGTAGCGGAGGCGAAGACATGGCACACAAGAAGGGCGCTTCCAGCTCGCGCAACGGTCGCGATTCCGCCGCGCAGCGGCTGGGTGTGAAGCGATTCGGCGGCCAGGTCGTCAAGGCGGGCGAGATCATCGTTCGCCAGCGCGGCACCAAGTTCCACCCGGGCGTGGGTGTCGGGCGCGGCGGGGACGACACGTTGTTCGCCAAGGAAGCCGGCGCCGTCGAGTTCGGTCTCAAGCGCGGCCGCAAGACCGTCAACATCGTGGCCGCCGGGCAAGCCACCGACTGACCGTGTTCCCGGGCCCAGCCCGGTGATTTCGGCGCCCGGTGGTAGGTGAGAGGACCCACGATGCCTCGGTTCGTCGACCGCGTCGTCATCCATGCGCGTGCCGGTGCCGGGGGTAACGGCTGCGCGTCGGTCCATCGCGAGAAGTTCAAGCCGCTCGGCGGCCCCGACGGAGGCAACGGCGGCCGCGGCGGCAGCATTGTCTTCGTCGTCGATCCGCAGGTGCACACCCTGCTCGACTTCCATTTCCATCCGCACGTCTCCGCGCCCTCGGGCAAGCAGGGGATGGGCAATAACCGCGACGGCGCCGCCGGCGCCGACCTGGAAGTCAAGGTGCCCGACGGCACCGTCGTCCTCGACGAAAATGGTCGGTTGCTGGCCGACCTGGTCGGCGCGGGCACCCGCTTCGAAGCCGCCGCGGGTGGACGCGGTGGGCTGGGCAACGCCGCTCTTGCATCGCGGGCACGCAAGGCCCCCGGCTTTGCGCTGCTGGGCGAACAGGGCCAGACTCGCGACCTGACTCTGGAACTCAAGACTGTCGCCGACGCCGGCCTGATCGGCTTTCCCTCGGCCGGCAAATCTTCGCTGGTGTCCACGATCTCGGCGGCCAAGCCCAAGATCGCCGACTACCCGTTCACCACGCTGGTTCCCAACCTCGGCGTGGTGTCGGCGGGTGATCACACCTTCACCGTCGCCGACGTGCCCGGCCTGATCCCGGGTGCCTCCCAGGGCCGCGGCCTGGGCCTGGATTTCCTCCGGCACATCGAGCGATGCGCCGTGCTGGTGCATGTCGTCGACTGCGCGACTGCCGAACCCGGCCGCGACCCGATCTCCGATATCGACGCGTTGGAGGCCGAACTCGCCGCGTATACGCCCACCCTGCAAGGGGATGCGACGTTGGGTGATCTCACCGAGCGGCCCCGCGCGGTGGTACTGAACAAGATCGACGTGCCGGAGGCGCGCGAGCTCGCCGAATTCGTTCGTGACGAGATCGCCGAGCGTGGCTGGCCGGTGTTCCTGGTGTCAACGGTGACGCGAGAGGGTCTGCAGCCGTTGATTTTCGGGCTGTGGAAGATGATCTCGGACTATCAGGCCGCCCAGCCCGAAATCGTGCCGCGGCGTCCGGTGATTCGCCCGGTTCCCGTCGACGACAGCGGCTTCAGTGTCGAGCCGGATTCTCAGCAGCCGGGCGCCTTCGTCGTCAGCGGCGCGCGGCCCGAACGCTGGGTCCGCCAGACCAATTTCGACAACGACGAGGCCGTCGGATATCTCGCCGACCGCCTGGCGCGCCTCGGTGTCGAAGAGGAGTTGCTGCGGCTGGGTGCGCGACCGGGTTGCGAAGTGACCATCGGGGACATGACTTTCGATTGGGAGCCGCAAACGCCTGCAGGGCAACAGGCTGCCTTGTCGGGCCGCGGCACCGACGCACGGTTGGAGCGTACCGAGCGTATCGGCGCGGCGGAACGTAAGGCCGCCCGGCGCCAGCGCCGCGAACGCGGTGAGGAGTCGTGAGCCCCCACCGCGACGTCATCCGCAATGCTCGCAGCCTGGTGGTCAAGGTCGGGACCAACGCGCTGACCACCCCGGCCGGGGTGTTCGACGCGGGCCGGCTGGCCGGGCTGGCCGATGCGATCGAGGCGCGGATGAAGGCGGGTACCGACGTCGTCATCGTGTCGTCGGGAGCCATTGCGGCCGGCATCGAGCCGCTCGGATTGTCTCGTCGTCCCAGGGATTTGGCGACAAAGCAGGCCGCGGCCAGCGTCGGTCAGGTCGCCCTGGTGAATTCGTGGAGTGCCGCGTTCGCCCGCTATGGCCGCACGGTCGGGCAGGTGCTGCTGAGCGCGCACGACATCTCGATGCGGGCCCAGCACACCAACGCCCAGCGCACGCTGGACCGGCTGCGCGCACTGCACGCGGTGGCCATCGTCAACGAGAACGACACCGTGGCCACCAACGAGATCCGGTTCGGCGACAACGACCGGCTTTCGGCGCTGGTGGCTCACCTGGTTGGCGCCGAGGCCCTGGTCTTGCTGTCCGACATCGACGGGCTCTATGACTCGGATCCGCGAAAGTCCGACGGCGCGCGGTTCATCCCGGAGGTGTCGGGCTCCGTGGATCTGATCGGCGTAATCGCCGGTCCCGGAAGCGATTTGGGCACGGGCGGGATGACCTCGAAGATGTCCTCGGCGCTGCTCGCCGCCGACGCGGGCGTCCCGGTATTGCTGGCGGCCGCAACCGACGCCGCTACCGCGCTCACCGACGCTTCGGTCGGCACGGTGTTCGCCGCGCGACCGGTGCGGATGTCAGCACGGCGGTTCTGGGTGCGTTATGCCGCCGAGGCGGCCGGCGCACTGGCCCTGGACGAGGGCGCGGTGCGCGCCGTGGTGCGGCAGCGCCGCTCGTTGCTGCCCGCCGGGATCACCGCGGTGTCGGGAAGGTTCTACGCCGGCGACGTCGTCGAATTGCGCGGCCCGGACGCGGTGCTGGTGGCCCGTGGCGTGGTCGCTTACGACGCCACCGAGCTGGCCACCATGGTGGGCCGCTCAACCTCGGAACTGCCCGGTGAGCTGCGCAGGCCCGCCGTGCACGCCGACGACCTGGTGGCCGTGTAGGGGACGATCCCGGCGTGCGCCGTGGCCGGCGCAGCTAGGGGACTAAGCCGTGGTCGCCACTTCGGGACTAATAGGTGATTCCCAAACCTGCTCGCGCATGCGTTAGCACGTTTGGGATTGACCTCATGGTCGGACTGTCGGCTCATCGAGATGAGTCGGGGTCAGTGCTCTGAGGTTGGCTTCAGATACAGTGCGCCCCAGACGATTTCGGCCAGGGTGGCGGCCAGCTCGGCGTCGTAGTCGGGGGGCTTCGTCGGCAGGTTCTGCTGGCAGGCCCGCTCGACCATCCAGGTCAGCGCGCTGGCGGTGGTGAGCGCGGCCAGCTCGGGACGGATCGAGCCGTCGGCCTGGCCATCTTCGATGACATGGGTCAGCTGCTCGGAGATGCCGGTCAGCAGCTCGCGATACGTTTCCGCCGTCGGGGGGTCGTAGGCGGCCATTTCGTTGAGCGCGACCAGCACCGCCTGATGGCGCCGGTAGGTGGCGATGATGCGGCCCATCGCGGTCCGCACGTCGTCCGGGTCGTGCCGCCCCGCCACGCTCCACCAGCTCCGCGCGCCGTCGGTCAGATCGCCGAACACCTGGCTCGCCAGCCGGCGCAGCAGATGACCCTTGTCCTCGAAGTAGATGTAGAAGCTGGCCCGGGAAATGCCGGCCTCGCCCGAGAGCCGGTCCACGCTGAGTTCGGTGAAGCTCGCGCCGTCGCGCATCAGCCGTTCGGTGGCGTCCAGCAGGCGGCGCTCCATCTGTTCGCGGCGCTGCTCACGCGCCGCACCTCGGTGTCCCTGCGGCTTGCGGGTCAGCGACGGCATGCGCCGAGCATAACCGAGCCCTCGACATATTGACTAGACATAGTGTCTAGGCATATTGTCGCGAGGAATCTGTGACCGGGGTCATACGAGACGGAGGATCACCATGGCCGTGATGACGGGTAAGTCTGAGACCGGCAAGTCCGGTCGCGCCTACGACGAGATCGATCTGTCCTCGCGGGCGTTCTGGTCCACCACCGCGGCGGACCGGGAACGCTCGTTCGCCGTGCTGCGGGCCGAGCGGCCGGTGAGCTGGCATCCCCCGGTCGAAGACTCCCTGATGCCCGATCCAACCGACCCCGGCTTCTGGGCGGTCACCCGGCGCGCCGACATCGTCGCCGTCAGCCGCAACAGCGAGGTCTTCCTGTCCGGCCAGGGGGTGATGTTCGAGAGCATCCCGGTGGAGCTGCTCGAGGCGTCGCAGTCGTTCCTGGCGATGGACCCGCCGCGACACACCAAGTTGCGCAAGCTCGCGCACGCCGCGCTCAGCCCCCGCCAGGTCCGCCGCATCGAGGACTCAATCAAAGCCAACGCCAAGGCCATCGTCGACGAACTGCGGACCGCCGGCAGCGGTGTGGATTTCGTCGACCACTGCGCCAAAGAACTGCCCATCCGCACCCTGTCGGACATGATGGGGATTCCGGAATCCGAGCGGGACCGCATGGCGCACGCCACCGACGCCCTGGTGTCCTGGGCCGACCCGGAATTCCTCAACGGGCGCCCGGCGATGGAAGTCTTGGTGGAAAACCAGCTGTATCTGCACCAAGTCGTCGGCGCCCTGGCCACCGAACGTCGTGAGCACCCCGGCGACGATCTGATCAGCAGCCTGGTCACCGCCGAGGTGGACGGCGACCGTCTGGAAGACGCGGAGGTGGCCGCGTTCTTCGTCCTGCTCTCCGTCGCGGGCAACGACACGACCCGCCAGACCATCAGCCACACCCTGAGGGCGCTCACCGATTTCCCCGGCGAAAAAGCGTGGCTGCTGGAGGATTTCGACAACCGGATCGGAACGGCCGTCGAGGAATTCATCCGCTGGGCGACGCCGGTCATGACCTTCCGCCGCACCGCCGCAACGGATACCGAGCTGGGTGGTCAGACCATTCGGGCGGGGGAGAAGGTGGTGATGTTCTATCCTTCGGGCAACTGGGACACCGACGTGTTCGACCACCCGGAACGGTTGAATTTGAGCCGCGATCCCAATCCGCACGTCGGCTTCGGCGGTGGCGGACTGCACTTCTGCCTCGGTGCGCACGTGGCCCGGGCGCAGCTGCGGGCCATCTTCGCGGAGCTGTTTCGGCAGTTGCCCGACATCCGGGCGGGTGAGCCGGCCTACCTGGCGGGCAATTTCGTGCACGCCATCCGCAGCATGCCGTGCACCTTCTAATGCGTTGACAGGGGCGCCAACTCGTCGGCAAGCAGCGTCAGCAACTCCGAGCACCCGCCGTCGACCTTGACGGTGGCCAGGTCGTCGCCGCGGGTCCCGCCGCGGTTGATGATGGCGATCGGGATGCCCAGCGCGGCGGCGTGGCGCACGAACCGGTAGCCGGAGAACACGGTCAGCGACGAGCCGGCGACCAATAGCGCTTCGGCCTGCTCCACCAACCTAAACGATTCTGCCACAACGCCTTTGGAGACGCTTTCGCCGAAGTAGACGATGGCCGGCTTGAGCATGCCGCCGCAGCGGTCGCAATCCAAATACCGGAACGACGCGGTGTCCGCGACGACGGCGTCGGCGTCGGGAGCCACCGCCAGCCCGCCGATCGCTTCGGCGCGCTCGATGAACCCGGGGTTGAGCGCCTCCAGCCGTTCGGCCAATGCCGCACGGGTCATGATGGCTCCGCAGCTTAGGCAGACCACCTGCGCGAAGGTGCCGTGCAGGTTGATGACGTTGCGGCTGCCGGCCTTGGAGTGCAGCAGATCGACGTTCTGGGTGATGACGCCTGTGACCACCGACGCGTCCTCGAGTGCGGCCAGCGCCCGATGGCCCGCGTTGGGCAGGGTGTCGTCCATGTGCCGCCAACCGACGTGGTTGCGTGCCCAGTACCGCTGCCGAAACGCCGGATCGCCGGTGAACTGGCGGATGGTCATGGGATTGCTCGGCGGTGAATCCGGCCCGCGGTAGTCGGGAATGCCCGAATCGGTGGAGATGCCCGCACCGGTCAGCACCGCGATCCGGCGACCGGCCAGCAGCGCGACCAGTTCAGGAGATTCTGCGCAGCCGACGGTCACCTGATCCAGCGTAGGAGATTCAGCCCAGGCAGTCGGCCGCGGTCGTGAGCTCGGCAGACATGTTCCGCTGCATCATCTTGCACGCCGCCTCGCCCAGGTCGGCGTCGATGTGTGCGACCGCATCGGTCGGGATCACGACGGGGAAGTGCCGAACGTAGGCGTCCAGCGCCGTATAGAGGATGCATTGCTCGGTGACCTGACCGGTGATGATCAACCGCTTGGTGTCCAGCCGGCCGAGCAGATACGCCAGCGCCGTGGCATAAAACGCGCTGTGCCGGACCTTGGTCATCACGCGGCAGGCGTCGGTCGGCAGGATCGGCTTCACCAGATCGGGCCGGTCCCCGTCGCACGCGGAATGGACGATGTCGGAGAACTCCGCGGTGAAATCGCCGTAGTTGTCGTTGACGTACACCAGGTCGACGTCGTCGGATTCGCGTGCCCGCCGAACCAAATCGGCCAACGGGTCAATGATCTTCTCGACATTGGGTATTAGATTTTCAGCGTCGGGATGCTGATACGTATTCATCATGTCGACTACTAGGACGGCCGTGTCGCTCATGCCCTCGGGGATACCCGGCGGCTACGAGTTGACACGCATGGGGCGACAATGGAAGGGCGATGGACTTTTACAACGCTTACAGCCAGGGCTTTGCCCGTGTCGCCGCCTGCACGCACCACACCGCCATCGCCGACCCGGCGGCGAATGCCGAGTCGGTTCTGCGGATGGCCAGCCAGTGCCACGACGACGCCGTCGCACTGGCCGTCTTTCCGGAACTGACGCTGTCCGGGTATTCCATCGAAGACATCGTGCTGCAGGACCTGTTGCTCGACGACGTCGAAAAGGCCATCGCGGACATCGTCGCGGCCTCCGCCGAGCTGTTGCCGGTCTTGGTCGTCGGTGCCCCGCTGCGCCATCGACACCGCATCTACAACGCCGCTGTGGTCATCCACCGCGGCGCCGTGCTCGGGGTGGCGCCGAAGTCGTATCTGCCCACCTATCGGGAGTTCTACGAGCGCCGCCAGATCGCGCCGGGGGACGACGAGCGCGGCACCATCCGCCTCGCGTGCGTCGACGTCGAGGTGCCGTTCGGCCCGGATCTGCTTTTCGAGGCCTCCGACCTGCCGGGCTTTGTGCTGCACGTGGAAATCTGCGAGGACATGTTCGTACCGATTCCGCCCAGCGCGGAAGCCGCGCTGGCGGGCGCCACGGTGCTGGCCAACCTGTCCGGCAGCCCGATCACCATCGGCCGCGCCGAGGAACGCTGCCTACTGGCCCGTTCGGCCTCATCGCGTTGCCTGGCCGCCTACGTGTATTCGGCTGCGGGAGAGGGCGAATCGACGACCGACCTGGCGTGGGACGGTCAGACCATGGTGTTCGAGAACGGTGTGATGCTGGCCCAGTCCGAGCGCTTCCCCAAGGGCGAGCGACGCAGCATCGCCGACGTCGACATCGAATTGCTCCGCTCCGAACGGCTCCGGATGGGCACGTTCGACGACAACCGGCGCCACCACCGGACGACGACGGAGGCGTACCGGCGCATCGAGTTCCGGCTGGACCCGCCGGGCGGCGACGTCGGACTGCGGCGCGACATCGAGCGCTTCCCGTTCGTTCCCGCCGATCCGCAACGGCTGGAACAGGATTGCTTCGAGGGTTACAACATCCAGGTCGCCGGTCTCGAACAGCGGCTGCGTGCGCTGGATTTCCCGAAGGTCGTCATCGGAATTTCCGGTGGGTTGGACTCGACGCACGCCCTGATCGTTGCCGCGCGCGCGATGGATCGCGAACAGCGGCCGCGCAGCGACATTCTGGCGTTCACCCTGCCCGGGTTCGCGACCGGCGACCGCACCAAACGCAACGCGGCCGAGCTGTGCCGCACGCTGGGCGTGACGTTCTCCGAGATCGACATCCGCAAGTCCGCGGAGTTGATGCTCAAGGAGATGGATCACCCGTTCGCGCGCGGCGAGAAGGTGTACGACGTCACCTTCGAAAACGTCCAGGCCGGTTTGCGCACCGACTACCTGTTCCGGCTGGCCAACCAGCGGGGCGGGATCGTGCTGGGCACCGGCGACCTGTCCGAGCTCGGGTTGGGCTGGTCGACATACGGTGTCGGCGACCAGATGTCGCACTACAACGTCAACGCCGGCGTGCCCAAGACGCTGGTCCAGCACCTGATCCGCTGGGTGATCTCGTCGGAACAGTTCGAGCCCGAGGTCAGCGAGGTGCTGCAGTCGGTGCTCGACACCGAGATCACCCCCGAGCTGGTGCCCAGCGGCGAGGAGGAAAAGCTGCAGAGCAGCGAGGCGAAGATCGGTCCCTTTGCGCTGCAGGACTTTTCACTGTTCCACGTGCTGCGCTACGGATTCCGGCCGTCGAAGATCGCCTTCCTGGCGTGGCACGCATGGAGCGACCCCGAACACGGTATCTGGCCGCCCGGCTTCCCCGACGACAAGCGGCCGTCCTACTCGCTGAAGGAAATTCGGCACTGGCTGCAGGTCTTCGTGCAGCGGTTCTACTCGTTCAGCCAGTTCAAGCGCTCGGCCTTGCCCAACGGGCCCAAGGTATCGCACGGGGGTGCACTGTCGCCGCGGGGGGATTGGCGCGCGCCGTCCGATATGTCCGCGCGCATCTGGCTCGACGAGATCGAACGCGAAGTCCCCGAGGACTAGCGCGCGCCGAGGGCCCGCCCGGGCGCGCCGAGCGGGCCCATCGGCATTCGTGCTCAGGCCTTTGCGCGGCGCCATCCCTGGTATTGCACTTCGGCGAACACCAGCGTGTAAACGCCGGCCGCCAGGTTCAACACCACGCCGGTCGACGTCAACGGAAAGACATCCGCGAGCACGAGAACTGTTGCGGCCACCGTGTATGCCACGTTCGCGATGATGACGGCCATGCCGGCGCGCCGCACCGACGGCAGGCTGGCCAGCCCGAACACGACCACGCCGTAGGCGATCAAGAACGCGCCCATGCCGTATTCGAATGCCTTCGTGGTGCCCGAGAGCTCGGCGAGCCAGCCGGCCACCGGCATGCCGGCCAGGCCGACCAGTCCACTGATGGCGGCGTCGGCGCGCATGGCAAGGCGTAGCAGGCCGTCCCGGGTGCCCGTGCGGTCAATCGTGGGAGCGGACATGATGTTCCTTTCTCGATGGCGAACTGCGATCGCCACCGACGCTGCCCGCAAACCACTGCCAGATCGACGCCAGCCGCTGCCAAACACTGCCAACCGCAGGTCAATAGGGGTGACGCGCGCTCAGCGCTCGTAGGTCCCGGTCAGCGTGCCCCGCGCCAGCACGTGCCCGCGCATGGCGGCCAGCAGTCCCTTGGCGTTGGTCACGGTGTCCGGGAGGACGGCGTCGAGCGCGAACACGTGAAAGCGGTAGTGGTGTGGCCCATGCCCGGGAATCGGTCGTGGTCCGGCGTAGCCGTGGTGCCCCAGATCGGCCCGCAGGAAGCGGATTCCCGGGCAACCCGGTTGCAGTGCGCCCGCGGCCACGTCGTCCACACTCGGTTCGATCAGCGCGGCGCTGTGCACCAGGGGGCGGGGGAACGGAACGTCGACGTCGTCGATGACGAGCGCCAGCTGCCGCGTGCCGGGCGGCGGTCCCGCCCAGCGCAACGGCGGCGACATGTTGTCACCCACACCCTGTCCCGCGCTGGACGCCGGCATGGCGCCGCCGTCGGCGAACGCGGTGCTGGTGACCGTGATGGTGGTGGGCGCCTCGAATGCGGCACCGGCGAGCGGACTCCGGTGGGCACCCGCGCGCACACCGCGCAGCATCCGGCCCAGTCGCTCGATCATGCGCCGCTGCCCGCGCCGCGCATCGCCACCGCGGGTGAGCGCAGCAGGTCGCCCAATTCGCCGGGCAGGTAGCCCTGCCGGGCAAGCCGGGGCAATACGCCGCCGCTCTCGATGATGTCGAGGATGAGGTCGGGCAGCCTCGGGACGGTACCCGAGGCGCCGGTGGTGTCGTTGCGCCAGCTGCCGTCGGCGAGGTCGAACGTTCCGGTGTCGCGGTCGCTGAACGCCGAGGTGGCCCCGGGGACGGTGATTGCCGGCAGCCCGGAGTTCACGGCGTTGCGGAAGAACAGCGAGTTGAATTCCTCGGCGACCAGTCCGGCGACGCCGAGCTCGACGAACAACGCCGCCACCGGTCGTGAAGAGCCGAGCCCGAAGTTCTTGCCGGCCAACACGATATCGCCCTGGGATACCTCGTCGGTCCAGCCGGGCCGGACCTCGTAGAAGACATGCTTGGCGGCTTCGGCCGGTTCCATCTTCATGGCGAACGCGGGATACATGCCGTCGGTGTTCAGGTTGTCGCCGAACACCCATACTTTGCCGCTGAAACGTAGCGTCATGCGGTCACACTCCTGGGGTCGCTGATGTAGCCGGCGATCGCGGACGCGGCGACGGTGGCAGGGGAGGCCATGTAGATTTCGGCTTCGGGGCTGCCCATGCGCCCGGTGAAGTTGCGGGTGCTGGCCGTGATGCACACCTCGCCCGGCCCCACCACGCCCATGTGGTAGCCGAAACAGGCTCCGCAGGTGGAGTTGGTGACGACCGCGCCGGCGTCGGCGAGGTCCTGCAGGTAGCCGCGTCGCATCGCCTCGCGGTAGACGGCCTGCGAGGCGGGCGTCACCAGCAGCCGCACGCCCGGTGCGACGGTCTTGCCGCGCAACACCTGTGCGGCGATCTGCAGATCCTCCAGCTGACCGTTGGCGCAGGAACCGATGAACGCCTGGTCGATTTTCTGCTTGCCCAATTGCGAGACCGGCGAACCGTTGCGGCTGACGGTGCCCGGACGCGCGACATAGGGTCCAGCGCCGTCAGGTCGACGTGCCGGATGTCGTGGTAGTCGGCGCCGGAATCCGGTGTGACGGTGTCGAATCCGGTGACCCCTCGTTCGTCGAGGAACGATGCCAACACGTCGTCGGGCTCGAATGTGCTGAAATCGGCCGACACCTCGGCGCCCTGGGTCGCGATGGTCCGCCGATCGTGCATCGGGATGCCGGCCAGGCCGGGCCCGCCGAACTCGAGGTTCAAATTGGGCGCATCACCGTACTCGTTGGCGATGTGCAGGAAGATGTCCTTGCCGCTCACCACGTCCGGTTTGGCGCCGTCGAATTCGTAGCGGAGGGTCGGCGCGACCTGGAACCAGGTGGAACCGGTGCACATGATCGAATAGATCTCGGCGGGACCCAGTCCGCGCGCCGCGGTGTTGTATGCGCCGGCGGCACACGTGTGAGAGTCGGTGCAGGCCAGCACTTCTCCCGGGCGGGCCAGCCGGTTCTCCGCGATCACCTGATGGCAGATGCCATGCCGGCCGACGTCGTAGAAGCGCTCGATGCCGAAGTCGGCAACGAATTTGCGGGCGTGGTGGCCGCCCTCGGCGTCCTTGATGGTCGGTGCGGGCACGGCGTGATCCATGATCACCGCGAGCTTGTCGGGGTCGTGGATCCGGTTGGGCTGTATCCACATGGTGGCGAACTGCAGGTCGATTAGGACGGTCATGTCGACGTCGACCACGACGGTGTCACCCGGCGCCACCGAATCCAGCCCGGCCTTACGAGCGAAGATCTTTTCGATGATGGTCATGCTCATGAGCGGTCCTTGGTGGTGTGTGCGTACTTGTCGTCGAGCGCCCGCCATTCCGACATACCCACCAGGTTGAAGAAGTCACCCGGGGAGGTCGGCAACTGGGCGGCGAGGTCGGTGCCGTTGAGCTCGCACAGGCTTTGCAGCATGGCGAATGTCGTTTGCATCAGCAGATTGCTGGGGTGGATGGCGATCGCGTATCCAAGCTCCTGCAGGCGCGACGCCGACTGCGGTGGTGTCAGGCCGCCGAGCACCAGGTTGATCGGCAGGGGAGCGTCCACTTCGTGTGCGATGCGTTCGATTTCGCCGACGTCCTGCGGCGCCTCGACGAAGATGATGTCGGCACCCGCCTGCGCGTACCGGTTGGCGCGCTCGATCGCGGCATCCAGGCCGAGCGGTCCGCGCGCGTCGGTGCGGGCCACCACCAGCAGGTTGTCATCGGATCGGGCGTCCAGTGCGGCCGCGAGCGTCTGTTCGAACACCGCCGCGTCGACGACCTGCTTGTCCGGCAGATGACCGCAGCGCTTGGGCAGCACCTGGTCCTCCAGCTGGATGGCGGCCACCCCGGCCGCGTCGTAGGAACGAACCGTGCGCACCACGTTCATAGGTCCGCCGTAGCCGGTGTCGGCGTCGGCGATCAGCGGGAGATCGCCCAAGGCGCCGGTGATCATCGCGACCCGCTCGGCCATCTCGGTCGCGGTGACCAGGCCGATGTCGGGCAATCCGAAACCCGACGCCGCCACGCCGGCGCCGGTCATGTATGCCGCGACCTGCCCGGTTCGTCTGGTCAGGTGCGCCGATATTCCGTCGAAAACACCTGGTGCAACGATGAGTTCGCGCTTGTCCAGCAATTCTTTCAACCGCTGACGGGCGGGTGTTGTTGCCATCTTGCGTCCTTTCAGTCCAGCGCGCCCGAGACGGGGCCGGCGAGCAGATCGATCAGGTTGTTGATGTCGGTCAGATCGTCGAGCCCCACCACCGCGCGCTCGATCGCCGCGGCGCGGCCGTGGCTGGTGACCCGGTCGGCGAGGGCGTGGAACTTGGCCACCAGTTCGTCGTTGGTGACCGGATCGTTGGGCGCGCCGTGCGGCAGGGCCACTCGCGCGTGGTGCGCGGTTCCGTCCCGGGTGGTCACCGCGATATCGGTGCGGAATTTCTCGGCGATGCCGGCGTCGGCCAGTGATTCGTCGAGGTGCACGGTCGTGGCGGCGATCAGTGACCAGATGTCGTCGGAATCGAGGCGGGCTTCGGTGAACTGTTCGGGCAGCACGTTGCCGTCGAGCAGCGCGGCCGCGGTGGCGTACCCGATGTTCATCTGTGCCCCGATCGGGGTGAGCGGGCGTTGCGGCAACCACCAGCCGTGTTTGTACACGGTTTCTCCGACGGTGATGTCGATCGATGAGATATATTCCGGCGCAACCGAACTCCGCAATCGCCGGGCGGCGTCGATGGCACCGTGCAGCCCACCCATCGCGGCATAGGACTTGACCATGATGATGGTGGTCTCCCAGCGGTGGCCGAGTTCACCGGTCAACAGTGCGGCATCCGGATCGTGGCCCTCGCCGAAAACGCTGAGGAAGCCGCCATATTCGCGCTCGAACACCCGCTTGATGCCGGTGTAGCCGGCGGCCGCCAGCCCCGCCGCGTAGAACCCATTGCGGGCGGCCAGCCCGTGGTGCATGCGCTTACTCATCGCTTCGTACTGCGCCGCCATCAGGCCCGCCGACTGGGTCGCGGCCAGGCCCAGTGCATCCTCCAATTGCGCCGGTGGCAGCCCGCGTAACTTGCCGGAAGCCATTGCCGCCGAATGGGTGCCGAAGACCGGGCCCGAATGCCATCCGCGGTCAAGCATTTGGGTGCCGTGCAGGGTGTAGCCGACGCGGGGCCCGACTTCGAACCCGGCTATGGCCGCGAGCAGGAGTTCGGCGCCGGTCGTCGACACCAGACGTGTGGACGCCGTCGACAGCAACGCCGGGATGAGCAGCGAGCAGCTGTGCAGCGGGGCCACCGGATGGAAATCGTCGAGTTCGAAGCCCTGGATGAACGTGCCGTTGAGCACCGCGGCCGCGGGCGCGCTGGTCCGATGACCGGTACCGATGACGGCACTGTCGCCGGTGCCCTCCAAGCCCAACACGGCGCCGGTGGCGATGCGCGACCACGGCAATTGCGCCCCGACCAGGGCGCAGCCGATGCCGTCCAGCAGGAGGTGTTTGGCGCGGTCGACGACGGTGGAGGGGACGTCGTCGAGCGTGAGATCGGCGACCCAGGCGGCAAGGCGCCCGGTTGGGCCGTCCGGATCGGTGGCGGCCCACTGCTGCACCGCGGTCATCGCGACCCCCTGTAGATTGCCGATCAGTTGTTATATGTTTATAACAACTGATCGCATCGCGCAAGAGAGGCGGTGTGGGAGCATTGAGCACCGTGCAGCAGCGCAGCGCAAAGGCCGGGCCGGTGACCACGACCGCCGGCGTGCCGTTGCACCGGCAACTGTTCTTGGTACTGCACGACGAGATCGACCGCGGTGTCATCGCTCCCGGCGAGGCGTTGCCCACCGAGCAGACCCTGTGCGACCAGTTCGGGGTGTCTCGGATCACCGTGCGCCGCGCGCTGGCCGACCTCGCCGAACAGGGCTACATCGATCGCCGGCACGGCGTTGGTTCGTTTGTGCGCCAACATGACCCGGCCGATGTGCCGGCCGGCCGCTCATACCTGCAAGAACTGCGCCAGACCCAATTTGAGACCGAGGTCGAAGTGGTCGAATTGGGCACGCGGTCGCCCGCCCGGCCCGTCGCCGAAAACCTCGGGCGCACCGGCGAGTTGCTGCACATCGTGCGGGTGCGGCGGCAACGCAGGACCGGCGAACCGCTGATGGTGACCGACGCCTGGCTGCCCCCGGAGCTGGCCCCGGTGCTGACCGAGACCGCGTTACGGCGCGCACCGCTCTACGAGCTGCTGTCCGACAGCGGCATCACGATGAACCGGGTGCGGCACGAGATCACCGCCGAAATCGCGGGCCCGCGCATCGCGCACCTGCTGGACATGCCGATCGGCGCCGCCCTGTTGCGGGTCAACCGGCTCGTCTACGCGGCCGACGCACCGCATCACTATCTCTCGGCCCTGCTGTCGCCGAGCCGAAGTCGCGTGCTGCTCAGCCAGACAGCGGACGAGATGGAGACCGGCGACGGCCTGAGAATCGCCCACGACGTGGGCGGACAGGGGGGCTAGGACGCGTCCCGCAGCGCCTTGTCGATCGCCGCGGCGTCCGGTGCGCAATCACCGGCGCCGGCGACCAGCGTCGCCAGCGCACCCGCCGCGCAGGCGCGCCGCAAGGCGATCCGCCGCTGGCCCGGCGAGCCGGGATTGGGTGGCCAGTTGGCGGCCAGCACGCCGGCGAACACGTCGCCGGCCCCGGTGGTGTCCACCGCATCCACCGCCGGCGCGGAGACGGTGAACTCGCCGTCGGCGCCAACGTAGCGGGCGCCGCGCGCACCCAGGGTGACCACCAAATGCTGTGGACGCCATGGCCATTTATCAGCTTCTTCTTCGTTGGTGATCACCACGTCTGCGGCGGCCGCCAACTCGCCCAACGAGTCGGCGTCCCGACCGGCAGGCGAAGCGTTCACGACGACGACCGCGCCAGACGAGCGGGCGTGTTGCGCCGCGGCGACCGCGGTGCGCAGCGGGATCTCCAGCTGGGTCAACATCACATCGCAGCCACCGACGACCGCGCGGGCACGGTCGTCGGTCAGGGTAAACCGCCCGTTGGCACCCGGCGCGACCACGATGGTGTTTTCGGCGTTCGCGTCGACCACCACGATGGCCGTGCCACTGGGGCCGGGAATTTCGATGGCTCCGTCCAGCCCGACGCCGTTGGCCTCCAGGTGTGCGCGCAATTGTCCGGCGGCTGCGTCGTCGCCGATCGCTCCGACGAACTGCACCTGCGCGCCGGCGCGCGCCGCCGCCACCGCCTGATTGCCGCCCTTGCCGCCGGGGGCGTGTGTCAACGACGATGCCAAAACGGTTTCGCCGGGCCGTGGCAGGGCGTCGACACCCAGCGACAGGTCGAGATTCACGCTGCCCACCACACAGACCCCTGCCATGAGGCCGACGTTAGTCGTGCCGGGATGGCGAAGCACGCCAGGGCCACCAAGCGCTTTCGACGCCGAATCGCGTCACGGCAAACGCTGAATAACTCGATGTCCGCACGATATTCTGCTGCGTTGGGGGTGCTGAATCCCAAGAAAAGGGGCAGGCGATTGACCACGAGCGAGCTGACCGACGCTGAACCCCATATCGATCCCGGCCCTGCCCAACCGGCCACCAAGCGTCCCCGCCGGCAGCGCCTGGGGCGCTTCCGCTTCGGCATCCAGTCCAAGATTCTGGTCATGATGCTGCTGTCGAGCATCCTGGGCGTGGCGGTGATCGGGGCCATCGGGGCGGTGTCCGGGCGTAACGCGTTGCGGCAGGTCGAATCGGAACGTTTGATCGAGATGCGCGAGTCACAAAAGCGGGCGGTGCAGGCGCTGTTCCGCGAGGTGTCGAATTCGCTGATCACCTGGAGTGGCGGGTTCGGCATCACCGAGGCGACGACGGCGCTCACGGCGGGCTTCGCTCAATTGAGCAACGCAACGATCTCGCCCGCCCAACAGCAGTCGCTGGTCGATTACTACGACAACGACATGATCAGACCGATCAAGCAAATCACCGGGGACACCATCGATATTCGAGCCGTCCTGCCAAGTTCCAACGCGCAGAAATACATTCAGGCGTACTACACGGCCGGGCCGCGGCCGAACCCCGATGCCCTGCCCATCCAGGACGCCGGCGACGGCAGCGCCTGGTCGGCGGCCAACGCACGTTTCGACTTCTACATGCGCGGCATCGTCACCCGCTTCGACTACCGGGACGCCCTGCTGTTGGACATGCAGGGCAACGTCGTCTACAGCGTGTTGAAGGGCCCCGACCTCGGCACCAACGTCCTGACCGGACCGTACCGCGAATCCAAGCTGCGGGAGGCATACCAGAAAGCCCTGGCGTCCAACGACCTCGATTTCGTCTGGATCACCGATTTCCAGCAGTACCAGCCCGCGCTCGACACCCCGACGGCGTGGGTGGTGTCACCGATCGGCATGAACGGCAAGTTCGACGGCGTGATGGCGCTGCCGGTGCCGGTCGCCAAGATCAACAAGATCATGACCGCCGACAGGCACTGGGACGCCGCCGGGATGGGTCCCGCGACCGAAACGTATCTGGCGGGCCCCGACGACCTGATGCGCTCCGATTCCCGGGATTTCATCGAGGACCCAAAGGGATACCGGCGCTCGGCGATCGACGCCGGCACGCCGCCCGACGTGGTGGACCGGGCGATCCGGTTGGGCGGCACCACCCTGGTGCAGCCGGTTGACACCGCCGGGCTGCGCGCCGCCCAACGCGGCGAGAGCGGCGTGGTCAGCGCCACCGACTATCTGGGTAACCGGGAGTTGGAAGCCTATGCCCCGCTGAGCATCCCGAACTCCGACCTGCACTGGTCGATCCTTGCGACGCGCGACAACTCCGATGCGTTCGCCCGGCTCGGCAGGTTCAGCAAGAATCTGGTGATCGCCGTCGCCGGAATGATCTTCGCCATCTGTGTGGCCTCGCTGTTCGTCGCCCAGGCCGCCGTGCGGCCGGTCCGTCGTCTCGAGGAGGGCACCCGCAAGATCAGCTCCGGCGACTACGAGGTGAACATCCCGGTCCGGCGGCGCGACGAAATCGGTGATCTCACAGCGGCTTTCAACGAGATGAGCCGGAATTTGGCGATCAAGGAAGAGCTGCTTGACGAGCAGCGCCGGGAAAACGACCGCCTGTTGCTGGCGCTGATGCCCGAATCGGTGCTGCAGCGCTATCGCGAGGGCGAGGAGACCATCGCCCAAAGGCATCAAGACGTCGCCATCATCTATGCCGACATCGTGGGGCTCGACGAGTTTTCCAACGACGTGCCCGAAGACGAGTTGGTCGCGACCGTCGACGATCTCTTCCGGCAATTCGATTCGGCCGCAGACACTCTCGGCGTCGAACGAATTCGCACATTCCACAACGGCTACCTGGCCAGTTGCGGGGTGGTCACCCCCCGGCTGGACAGCATTCACCGCGCCGTCGACTTCGCCCTCGAGATCGGCCGCATCATCGATCGATTCAACAATCAAGCGGCGCGCCAGCTGGGTCTGCGGGTCGGTGTGAACACGGGCAACGTGGTGAGCGGGCTGGTCGGCCGCTCCAGCCTGGTTTATGACATGTGGGGCGGCGCGGTCAGCTTGGCGTATCAAATGCACAGTGGCTCACCGCAGCCGGGCATCTACGTCAGTGCGCAGGTGTACGAGGCGATGCGGGATGTTCGGCAGTTCACGCCCGCCGGCACCATCTCGGTCGGCGGTGTCGATCAGGCCATCTACCGGTTGCTGGAGCGCTGATGAACGTCTTCAACTCGACGTGGTTCTACTGGGCGATCGGCATCGCGGTCGGACTACCGCTCGGGTTGATCGCTCTCACCGAGCTGCATGACGCGCTGCTGCGCAGGAACAGCCCGCTGGCCCGGCAGGTCGGCTTGCTGCGCAACTACCTGCTCCCGCTCGGCGCGCTGTTGCTGCTGCTCGTTCAGGCCTCCCAGGTCCCGTCCCGCGACGTTCCGGTGCGCGTCCTCACCACGGTGTTCGGCTTGCTGGTGCTGGTGCTCGTGCTGTCCGGTCTCAACGCGACGATGTTCGAAGGTGCGCCCGAAAAGAGTTGGCGCAAAAGGCTACCCACCATCTTCCTGGACTGCGCCCGGTTTGCTGTGATCGGTGTCGGTCTGGCGGTGATGTCGTCGTACATCTGGGGTGTGCGGATCGGCGGTATCTTCACCGCGCTGGGTGTCACTTCGGTCGTCATCGGCCTGATGCTGCAGAACTCGGTGGGCCAGATCGTGTCGGGCCTGTTCATGTTGTTCGAGCAGCCCTTCCGCATCGACGAGTGGCTGGACACCGGCACGGCCCGCGGACGCGTGGTCGAGGTGAACTGGCGCGCCGTGCACATCGACACCGGCAGCGGAATTCGGGTCATGCCGAACTCGATGCTCGCCAGCAACGCCTTCACGAATCTCAGTCGTCCGTCTGGCGCCCACAAGCTGGCGGTGACGACGATGTTCTCCAGCGTCGACCCGCCGGACCGGGTGTGCGCGCTGCTGTCGCGTATCGCCGAGGGATTGCCGCAGCTCAAGGCGGGCAGCGTGCCGCGGTCGATCCCGGCGGGCGCGGGCGAGTACCGGACGACCATCGGGTTGAACTCACCCGCGGACGCCGGCGCCGCCAAGGCGACCTTCCTGCGCTGGACCTGGTATGCCGCGCGGCGGGAGAATCTGCACCTCGACGACGCCGACGACGATTTCTCCACGATCGAACGCGTGGAGCATGCGCTGCACACGGTGGTGGCGCCGGCATTGCGGATCGGCGCCGAGGAGCAGCGATCGCTGCGGTCGGCGGCGAGGATCGTCCGATACGGCGCCGACGAGGTGGTGGAGTACGCCGGCCAGGTGCCCACGACCATGACGTTCGTGGTCGCCGGGCGGGTGCAGCTGACCACCACCGCGGACGACGGGTCGATGGTGCCGATCAGCACGCTGGATGAGGGATCGTTCCTGGGGCTGACGGCGCTGACGCGGCAACCGAACCTGGCCAGCGCGTACGCGCTGGAAGAGGTTACCGCGCTGGAGATCGATCGGGAGCACATCGAGCATCTGGTGATGCGTGCGCCCCTGCTGCTGCAGAACTTCGGCAACATCATCGAAGAGCGGCGCAGCAAGGTGCGCAGTGCCCGCCACGGCGAGCGGGTCGGCTGATCGCGGGCGCAAAAGGTTGCGCACGGGTCGCCTCACCCGGGCTTTTCCCGCCCGATACCCTGGTTCAATGAGTCTGCAAGCACCATCGCTTCCTGACTTGCGCCAGGAGGTGCACAACGCCGCACGCCGCGCCCGCGTTGCATCCCGCGTCTTGGCTTTGCTGCCGACGGTCGCCAAGGACCAGGCACTGCGCTCGGCGGCCGACGCGATAGCCGCCCACACCGAGTTGATCCTGTCGGCCAACGCCGAAGATCTGGAGGCCGCCCGGGCCGCCGGCACACCGACCGCGATGCTCGACCGGTTGGCGTTGGACCCCAAGCGCGTTGAGGGCATCGCCGCCGGCCTGCGCCAGGTCGCCGGGCTACCCGACCCGGTCGGGGAGGTGTTGCGCGGTTACACGTTGCCCAACGGGTTGCAGCTGCGACAGCAACGGGTTCCGCTCGGCGTGGTCGGCATGATCTACGAGGGCCGGCCCAATGTCACCGTCGACGCTTTCGGCTTGGCGCTGAAGTCTGGTAACGCCGTGCTGCTGCGCGGTAGTTCGTCGGCGACGCGGTCCAACCAGGCGCTGGTCCAGGTGTTGCGGGCGTCGCTGGTCAGCGAAGACTTGCCCGCCGATGCGGTGCAATTGCTGTCCGCCGACGACCGGTCGACGGTAACGCATCTGATCCAAGCTCGCGGCCTGGTCGACGTGGTGATTCCGCGCGGTGGGGCGAGCCTGATCGACGCGGTGGTTCGCGACGCGCAGGTGCCCACCATCGAGACCGGCGTCGGCAACTGCCACGTCTACGTGCACGAAGGCGCCGACCTGGAGGTGGCCGAGCGAATCCTGCTGAATTCCAAGACTCGTCGGCCCAGCGTCTGCAACGCCGCCGAGACATTGCTGGTCGACGTCGGCATCGCCGAAACGGCACTGCCCCGGCTGGTCACCGCCCTGCAGGACGCCGGCGTGACCGTGCACGGTGGCTTTTCCAGGGATGCGCAGGAGGACGACCTGCGCCGCGAGTACCTGTCGATGGACATCGCGGTGGCGGTGGTCGACGGTATCGACGCCGCGATCGCCCACATCAACGAGTACGGCACCGGACACACCGAGGCCATCGTGACCACCAATATGGCTGCGGCGCAAAAGTTTACGGACGGTGTCGACGCCGCCGCGGTGATGGTGAACGCGTCCACGGCATTCACCGACGGTGAGCAGTTCGGTTTCGGTGCCGAGATCGGCATCTCCACCCAGAAACTGCATGCCCGCGGCCCGATGGGACTGCCCGAATTGACCTCGACCAAATGGATTGCGTGGGGAGACGGACAGACTCGTCCGGCCTGATACCCGCGTGCAGAAAGTGTTTTAGGAGAACCGATTGTGAGTGTGCCCGCCCGGCCCAAGCCGTTGTTCGACGACATCGACGACGTCTCGCGGCGGTTGGCCGAGACCGGTTATCTGCCCGACACCGCCACCGCGACGGCGGTGTTCCTGGCCGACCGGCTCGGCAAGCCGCTGTTGGTGGAGGGCCCGGCCGGTGTGGGCAAGACCGAGTTGGCCCGCGCCATCGCCCAGGCCACCGATTCGGGCCTGGTGCGCCTGCAGTGCTACGAGGGCGTCGACGAGGCTCGCGCCCTCTACGAGTGGAACCACGCCAAGCAGATACTCCGTATTCAAACCGGCAACGCTGCCGGACAAGGCGACTGGGATCAGACCAAGGACGACGTGTTCAGCGAGGAGTTCTTGCTGCAGCGTCCGCTGCTGACCGCCATCCGGCGGACCGAGCCCACGGTGCTGCTCATCGACGAGACGGATAAGGCCGACATCGAGATCGAGGGCCTGTTGCTGGAGGTGCTGTCGGACTTCGCGGTGACCGTTCCCGAACTGGGCACGATCACCGCCGAGCGGACGCCGCTGGTGGTGCTGACCTCCAACGCCACCCGCGAACTGTCCGAGGCGCTCAAGCGTCGGTGCCTGTTCTTGCACATCGACTTTCCGAGTCCCGACCTGGAACGCCGCATCCTGTTGTCCCGGGTTCCCGAACTGCCCGCGCACCTGGCCGAGGAACTCGTTCGCATCATCGGCGTCCTGCGCGGCATGCAACTCAAGAAAGTCCCGTCCATCGCCGAGACCATTGACTGGGGCCGCACGCTGCTCGCGCTGGGCCTGGACACCATCGACGACGCGGTCGTCGCGGCCACGCTCGGCGTGGTCCTCAAACATCAATCCGACCAGCAGCGCGCGACCGGCGAGCTGCGGCTGAATTAGGACGACCGCGATGGCCACCCGCCGTATCCGCCCCTCCCGGCCGCTCGCCCCGCACGGGCTGCCGGGTCATCTGGTGGGGTTCGTGGAAGCGCTTCGCGGGGCGGGGATTTCGGTCGGCCCGTCCGAGACGGTGGACGCCGGCCGGGTGATGGCGACGCTCGGCCTGGGCGATCGGAAGGTGCTGCGCGAGGGCCTGGCGTGCGCGGTGCTGCGCCGGTCGGATCACCGCGAGACCTATGACGCCATGTTCGACCTGTGGTTCCCGGCCGCGCTGGGGGCACGCGCGGTGGTCACCGACGACGAGGCCGACGACTCGTCCGACGACAACGCGTTGCCGCCCGACGACGTCGAGGCGATGCGCCAGATGCTGGTGGATCTGCTGACCGACAACCCCGATCTCGCCGACATGGACGAGCGCCTGGTCGCGATGATCGCCCGGATCGTCGAGGCCTACGGAAAATACAGCTCCAGCCGGGGCCCGTCCTTCTCGTCGTATCAGGCACTCAAGGCGATGGCGCTCGACGAACTCGAGGGCAAGCTGCTGGCCGGGCTGCTCGCCTCCTACGGCGACGAACCCACTCCCAGCCAGGAGGAGATCGCCAAAGCGCTTGCCGCGCAGCGGATCACCCAATTGCGCAAGATGGTCGACTCCGAGACCAAGCGGCGCACCGCCGAGCAGTTGGGGCGCGATCACGTCCAGATGTACGGCATTCCGCAGCTTTCCGAGAACGTGGAGTTCCTGCGCGCCTCCGGTGAGCAGCTGCGTCAGATGCGGCGGGTGGTGGCGCCGCTGGCCCGAACGCTGGCGACCCGCCTGGCGGCCCGCCGCCGGCGGGCCCGGGCGGGGTCGATCGATCTGCGCAAGACGCTGCGCAAGTCGATGTCCACCGGCGGGGTGCCGATCGACGTGGTGCTGGCCAAGCCGCGCCCGGCGCGGCCGGAACTGGTGGTGCTGTGCGATGTCTCCGGCTCGGTCGCCGGGTTCAGCCATTTCACCCTGCTCCTCGTACATGCTCTGCGCCAACAGTTCTCACGCGTTCGCGTGTTCGCCTTCATCGACACCACCGACGAGGTGACGCACATGTTCGGCCCGGAAGCCGATTTGGCCGTGGCCATCCAGCGGATCACCCGGGAGTCGGGCGTCTACAGTCGCGACGGCCATTCCGACTACGGCAACGCGTTCGCGTCGTTCGTGCAGGCGTTCCCCAACGTGCTGTCACCGCGCACCTCGCTGCTGGTGCTCGGCGATGGGCGCACCAATTACCGCAATCCGGAGATCGAGCTGCTCACCCACATGGTGACCGCCAGCCGGCACGCGCACTGGCTGAATCCCGAGCCCAAGCATCTCTGGGGCAGCGGTGACTCGGCGGTACCGCGCTATCAAGAGGTCATCCCGATGCACGAGTGCCGGTCCGCCAAGCAGCTGGCCGCGGTGATCGACCAGCTGCTGCCGGTGTGAGGTCGATCTTCGTGCCTGCGCCGCGCTGGCGTGACGCTCGAGCGCCACGGTTGCGCCAGCGTGATGTTCGCGGGCGGCTCTCCCAGGATGTGGCGCATGTGACCAACGCCTGGGAAATGGGGCCGTAACAGCGGCTCAAGTAAGCTGGCACATCGTGCAAAAGCAGCTTCGCAGGTTAGGTGTGATGGGTGGGACGTTCGACCCCATCCATTACGGCCACCTGGTTGCCGCCAGTGAGGTCGCCGACCTGTTCGACCTCGACCAAGTGGTGTTCGTGCCCAGCGGTCAGCCCTGGCAGAAGGATCGGCACGTGTCCGCCGCCGAGGACCGGTATCTGATGACGGTGATCGCCACGGCGTCCAATCCCCGCTTCTCGGTCAGCCGGGTCGACATCGACCGCGCCGGCCCCACCTACACCAAGGACACCTTGCGCGACCTGCACGCGCTGAACCCGGACTCCGAGCTGTACTTCATCACCGGCGCCGACGCGCTGGCCTCCATCCTGTCGTGGCAGGGCTGGGAGACGGTGTTCGAACTGGCGCGCTTCGTCGGCGTCAGCCGGCCCGGCTACGAGCTGCGACGCGAACACGTCACCGGCGTGCTGGGTGAGTTGCCCGAGGACGCGCTGACCCTGGTCGAAATCCCGGCGCTGGCCATCTCCTCGACCGATTGCCGCCGCCGCGCGGCGCAGCGACGTCCGCTGTGGTATCTGATGCCCGACGGCGTCGTGCAGTACGTCTCCAAGCGCCGCCTCTACCGCGACGATGCGGAGCCGCCGGTAATCGTGGGCGAAACACGCCTGACCACAGGGGATCACCAATGAGCGCCACCCAGGAGGCCATCGACATGGCGGCGGTGGCTGCCGGCGCCGCCGCCTCGAAGCTGGCCGACGATGTCATCGTCATCGACGTCTCGGCCCAACTCGCCATCACGGACTGCTTCGTGATCGCCTCGGCGTCCAACGAGCGGCAGGTCAACGCCATCGTCGACGAGGTCGAGGAGAAAATGCGCAGGGCGGGCTACAAGCCGGCGCGGCGCGAGGGCACGCGGGAAGGCCGCTGGACGCTGCTGGACTATCGCGACATCGTCGTCCACATTCAGCACCAGGAGGACCGCGACTTCTATGCGCTGGAGCGGCTGTGGAGTGATTGCCCGGTGGTGCCGGTAGACCTGGACGAGGACCGTGGCAACTCCGCAGAGTCGGGCACGCGATGAAGATTCGCCGTCTGATCATGTTGCGTCACGGGCAAACCGATTTCAACGCCGGCAGCCGAATGCAGGGCCAGCTGGATTCCCAACTCAGCGAACTCGGTCGGGCGCAGGCGATCGCTGCCGCCGAGGTGCTGGGCAAGCTGCAGCCGTTGCTGATCGTGTCGTCGGATCTGCATCGCGCCTACGACACGGCGGTCAGGCTGGGGGAGGTGACCGGCCTGCCGATCCGGGTCGACCAGCGGTTGCGGGAGACCCATCTGGGCGACTGGCAGGGCTTGACCCACACCGAGGTCGACGCGCAGGCTCCCGGCGCCCGGCTGGCCTGGCGCGAGGACGCCACCTGGGCACCGCACGGCGGCGAGAGCAGGGTCGACGTCGCCGCTCGCAGCGTGCCGCTGGTCACCGAACTGGTAACCGGCGAGGCGGAATGGGGTGACCCCGACGGGCCGGATCGCCCGGTAGTGCTGGTGGCCCATGGGGGCCTGATCGCCGCGCTGTCGGCCGCGCTGCTGAAGCTTCCGGTCGCCACCTGGCCGATCCTGGGCGGCATGGGCAATGCCAGCTGGGTGCAACTTTCCGGCCACAACGACGATCCCGCCGACGAATTCGCCAGCATCCGTTGGCGTCTCGATGTGTGGAACGCTTCGGCGCAGGTGTCCAACGATGTCCTCTGAGCAGCGGCAAAAGCCCACACTGCTGATCTTCGCCGACTCGTTGGCCTACTACGGGCCGACCGGGGGGCTACCCGCCGACGATCCCCGAATCTGGCCGAATATCGTCTCCGCGCAATTGGGCTGGGATGTCGAGCTGATCGGCCGCATCGGCTGGACGTGCCGCGACATCTGGTGGGCGGCGACCCAGGACCCGCGGGCCTGGGCGGCGCTCCCCAAAGCCGGCGCGGTCATCTTCGCCACCGGCGGCATGGATTCACTACCGTCGGTGCTGCCCACCGCCCTGCGTGAGCTGATCCGCTATGTGCGCCCGCCGTGGCTGCGGCGCTGGGTCCGCGACGGCTACGGCTGGCTGCAGCCCCGGCTCTCACCGGTTGCCAGATCGGCGCTTCCTCCGCACCTGAGCGCCGATTACCTCGAACAGACCCGTGGCGCAATCGATTTCAATCGCCCCGGCATCCCGATGGTGGCATCGCTGCCGTCGGTGCACATTGCGGACACCTACGGCAGGGCGCACCACGGGCGCACGGGGACCGCTGCGGCGATCACCGAATGGGCGCAGGACCACGAGGTGCCCCTGGTCGATCTCAAAGCCGCTGTCGCCGAACATATTATGAGTGGGCGGGGAAACCCCGACGGCATCCACTGGAATTTCGAGGCCCACCAGGCGGTCGCGGAGCTGATGCTCAAGGCGCTCGCCCAGGCCGGCGTACCGCATGAGAAGCCCCGCGGGTAGCGCTCGTGACCGTAATAGTGGTGACCGACTCGTCGGCACGTCTGCCGGGCGACCTGCCGGAAAAGTGGGGGATACGCGTCGTTCCGCTGCACATCCTGCTCGACGGCGGCGACCTGCGTGACGGTGTGGACGACGTTCCCGACGATATCTACAAACGCGCGGCCACCACCGCGGCGGCCACTCCGGCCGAACTGGCCGACGCGTACCAGCAGGCCCTGGCCGACAGCGGCGCCGACGGGGTTGTGGCTGTGCACCTTTCGTCGGCGCTGTCGGGCACCTGCCGCGCCGCCGAACGCACCGCCGCGGACCTCGATCCGAACGTGCGCGTCGTCGACTCCAGGTCGGCCGCGATGGGCACCGGCTTCGTCGCTCTGGCCGCCGCGCGGGCCGCGGCCGACGGCGGAGACGTCAACACCGTCACGGCCGCGGCGCGCGCGGCCGTGGACCGCGGGCATGCCTTCATCGTGGTGCACCGGCTGGACAACCTGCGCCGCAGCGGACGCATCGGCGGGGCGAAGGCGTGGCTGGGCACCGCGCTCGCGCTCAAGCCGCTGCTGCGCATCGATGACGGCAAACTCGTTCTGGCTCAACGGGTGCGCACGGTGAGCCATGCGACGGAGGCGATGATCGAGCGGGTCTGTCAGGTCGCGGGCCACGACGCCGCCGCCCTGGCGGTTCACCACGTCGACAACCCGGACGGCGCCCGCGAGGTGGCGACGGCGCTGGCCGAGCGGCTACCGACATGTGAGCCGGCGATCGTCACCGAGCTGGGACCGGTGCTCGCGCTGCACGTCGGCGCGGGCGCGGTCGCGGTATGCGTGCAGCTGCCGGCGAGCTAACCCGCCGGGGCCGGCACCGGGCGTCGCGCGTGGTCACCGCGCGGATGCACGACCTGAGGCCACCAGAACCACCGCCCGAGCAGGGTGGCGATCGAGGGCATCAGCAGCGTGCGCACGATCAGCGTGTCGAGCAGCAGACCGATGCACACGGTCGACCCGAACTGCCCGAGCACGCGCAGATCGCTACCCAGCATGGAGGCCATGGTGAAGGCGAACACCAGGCCCGCCGCCGTCACCACACCACCGGTGCCGGCCATCGACCGGATGATCCCCGTCTTGAGACCGCGGTGGATCTCTTCGCGGAACCGGGAGACGAGCAGCAGGTTGTAGTCGGACCCGACGGCCAGCAGGATGATGACCGACAGCGCCATGACGATCCAGTGGATCCGGATGCCGAACAGGTCCTGCCAAATCAGCACGGACAGACCGAATGACGCCGCGATCGAGCTGGCCGCGGTGCCGACGATCACCAGCGCGGCCACCACGCTTCGGGTCAGCAGCAGCATGATCATGAAGATCAGTGTCAGGGCCGACACCACGGCGATCATCAGGTCGTACTTCTCGCCGTCGGCCATGTCCTTGAACGTCGCGGCGGTTCCGCCGAGATACACCCGGGCATCCGACAGCGAGGACTGCTTCAGCCCCTCCTGCGCGGCGGTGCGTTCGGCGTCGACCCGCGCGATGCCGTCCGGTGACATCGGATCGCCCTGGTGGGTGATGAAGAACCGTGCCGACTTACCGTCCGGCGACAAGAACATGCGAAGGCCGGTCTGGAAATCCGGGTTGTCGAAGGCTTCCGGCGGCAGGTAGAAGAAGTCGTCGTTCTTGGACTGATCGAAGCTCTGCCCCATCACGATCGCGGTGTTGCTCATCGCCTCCATCTGGTCGATCATCGCCTTGAACGTCTGGTAGAGCGTCAGTGTGATGCCCCTGGTGGTCTTCAGCGTCGTGATCAGCGTGGGGAACAGCGCAGTCAGGTCGCGTGACGCTTGGGCGGTGTGCGCGATGTCGGTCGTCAAATAGTGGAACTGCTCGGCCAGTTGGTCGAAGCCGTCGAACGTGTCGAAGAGGGACCGCAACCCGATGCACACCGGGATGTCGTAGCAGTGCTTCTCCCAGTAGAAGACACTGCGTATCGGCCGGAAGGTGTCGTCGAAATCCGCGATGTGGTCGCGCAGGGTGTCGGTGATCTGCGACGTCACCGCCGTCGTCTTTGCGCTGTCGTCGGCGGCGTTGGCCAGGTCCAGCGACACCTCGTACTGGCGCTGCGTGGTGTTGATCTGTGTCTGCAGGTCATCGGCCATCTTCAGGATGTCGTTCATGCGCTCCTTGAGGAAGCCCATGTTCTGCATCGTCGTCTGGCTTTGGATGCTGTTCTGGAACGGGATCGAGCTGTGCTGGATCGGAATGCCCAGCGGCCGGGTGATGTCCTGGACCATGGCGATTCCCAGCGTGCGCATCTCGTTCTTGGCCACCCGGTCCAGCACCAGCATGTCGGCGGGGTTGCGCATGTCGTGGTCGGACTCGACCATCAACAGGTCGGGGTTCATCCGCGCCTCGGAGAAATGCCGGTTCGCGGCCTCTTGCCCTTGGTTCGACGGGGCCGACAACGGCAGGTAATGGCGGTCGTTGTAGCTCGTGTGGAAGCTCGGCAGGGCGATCATCCCGACCAGCACGACCGCGGCGCTGACGGCCAAAACCGGTGCGGGCCAACGCACTACGGCGGTGCCCACCCGGCGCCACAGCCGACCGCGCTTGGCCTGTCTTTCGAACAGGTGGAAGCGACTGCCGATGAAGACCACCGCGGGGCCCAGCGTGACGCCGGCCAGCACCACGACCAGCATGCCGATCGCCACGGGCGCGCCCATGGTGTTGAACCACGGCAGCCGCGAAAAGCTCAGGCAATAGGTCGCGCCCGCAATCGTCAGGCCGGAGCCCAAGACGACAGGGGCGACGCCCTTGAAGGTGGTGTAGTACGCGGTTTCTCGATCCTCGCCGGCGGCCAACGCCTCCTGATAGCGGCCGACGAGGAAGATGCCGTAGTCCGTCCCCGCGGCGATCGCCAGCATGGTGAGGATGTTGGCGGCGAACGTGGTGAGCCCGAATGCGTTGTGGTAAGCGAGAACCGCGACGACCCCGCGCGAACACGCCAGCGCGACGAAGGTCATGAACAGCTGGATCAGCGTGGTGACGATGGACCGGTAGACCAGCAGCAACATGATCGCGATCGCGCCCAGGGTGAACAGCGTGATCTTGGCCAGGCTGGCATTACCGATGATGTGCATGTCGTCGGACAGCGCCGCGGGACCGGTGACGTAGGCCTTCACCCCGGGCGGCGCCTTGTTCGCGTCGATGACCTTGCGGACGGCGTCCACGGACTCGTTGGCCAGCGTGGTGCCCTGGTTACCGGCGAGGTTTATCTGCACATAGGCGGCCTTGGCGTCTGCGCTCTGCGCGCCCGCGGCCGTCAGCCGGTCTCCCCAGAAATCCTGGATGTGCTGAATGTGTTTGGGGTTCTGGCGGAGTTGCCGAATGAGTTTGTCGTAGTACTGGTGCGCGTCCTGGCCCAGCGGGTGCTGACCCTCCAGCACGACCATGACCGTGCTGTTGGAATCGAACTCGCGGAAGTTATGGCCCATGCGCATCATCGCCTTCATCGACGGCGCGTCCAGCGGCGTCATCGGCGCCGAGTGCGCCTCGCCGACCTTTTCCAGCGTCGGGACGATGACGTTCACCAGGACCGTCGCGAACACCCAGATCAAGATGATCGGTATCGCAAAGATGCGGATCGCGTGGGGCAGGTAGGGCCGGTGGCCGCGCTGGGCCTTGGACAATCCCTGAGTGGTGATCGGGCCGGTGTCGGCGACGCTCAGGTCCCGCTCGGTCTTGTTGTTTGTTTCGCTCATGCGGACTTCACCAGGCAGAAGGTCTGGGCGTTATGGCCGTCGGAGTTTTGCTGTTCGCGGACCACGCCGTCCACGGTGATCTTGCAGGCGATCGTGGGGCCGTCGCTCTGCGCCATGATGTTGGCGCTCACCGAGGGCAGCGTGGTCGAGATCGTGGTCGACCAGGGCAGCGGGGCGTTGTTGACCTGGTGCGTGTTGGCGTCCGCGTCCCAGTAGTTGATGTTCGCCGTGCTTCCGGGGGCGCCGGAGATTTCGTAGACGACGACCTTCGGATTGAACTGCACAATTTCGATCCCCTTGCCGGCGTTTGCGTTGAGATCTTCCGAGCCGAAGATCTTGTGCAGTCGCGACACGATCAGTGCCGACAGCGCCAGCACGACCACCAGCAGCAGCGGGATCCACCCTTTTTTCAGGACGCGGCTCATGAAGCCGGGGCGGGGACCTGAGTTTGGACTAGCCACCACCTGACCGCCTTCCGCAAAGCTCACCAACCGCCGCCGACGACACCGATGTCAACGCAACATTTGCTCAGTTAGGGATCCTAACCTTAGTGCACGCAAGCGTTCCTCCCGGGGGCTGTCCGTTGTGGCGAACGGCATACCCGCTAGTGGGCCAGCCGACCGGTGACCGGCGGCAAATCCGCCAGTGTCACGATCCCCGGCTCGGCGGCCACCACCGCCGGGACGGCATTGGTCACCGGCATCGCGGTGTAGATCATTCCCAGTCCCATGAACCCGGGCTCCGTCCAATCCTTCGGCGGCAGGCAGTGCAACACGGTGCGCATGTTGGGCAGCCCGAACACCTGGATGACATGCCCGTGCTCGAGCGGTTTGGGCGGGACCACGTGACTGCCCATGGTCCAGTTGAACCCGACGCTGACGACGTTGCGATCGCCGACCCAGCCGCGGTGGTAGCCGTAGACGCTGCCGACCGTCCCGGTGGGAATCTTCATGAAGCCCAGGTCGGAGTCGTCGGTGGCCGCGGTGAAGGTGACGTCGAAGGTCATCTTGTCCAGCTTCGCCCCGATCGCGTCGGCCATCATCGCGGCCGATTCCGCGAAGACTTCGCTTTCCCGCCGCACGCTCTCGGCCAGTCCCGGGGTGTCGGGATCTTGCGAGAACCCCATGGCCGTCTGGGTTTCCGCCGATTCGTAGGTCGAGCAGTCCACCGACTCGGTGATCCGGATCTCGTCGACGCGCTCGCACGAGGCGGACAGCACCATGCCGACCATGTTCGTCATACCCGGGTGCGCGCCGCTGCCGAAGATCGTCGAATTGCCCTTCTGACAGGCGTCCTCGATGCGTTTGCGGTCGTGCGGCGTCTGCTTGCCGCCGGTGATCCACGCGGCGCTGGTGCACACGTTGACTCCCGATTCGAGCAGCCGCACCAGTTCGTCGACGTTAGGCCACAACGGGTTGTAACAGCACGCGTCGGCGCCCAGGGCCAGCAGCGCATCGATGTCGTTCGTGGCCCGCACGCCGGTGGGTTCGGGCCAGCCCGCCAGTTCCGCGGCGTCGACACCGACCTTGTCGGCGCCATGCGCATACACCCCGGCCAGTTCGAGGTCGGGTCGCCCGATGATGGCGTGCAGGGAACGCCGGCCGATGTTGCCGGTCGTCCATTGGATCACCCGCAGCGGACGATCTGTGCTTGCCTTGCTCATCGCGGCTCCTTTTGCCGTCGGCGAATTGGACCCATTATCAGTCAGCGGTAACGCGGCGTTTGAGAAAGGGTCAAAGCCCGGCAGCGCCGACCGCGAGGAAGGCGCAGCCGGCCGCGGCCAGCAAAAGAGCGACGTCGACGCGTCGACGCGACCGAATCCAGCCGTGCAGCGCCGACACCCACGTGGCGGTTGCCTCGGGTGCCAGCAGATGGGCCAGCAGCGGGATCTCGATGAGCGCGAAGGCCACGGCGTTGAACATCAGCAGCACCGCGACCTGCGTCAGGGCCGTCGCGTCCGAGGCCAGGATGACGGCCAGCGCGGCGAGGTAGTCGACGGACGGCAATGCGACGCCGAGGCCGGCGATCCCCGCAACCGACAGCGAATGCCGGCTCAGCAATCGCTGCACCGGCGTCGCCACTCGGGGCGGCCGCGAACCCAGCCGCGCGGGGAGATTCGCCGCCACGACCACCGCGACCGCCAATGCCAGGAGACCGACCAGAATCTGCACCTTGGGCAACGCGAAATAGGTGGAACCCAGCAGGCTGCGCCGAAAGGCGAACAAGACAACCAGGCCGACCGCCATTCCCATGGTGAAACCGCCGGACAGAAACGCGAGGAGTTGCAGCGCCGGTCGGGGCCTGTTCAGCATCAGCACGGTCATACCGATGCGGAACGGTTCGACACTGACGGCAACGGCCATCACCAGGACAGTGACCAACATCGGCATCGTGGGGGGCGCCCGACCGCCGGCTCAGGCGTCCAACCGGGCGAATTGGTGCCGGCGATATTGCTCGATACAGGCGGCGCGCCGGATTTTGCCACTCGTGGTGGTGGGAATCGAGCCGGGCGGCACCAGGACGAGGTCGCCCACATTCACGCCGTGCGCATTGGAAATCGCCGAGGTGACGTCCCGCTTGACGCAGGTCAGCGATTGCACGGCCTCCTCGGTGGAATCGCCTCGCTTCTTGAACTCGATGACGGTGACGAGCTTCTCGGTACTGTCCACCGGAACCGATATCGCCGCGACACGACCACCGGTGATCTCTTGGACCGTCGCCTCGATGTCCTCGGGATGGTGGTTCCGTCCACGGATTATCAGCAGATCCTTGATACGCCCGACAATGAACAGGCCGCCCTCATGGACGAAACCCAAATCGCCGGTTTTCAGCCAGGGTCCGTCGGGCGTACCCGGCGACGGGTCGACGAGCGACGCGCCGAAGCAGCACTGTTCCTCCGGGGGTTTGCGCCAGTAGCCCTCGGCCACATTGGCGCCGTGCACCCAGATTTCGCCTACCACGCCCTGTGCGCATTCGCGGTTGGTGTCGCCGTCGACGATTCGCAGCGTCGGTGATTGCGGTAGCTCGTATCTCACCAGCGATGAGCCGGCCCCGGTCGCGCACGGCCGGGCGCGACCCGCGGACAGCTCGTCGATGTCGAAGTGAACCGTCGAGTACTCGCACCAGGTACCGCTGGCCACGAAGACGGTCGCCTCCGCCAAGCCGTACGAAGGACGCATCATCTGGTCCCGAAAGTTGAAGTGCGCGAACCGATCAGCGAAGCGATCCAAGGTGGCCGGCTCGACGCGTTCGGCACCGCTGATGATGCCCAGCACCCCGCCGAGGTCGAGCCCGGCCAGATCGCGGTCACTCGTTTTGCGGGCGGCCAGGTCGAAGGCGAAGTTGGGCGCCGCCGACCACGAAGAGGTATTCGCGGCCAGCGATCGTACCCACCTGGCCGGCCGTTCCAAGAACGCGACGGGGCTCATCAGCTCACCGCGCCAGCCGCCCAGGATCGGCGCGCAGACTCCCAGCACCAAACCCATGTCGTGGTAAAAGGGCAGCCACGAAACAATCGTGGTGTCCGCCGGGGCTTTCAGGTGGGAGTCGGTGAAGAAGCTGCGCATCAGCTGCTCGAAATTCACCTGAAGATTGCGGTGCGAGACGATCACGCCGGTCGGCGTTCGGGTCGATCCGGAGCTGTACTGCAAATACGCGACACTGGGCAAATCGGTTGCCGGAACGCTTGTTCCGCAGTCGACCTCGAGATTCATCGAATCGATTTCGACGATCTTCGGAAGATCGTCCATCCGCGCGCGATCGACATATTCGGCGACCTCTTCCGCGACCGCGGAGGTGGTGAGAACGACCGAAGGCGAGGTGTCGGCAAGGACCGCACTGACCCGCTCGTCGCTCGAGCCGCGATGCGGCAGGGGGAGCGGAACCGCGATGAGCCCGGCCTGCATGGATCCCAGGAACGCCGCAATGTAATCAAGGCCCTGCGGCGCCAGAATCACCGCCCTGTCCCCGACCGACCCGTGCTGGCCGAGGTCGCGCGCCACGTTGAATGTCCGGCGGGACATTTGCGACCACGTGACACTCTCGGGAACACCCTCCCGGTCGTCCTCGTAATTCGTGAACGTGTACGCCACGTCGTTGGGCCGCAGGCTGGCACGTCCGTGCAGCATGGAGAGAATCGATGATCCGGACATAAGCGCGATGTCTAGCCGTTGCCGCCGGACAGCGCGGACATGGCGCCGCTGACCAGTTGCGAGAGAGGGTCCCCGCTGCCGAGTGCCGCCTGGTTGACCGGCGCGATGACTTCCGCCGGGTCGAAGCCGTGCACCGGGTCCACCTGGACCGGTGCAGTCGCCGGGTCGTCGTTTCGCGAATAGCCCGCATTCACCCGGGGAATCAGGATTGCGTCGAGCTTGTTCAGCGTGTCTTCCGGGATGCCGAGGTAGGCCAGCGGCATGACAAGCGGCAGGTGCTTTTCCGGAACCATGATCGTGGTGTCTTTGGCACCCCGGGAGTTGATCGTTGTCCTGATGTTCTGCGGCGGCACCATGCTCGGGTTGGTGAAGGCCACCGCCGTGTGACCGGTGGCGAGGCCCAGTAGCGTGTTGGCAAGAGCGAACATGTTGTCCGGCCGGTCGGGGAAGTCCGCGATCAAGTCGTACGCAGCCACGAATCTGTTTGTGTCGTACTGGCTCTCGTACTGCGGTGGCATGGTGTAGTCGAGTGCGGGAACAACGCTGCCGACCGGGAACATGGCGGTCAGGAAGCTCTGACCGAAGGCGTGATGCCCGATCGGGTCACCGAATGTCGCGAAGTTCAGTTTGTCCGGCGGGGGAGCGGTCGGGTCATTCGCCAGCCGAGCCTGCTCGCCATCGACCACGAACCCGCCCTCGGACAAGCCGATCGCCGTACCCGGGCGTCCGGTGCGGATCGCCGCGTCGAGGTTGTCTACTCCCTCGACGACCGACTCGCCGATGCTGGGGCCGTCTATGCCCAGGCCCGGAAACTGCTGATTGAGCTTGCCGATGCCCGGGAAGAGCCGCTCCAGCACATGTCCCTGAATCTGGCCCGCCGGGTAGGGGACGATTTCGCGCTTCTGGCCGGGGAACCAGCGGGCGCCCTCCTGGCGTATGTACTCGTCGTAGGGGATGCCCGCGACGTGAGCGCCTCCGAGGGCGAACGCGGTCTGGTCGCCGGGTGCCCCGGGGGTCGGCGGACCGCCGACCGGCGCCTCGTCCGCCGTCGCCGTGTTGACGCCGAAACATCCTGTGGCAGCTACGGTTACCAGTGCGGTAACTGTCGCGACTAGTGTCTTCATTCTTAATCCTGCCCGCTCGGATTCGCCTCGTAGTCTCACATACGTCATGTTTGCGCGCTAGCTGGGTTGCGCCTCGGCGCGTCGGATCGGCGGTCGTCGCACGCCCACCGGCGCACCCGCTCGGGACGGCCACCAGTTCGCCCGTCCGACCAGCGCGGCCATGGCGGGAACTGTGATGGTGCGCACCAAGAAGGTGTCCAGCAAAATACCCACCCCGATCACGAAACCGCCCTGGACCACGGTGCTGATGCCGGAGAACAAGAGGCCGCACATCGATGCAGCGAAGATCAGACCCGCCGCGGTGATCACGCCGCCCGTTGAACCCAGGGTCCGGATGATGCCGTAACGCATGCTGTGCGGGGACTCCTCCCGCATTCGCGAGACGAGCAGCATGTTGTAGTCGGCGCCGACCGCGACCAGCACCACGAATGCCAGCGGGGGCACACTCCAATGCAATTGCTGGCCCAGCATGTATTGGAATACGAGCACGCCGATACCCACCGCCGATAAATACGAAATGACCACGGAGGCAACCAGATACAGTGGCGCAACGATCGCACGCAGCAGCGCGATCAAGGTCAGCAGCACGACCAGGAGGGTTACCGCGATGATGAACCGGATGTCGTGCTGGTAGTAGTCACGAGTGTCCTTCAGGGCGACGGTGTATCCCGCCATCGACACCGTGGCGTCCGCCAATGCGGTGTTCGGTTGGGCTCCGCGTGCGGCCGCACTGATCGCGTCGACCTGGTCCATGGCTTCGGTGCTGAACGGATTGAGTTTCGTTTGGACCAGGTACCGCACAAAGTGGCCGTCCGGCGAGATGAATGCCTTGGCGGCCTTTTGGAACTCCTCCAAGTGCAGCAACTGAGGCGGGATGTTGAACCCGGCCATTGCCGGTTGTGCCGCATCGCGTTTCAGCGACAACAGAAACGCCGCCGACTCATCAAGTCCGCTACCGAGCTGTTTGACCTGGTCGACGACTTGGGCCACCGCGTCGGCCACTTGGCGGCTCCCACCGGCGAACCGGTTTGCGCCATCTTGCAAGCTGTTCAGGTTCGCGTGCAGCCCACCGGGCTTGTCCATCCCCAGGGAATGCAGCACGTTGGTGAGCTTCGCCAACGCCGCACGCAGACGGTCCGTCGACGCCTTCAGCGCCCTCTTGTCCGGATACTCCTGCAGCTGGTGGGCCAGATCATTGATCGCGTCGAGGTCTGCCTGGTCGTGCGCGCCAAGGAGCTGCTCGAATGTCCCCCGGGTGGCGCTACACGACGGGTCGACGTCGCATCTCGGGTTGCCCTGCAGCGCCGCCAGCACCGGGCCTATCCAGGCGAACATGTTCTTGGCCGCGGAGAAGTTCCAGCCCATGGAATTGCTGAGCGCGTTGACATGGTCGACGAGCTGGGCCGCGATGTCGACCTGTTTCACCAGCGCGTCGCCGGTGTACTGGTTCTTCGCCGACGAGAAGGCGCTCTCCAACTCGCCTATGCTGGCGGCGAGCTGGACGACCTGGCCCCGCACATTGCTGAGGTTGTCGGCCAGTGTGCCGGCGCCGTCGACCAGCCGGTTGAGGTCGTTGGTGTGGTCCTTGATCAGGGTGGACCCGCCGGCCAGCAGGGTGCCGATGGCGCCCGCCTGATAGGTGGCTCTGAATTGTTCCGGCACATTTCCGGTGGGGCGCGTAATGCCGCTGACTACAGCAACATTGGGCAATTGACTGACGCGGTCCGCCATTTGTTCCAGGTCCGCGAGGGCCTTCGGCGTGCGGAGGTCATGCGGTGATTGGACCAGGATGTACTGCGGAATGGACTCATTCACCGGGAAGTGACGGTCCAGCGCCGCATAGCCGATGGAGCTTGGAGCGGAAGACCGCAGGGCCTTGCGATCGTCGTAGTTGTACCGCACCAGGCCGGCGCAGCTGGCCAGGACGATCAGCACGAGCACGCTGGCAATCAGATTGACCTTCGGTCGCCGCACGATTCGGATGCCCGAACGCCGCCAGAACCGGGAGGTCAGCTCGCGCCGCGGCCTGACCCAGCCGCGCCGTCCCGCGAGCACCAGAATCGCCGGCAGCAACGTCATCGCGGCGAGGAACGCCACACCGATCCCTATCGCCGCCGACGCTCCGACCGTTTTGAAGACCCCCATCTGGGCGAAGCTGATGAGGAAGAACGTGATTCCGACGGTGGCGGCGGATGCGGCGATCACTTTTCCGATCGAGAACATCGCGCGCCTGACCGCTCGATCGGAATCGGCACCCGACCGCAGATAGTCGTGGTAGCGGCTGATCAGAAAGACTGCGTAATCCGTTCCGGCGCCGGCCATTATGGCGCTCAAGAACACGACGGACTGGTTTGAGACGCCCGAGCCGGTCAGTTGGGAGTAGCCCGCTACCACCGTCTGCGCGATAACCAGGGATATCCCGATCGTCAGCAACGGCAGCAGCATGGTGACCGCGCTGCGGTAGATGACCAGCAGGACGATGAGCACCAGAACCGCGATGGCCAGCTCGATCGGCATCCGATCCCGCGCGCCGGCGACCGTGAGGTCGGCGACGGTCGCCGCGGGGCCGGTGAGGTTCACGGTCAGCGGCGTGCCGCGGACGGTGCGTTCGACGATGTCGCCGATGCGGTTGAACGCGGCGTACGCGCGGGGAGTGCCCAACTCACCCGCGACGCCGACCGGCAGCACCCACGCCTTATGGTCTTTGCTGGTGACGACCGAGCGCAGTGCCGGCGTACTGACGAAGTCCTGCACCATCAGGACGTCCCGGGGGTCCCGACGCAGCGCGTCCACCAGTTTGCCGTAAGTGGCCTCGTCGGCGGGGCCGAGCCCCCTTTCGTCGGTCAGGACCACTAGCAGGAGGTTTTCTGAGCCCGATTCGTGAAACGCCTCGGTCATCTTCCGGGCGGTGACGGCCGATGGCGCATCGCTGGGCAGGATGGCGAGCGGATGCTTCTCGGCCATGTCGTTGAGCGATGGAACGGTCAGCGGCAGCGCGACCGCGATCGCGACCCAGATCCCCACCACGACCCAGGGCCACCGCACCACAAAATCGGCTAGCCGTCGCATACCGCCCTCACTCCCGGTCGGGATGCGCCCGCCGGCGACGCTCGGCCGCACTCGCCCGAGCCCGGTCAAACCACGCAATCTCGCATCACGAGCCATCGAAGTGCCCCACGCTACGCGACGCGTCCCCAACTCCCGCTGCCGGCGACCCGCACGCAGACCGACTTCATCGCTTCCATATAGCGGACAACCGATTTCCGGGCGACCGGGTTGTCCGGATGCATGATCGCCATGACCGTGCCCTCTCCGTACCGGAATACATAAATCGTCAGTTGATAGGAGTACCGGCCGTCGGGATAAATGCCGATATTGTCCGCAAGCCCCAGGTCGGCCGCGGCAAGAATGGCGTTGAGCGGAGCAGCGCCGCCATGAAAGAAGTTCGACACCGGAAAGTTCGGCCGCGGCCAGCGCAACCACGGCGCCAATTCCAACACGCGGTAGTAGGGAACCTTCGCCATGTCCAGGCCCGAATCGAAGGAAGCCTGTGCCGCCCACGCGGCATCTCCGAAAGAGGCCGCAGCTATCGGCACGGTGATGGGAATCAAGCCGGTAAACCAACCCTGCGTCATGAAATTGTCCGTGCCTTTGCGGGAATCCCTGGGAGTGAGCCCGTAATACGTGAGAGCGCCGGTGAATTCGTGCTCCACCAGGGCGAGGCAGGCGAACAGGCCCCCGACAAAGCGCGCGCCGACCGCCGCGCAGGCCGACTCGAATCGTTCCGTCTGTGCCGTGTCCATCAGGAGTTGGGAGGTCATGTCGCTGCTGCTCGAGTCCAGCGGGTTGCCCAGCGGCAGCGGGAATTCGGGAAAGCCAGCATTATTGTTCTCGGCGAAGTCAATCCATGCGCGCACCTCGGGTGAATCGACGGTTAACGTCGACGTGTACTCGCGTTCGCGGGTGCAGAAATCATCGAAGCTGCCGGCATCGGGAAGAGCGAGGGCTTCACCGCCACCGCTCAACGCCGTGTACATGCCGTTGGCCTCCATCATTGTGGTGCCGATCAATGTCGCATCCCCGTGGACATGATCCATGGCGGCAAAGAATGTGAATTGGCTTTCGCCTTGGATGATTCCGAAGGTAAAGCAACCCCACTCCAGCGGGTTCGGTATGGCCACGACGTGAGCGTGTATTTCGTGAACCGTCATCTCACCGTGCTCGATCGGTGCGAATTCAATATCGGCGGGGTCGCTGGTGGTGTGCCTGATGAACTCTCCGTTACCGGTGTGCTCGAACCAGCTGCGGAATGTGTCATGCCGACGCAGGTACGCGTTGACGGCGTGATTCATCGCGGGAATATCGCATCTCCCGGGCACTTCGCAGGTGGCGATGATCTGCCGGGAGAAATTCAGCCCTGCGGCCGTGCGCTCGCAGTAATTGCGAAGGTGCTGGCCCTGCATATAACTGACTGGTACTGAGCTCACCGGCGCCTGCCGGACCTTTTCGGTGGCCGCGGCCGTCGGGTGCCACGAGGTGACCGAGCCGGGGGTCAGCGTCCAATCACCGAGTGAGCCGATCGTGATCTTCCCGATGCGCAAAGCTTCGTCCTCCTCGGTAACAGCTGCGGCCACGGCGGCGGCGAGACCAAGATAACCCTTTCGGTGAAAGCCGTCGCAGGCTTGCGCGAGCCAAGGCCTACACTCACTCACGGATCCGCCGGCCGTTGTCGCGATCGAACGGCCGAGCGAGCGAGCAGGGCGGCAGCCGCACCGGCTGTCGTGCGCGGTGCTGACGTTGCAATTGCAGCGCTGGCCTGCGGACATGCTTGTAGAAGCGCAACCGGCCTCGCGCCGGATCGAACCTTGATCGGGCAAGGGAGGACAAGCGCATGGCATCTGTCGAGGGTCTGGGCGAGTCGGCATCGGGCTTTGCGATTGTCGGCTATGCGGCGCGATTTCCGGGAGCCGCTGATGCGGATGAGTTCTGGGACGTGCTGCGACACGGCCGGGATGTCATATCCGAAGTGCCGCAGGATCGCTGGGATGTCGACGAATTCTTCGACCCGGAACCGGGTGCGCCCGGCAAGGTCGTCACCCGCCGTGCCGGTTTCGTCGACGACGTAACGGGATTCGACGCCCCGTTCTTCGGCATGTCGACGCGCGAGGTCAGGTTGATGGACCCGCAGCACCGGATCCTGCTCGAAACGGCATGGCGCGCGGTCGAGCATTCGGGCACTGCGCCAACGGATCTGGAGAACAGCAACACCGGTGTCTTCGTCGGTCTGGCCACGCACGACTACCTGGGAATGGTTTCTGACGAGCTGACTTATCCCGAAATCGAGGCCTACATGGCCATCGGGACGTCCAACGCCGCCGCGGCGGGCCGGATCAGCTACCGGTTGGGGCTGCAGGGCCCCGCGGTCGCCGTCGACACGGCATGCAGCTCGTCGCTGGTGGCCATCCATCAGGCGTGCCAAGCGCTGCGTCTCGGCGAATGCGACCTCGCTCTGGCCGGCGGGGCGAACGTCCTGCTCTCCCCGGCGACCATGATCACGTTCTCCAGCGCGCACATGCTCGCACCCGATGGCCGGTGCAAGACATTCGATGCCGCCGCGGACGGCTATGTGCGCGGCGAGGGCTGCGGTGTCATCGTGATCAAGCGCCTCGAGGACGCGATTCGCGACGGTGATCGGATTCGCGCCGTGATCCGCGGCAGCGCGATCAACCAGGACGGCGCTTCGGGTGGATTGACGGTGCCGAACGGCGTTGCCCAGCAACGGGTTATCGCCGATGCGCTGAAGCGCGCCGGCCTGCAACCCCGTGACGTCGGGTACCTGGAAGCGCACGGCACCGGGACGTCGCTGGGTGACCCCATCGAAGCCCAGGCCGCGGGTGAGGTGCTCGGCGCGGGACGTGAACCCGGCAGGCCGCTGCTGATGGGCTCGGTGAAGACGAACATCGGACACCTGGAAGCAGCCGCGGGCATCGCCGGGGTGATCAAGGTAATCCTGGCGCTCGAGAACGAACTGCTGCCGCAGCACCTCCACTTTCAGAACCCGTCGCCCCACATTCCCTGGGACCGGCTCGCGGTGCAGGTGGTCGAGGAGCCCACCGCCTGGAAACGCAGCGGTGAGCCGCGCATTGCGGGAATCAGCTCATTCGGATTCGCCGGCACGAACGCTCACGTCATTCTTTCCGAGGCACCCAAGCAACCGGCACCGGTTCCGGTCGAGCATCCCGCGGACCAACGGTTCGGCATCCTTCCGCTCTCGGCGCGGACGCCCGCCGCGTTGGCACGGCTTGCAGCCGACTACCGCAGCTGGTTGGGCGCGCACCCGGAAGCCACTCTGGCGGACGTGTGCTTCACCGCCGGCGCGGGGCGAGCACACTTGGAGCAGCGCGCCGCTTTGGTGGTCAATTCGAGAGAATCTGCCGTGGAGCTACTCGGCGCGCTCGCGGAAGAGCGCCCGGCGCCCGGTTTGTTCCGCGGGGAATCCCATGACGCACCGAAGACGGCGTGGCTGTTCACCGGTCAAGGCAGCCAATACCCCGGCATGGCCCGCGAGTTGTTCGAAACCGAGCCGGTGTTTGCCGAAACGCTGAAGCGTTGCGCTGCCGCGGTCGCTGGCGTTCTCGAAAAGCCGTTACTGGACGTAATTTTCGATGTGGACAGTCCGGATTGCGAAGCGACGCTGCAGCAGACCTCTTACGCACAGCCCGCCTTGTTCGCGGTGGAACTGGGCCTGGCCCGGCTCTGGCAGTCGTGGGGCTTCGAGCCGGACGTGGTGCTGGGTCACAGCGTGGGCCAGTATTCGGCTGCCTGCGTCGCGGGCGTTTTCAGCCTCGAGGACGGCGCGCTGCTGATGGCCGAACGCGGTCGCCTCTTCGGCAGTTTGCCCGTTGGCGGCCGGATGGCCGCGGTGTTCACCGCTGCGGAGCGGGCCGAGCGGCTGACCGACGAGTTTCCCGATCTGTCCGTCGCCGCCTACAACGGCGCCAACACCGTATTGTCCGGACCCGCAGGGGATCTGGAGAAGGCGGTGGCCGCGCTGACGGCCGACGGCGTTCGATGTGACTGGCTGGACACCAGCCACGCGTTCCATTCGGCGCTGCTGGACCCGATCCTGGACGAATTCGAATCGACGGCCGAACGGTTCAATTTCGGTACGCCACAACGGATTCTGATCGACAACCGCACCGGTGCCGCGCTCGGCAGGAGCGTGAAACTCGATGGCGCCTATTGGCGCCGGCACGCGCGCCAACCGGTGGAGTTCGCCAAGAGCGTGCGCACTCTAGCCGAGCTGAACTGCAAACTGTTGCTCGAGATCGGTCCGCGGCCCGTGCTCACCGCCGCGGCCCTCGGCGCATGGCCCGACCCGGCGACCGCACCGCGGGCTATCGCGTCGCTGCGCCGAAACACCGCTGACCACCGACAGGTCATCGAAGCCCTCGCCGACGCCTATGTCTTAGGCCACCTTCCCGAATTCGCCGCGTTGCGGCAGGGCCAGGCGCAGAAACTCGACCTGCCGACCTATCCGTTCGAGCGCCGCCAGTATTGGTTCCGAGACGATCGCGAGCGTGCCGACTTGCATGTCGGCGGACCGCGCACGCAGGCCGTACGCCTTCTCGAGGACGGCCGAATCGAGGAACTTGCGGCCCTGCTCGACGGTGGCAGCGCCGATCATCAGGTGCTGGATGTGCTGACCAAGCTTGCGGCGCAGCACAACCAAGAACGCAGGACCCAATCCATCGCAGACGACCGCTACGAGATCTGCTGGGAGAAGTCCCCGACACCGCTCGGCAGTGCCGAGGCAGGTGAGGGATTCACGTGGCTCCTCCTGGGTGCCGATTGCCCGGCGCTTCAGCCGTTGCTCGACGCGCTCACGGCGCGCGGACAACGGCATCGGTTCGTCGGTTTGCCGATGTCGGACGCCGACGAGGAACAGCTGGTCGCCGCGTTGCGTGCTGCGCTGTCCGAGGATCCGACGCTGCGTATCGTGCACGTAGCGGCGGTGGAGGCTGAAGCCGTGCCGTCGATGCAGTCGCTGCTGCGGATGCAACACCAAATTCTGGCTGGAACGCGGCGACTGTTCCGCGCTGCGGTCGTCGCTGACCTGCGCACCCCCATCTGGATGGTGACCCGTGGCGCGCAGCGGGTCACCGGAGCGGACACCGTGGCGCCCGACCAGAGCTCCCTGTGGGGCTTCGGACGCGCCGCGTCGCTGGAGCATCCGCAGGTGTGGGGCGGCCTGGCCGATTTGTCGGACTGCAGTAGCGAAGAGTGGACTCAATTGATTTCCCGGATCACCGCGTCGCACGATGCGACTTCGCGGGAAGATCAAGTCGCGCTTCGCGATCACGCGGTCTACGTGCCCCGGCTGGTTCGACCGGACCGGCCGTCGACTGCTACGCCGATGGAATTGCGTTCTGATGCAACGTATCTGGTGACCGGCGGGCTGGGATCGATCGGATTGGAGATCGCCGGATACCTGGCCGCGCACGGTGCCGGGACTTTGATGCTGACCAGCCGTCGCGCGCCGGACGATGCCGCGCGACAGCGTATCGACGCGCTGGCCGCAGAGCATGGCTGCGACGTCCGGGTTGTCGCCGCCGATGTCGCCGATGCGCATGACGTCGCTCGGCTGTTGGCAGGCGTGCGGGCCCAACTCCCACCGCTGGCCGGCATCGTTCACGCTGCCGGCGAGATCGGCACGACACCGCTGAGCCAGCTGGACGACGCCGAAGTGGACCGGGTATTCGCCGGGAAGGTCTGGGGTGCTTGGTATTTGAGTGAGGCCTCGGCCGATCTGCAGCTCGACTTCTTCATCAGCACCTCCTCGATCGCCTCGGTGTGGGGCGGCTTCGGCCAGACCGCCTACAGCGCCGCCAACGCATTCCTCGATGGGCTGGCCTGGCGCCTACGCGAGCGAGGCGTCCGCGGGACCAGCGTCAACTTCGGCCCGTGGTCGGCGGGCATGGCCGACGCGGAATCCCGTGCGCGACTGGAGCAGCGCGGGATACGGACGCTGGCACCTGCGGAGGCGCTGGCGGGACTGGCTGACGTCGTGTCCTCGGCTGCGGCGCAGGGCGTAGTGGCCAGAATCGACTGGGGCCGCTTCTTGCCGCTCTACGAGCAAGCCGGCAGGCGGGCATTCCTGACCGGGTTGGAGCACGAGGTGCCCGGTGCGGTGCCGGCCATGACGCCCTCCGGAAAGACGCCGCTGGTCGAGCGCCTCACGAATGCCCCAGTGCAGCAACGAAAGAAGCTGCTGACCGATTACCTGCGCGACGCGGTGGCGGAAGTGACGCGGGTCGATGTCGCCGAGATTCGGGAGAATGCCGGGTTCTTCGATCTCGGCATGGATTCGCTGATGGCCGTGGAAATGCGCCGCCGCATCGAGCACGGGGTGGGCAGGGAGATACCGGTCACGCTGGTGATGGATCACCCCCGGCTGTCGGACGTGGCCGACTACCTGCTCGGTGACGTGCTCCGGCTCAGCGAGGCGCCGGCTACGTCGGCGGCTCAGCCCACCTCGGTGCCGACGCGCACGGACGAGCCGATCGCGATCGTTGCGGTGTCATGTCGTTTCCCCGGCGCGCCCGACCCGGAAGCGTTCTGGGACCTGCTGTCCGGCGGTGTCGATGCGATCCGCGAGGTCCCGGAGGACCGATTCGACATCGACGAGTTCTACGACGCCGATCCGGACGCTCCGGGCAAGACCTACACGCGATTCGGCGGATTCCTCGACGGGATAGACGGATTCGATCCCGAGTTCTTCGGGATCTCACCCCGCGAGGCGGTTTGGATCGAGCCCCAGCAACGGCTGATGCTCGAAACGGCCTGGGAAAGTCTGGAACGCGCCGGGTACTCGCCAGGGGCATTGCGTGGCAGCAGGACCGGGGTTTTCGTCGGTGTGGCGGCCAACGAGTACGCGCACCTGCTGTCGTCGGAGTCGGTCGACAAGATCGAACCGCACTTCATCACAGGCAATGCGCTCAATGCGATCTCCGGTCGGGTTGCGTTCGCGCTGGGCCTCGAAGGGCCGGCGATGGCGATCGACACGGCGTGCAGCTCGGCGTTGGTGGCCGTCCACCAGGCTTGTCAGGCGTTGCACTCCGGTGACTGCGACATGGCGCTGGCCGGCGGCGTGAACGTGTTGCTGAGCCCGGTGACGGTCATCGCGGCCTCCCGCGCGAGAATGCTTTCCCCGGTGGGGCGTTGCAAGACCTTCGACGCCTCCGCCGACGGTTACGTGCGCAGTGAGGGCTGCGGAGTTCTGGTGCTCAAGCGGCTCAGCGATGCCGAGCGCGACGGCGATCGGATCTGCGCGGTCATTCCCAGCAGCGCAGTCAACCAGGACGGGGCATCCAGCGGGTTGACCGTGCCCAATGGCGGTGCGCAACAACGCCTGATCGGGATGGCGCTGGCTCGCGCCGGTCTGGCCGGCGCGGACGTCGACTACCTCGAGGCGCACGGGACGGGCACCCCGCTGGGTGACCCTATCGAGGTGCAGGCGGCCGCGGCCGCCTACGGTGCTTCGCGCGACGCCGACCGGCCGTTGCTGATGGGGTCGGTGAAGACCAACATCGGACACACCGAATCCGCTTCGGGTGCAGCGGGTTTGATCAAGGTGGTGTTGTCGCTGCAGCACGAGGTGTTGCCGCCGAGCCTGCACTTCGAAGAGCCGTCACCGCACATCCCATGGGATTCGCTGCCGGTGCGGGTCGTGGACCAGGCGAGGCCGTGGCATGCCAACGGCAGGCCGCGGCGCGCCGGCGTGAGCTCCTTCGGGTTCACCGGCACGAACGCGCACGTACTGGTCGAGGAGGCGCCTGCGCGAGCCGCATCCGCCGACGGACACCCCGGCGACCTTGCGACGGAGTCGGCGCCGGAATCCCGGCCTGACCAGGTCAGGGTGCTGGCGCTGTCCGCGCGTTCACCGGAAGCGCTGGTGGCGTTGACGAAGCGCTACGAGGTCTGGCTGAGCGCCCACCCGGATGTGGACCTTGCCGAGGTATGCCGCACCGCCGGAACGGGCCGTTCGCACTTCGAACATCGGGCCGCGCTTGTCGTGGATTCGGTCGAGGGTGCCCGCGAGGCCCTGGCCGAATTGGCCGAGAACCGCCTGCGGCCCGGCGTCGTTCGTGGCGAGCACACCCACCACCCGACGACGGCATGGTTGTTCACCGGCCAGGGCAGCCAGTACCCGGGGATGGCGCGTGAGTTGTTCGACACCGAACCGGTTTTCGCCGAAACGGTGACACGGTGCGCGGACGCGGTCAGTGACATACTGCCGCAGCCGTTGCTGGAGGTGCTGTTCGCCACCGATCGAGAAACGGGTGGCGAAGCCGGAGACAGGCTGCGGCACACGTCGTACGCGCAGCCGGCACTTTTCGCCGTCGAGATGGGACTGGCCCGCCTGTGGCAGTCGTGGGGGATCGGACCCGATGTGGTGCTGGGGCACAGTGTGGGCCAATATGCGGCGGCGTGTGTGGCCGGTGTCTTCAGTCTTGAGGACGGCGCCCGGCTGATGGCCGAGCGCGGCCGGATGTTCGGCAGCCTGCCCGAGGGTGGGCGCATGGTGGCGGTGTTCGCCGACGCCAAGCATGTCGAGGCGGTGGCCAGCGAATTTCCGCGGGTGTCGGTCGGCGCCTATAACGGACCCAACACCGTGCTGTCGGGTCCGGGTGAGGATCTGGAGCAGATCGTCGCAAGGTTCGGTGAGGAGGCGATCCGCTGCACCTGGCTGCAGACCAGCCACGCCTTCCACTCGGAACTGCTCGACCCTGTGCTCGACGAATTCGAGTCGTACGCAGCGCAATTGCAGTTTGCCGCACCCACGATGCCGCTGGTCTGCAACCGCACCGGGGCCGTGCTCACGGCGCAGACCCCACTCGACGCTCTGTACTGGCGGCGGCACTCCCGACAGCCGGTGCAGTTCGCCGAAAGTGTGCGCACCGTGGCGGCGCTCGGCTGCTCGGTGCTGATGGAGATCGGCCCGCAGCCGGTGCTGACCGGCGCCGCGGTGCAGGTCTGGCCCGAGCACCTGGCCGCTCCGCGGGCGATCGTCTCGCTGCGGAAGGGCGTCGGCGATCGGCGCCAGATCGCCGACGCGCTGGCCGCAGCCTACGTCGGTGGCTACCGTCCCGATTTCGTTGCGCTGCACGGTCGGCCACGTCACACCATCGAACTGCCCACCTATCCGTTCCAGCGCCGCCGCTTCTGGCCCAAGACGTCTGGGCTCGCCATGGAGGGAGGTGTCGGTCCGGCTGTATCGGGAATCCTCGGCAATGGCAAAGACCTCGCCTCGGGCGACTCCGTCTACACGAGCAGGCTGTCCGTCAAATCGCAGCCGTGGTTGTCCGATCACGTCATCTACGGCACCGTCGTGGTCCCCGGGGCCACGTACGCGGCAATGGCGTTGGCCGCGGCCGGTACTCCGGCACGGGCGAGGGACGTCTTCTTCTACGAGCCGATCATCCTGCCCGAGAAGAGTTCTCGCGAGGTGCAGCTGACCTTGCATCCGTCGCAGGATGGCCGAGAGTCCACCTTCCAGGTGCACAGCCGGCCCTACGGTGAACGCGACGCCGAATGGTCGTTGAATGCCGAAGGCACCATCGTGCCCGGCGTCGACGACGAACCGGTGTCCGAGGATGCGGTTCCGGTCGACCAAGCGATCGAGCGACTGAACCGCATGCGGCCACAGGAGTTGTTCGAGACCTTTGCCGATTTGGAACTGGCCTGGGGGCCAACCTGGTCCGGTTCCCTGAAGTCGGTGTGGCTCGGCGAGGGCGAGGCGATCGGCGACATCCTGGTCGGCGAGGAACTTGCCGAACAACTCGGTAGCGAGCCGATGCACCCGGTGCTGATGGACCTGTGCACCGGTGTCGCCTTCCCGGCCTTCCCGGCACTGCTGGCGGCCGAGCAGGGCGTCAACGACCTGTTCTTGCCGTTGCGCTACGGGCAGGTAACGCTGCGCGAGAAGATGCCGCGGCGGTTCTACTGCCGCGCGAAGTGGCACAGCAGTGAACTCAACAGCGAAACCCAGGTCTTCGACCTCGATTTCGTCGATCGGGACGGCCATCAGCTGGGTGGCATCCGCGAGTTCACGGTCAAGCGCGCACCCCGCGAGGCACTGCTGCGCGGCCTGGGTGGTGACGCCACCCGGTTGCTTTACACGCTCGGCTGGCACGAGGTGCCGCCGCCCTCTGGCGACGAGGCCGGGCAGGTCAGCGGCACTTGGCTGATCGCCGGATTCGACGAACTGGCCGCCAAGGTGCCGGGATGCACCCCGTTTGACCGGGCAGTCGGTTCGGAGCCGTTGGGGCAGTTGCTCAACGAGGCGGCGGAGTGCGGGCAACCGTTCTCGGGCGTCGTCTGGCGCAGCAGCGGACCGAACGGCGAAGAGTCGAGCGCCGATGTCGCCGCGCGACTCGAGGCGGAGATCGCCAATCTGCTCGGCGCCGTGCACGCGGCGCAGGGCGGCGAGCTGAAACTGCCCGGCGGATTGTGGATCGTCACCGAGCGGGCCGTGGCATGCGAATCCGGCGAGCCGGTCGATCCGGTGCAGGCTGCGCTGTGGGGATTCGGGCGCACCACGATCAACGAGGAACCCGCGCTGCGGGCCAAGTTGGTCGATTGCGACGGGTCGCCGGAGGCCGTGCAGGCACTGGCCGACTTGTTGGCCACCCCGGTCGACGAACCGGAACTCGCGGTGCGACAAGGGAAGCTGTTGGCATCCCGGTTGTTGCCATGGGCGCGTAGCGGTCATCTCACGGTGCCGCGCACTGGTGACTACGCGTTGGCGCCCACCGAACGCGGCGCGATCGACAACCTGCGGCTGACCGAAGTGGACGTGCCGGCACCGGACGAGGGCTACGTGCAGGTGCGGGTGGAGGCCGCGGGCCTCAACTTCCGCGATGTGCTCAACGTCCTCGACCTCTACCCGGGCGACCCCGGGCCGATCGGTGGCGACTTCGCCGGCGTGGTCACCCAATTGGGTGAAGGCGTCACCGGAGTCGAGGTGGGCCAGCGGGTCTACGGCTTCATGCAGGGCGCGTTCTCCAGCCGGTTCAACGTGCCTGCCCAGCTCCTGGCGCCGATCCCCCCTCGCGTGAGTGCGGTCGACGCGGCGACGATTCCCGCCGCGGCGTTGACGGTTCGGCTCGCGTTCGACTGGGCGCAGCTGAAGCCCGGTGAGCGGGTGCTCATCCACGCCGCCAGCGGCGGTGTCGGCCTGGCGGCGATCCAGATGGCACAGCAGTGCGGTGCCACGGTCTTCGCCACGGCGAGCACCTTCAAACGCGCGACGCTGCGCAAGCTGGGTGTCGAGTACGTCTACGACTCGCGCACAACGGATTTCGCCGACCAGATCCTGGCCGATACCGACGGTGCGGGCGTCGATGTGGTGCTGAACAGCCTGACCAGTGAGGGATTCCTCGAGGCGACCGTGCGGGCCACCGCCCAGAACGGCCGCTTCGCCGAGATCGCCAAACGCGACATCTGGACGCCCGAGCAGATGGCCGAAGCCCGTCCCGACATCGCCTACGAGATCGTGGCACTGGACACGGTGACCTTCCAAGAGCCCGAACGCATTCGGGGCCTGCTGACCGAGGTGTCAGAGGGGTTGGCCAACGGCGAATGGATGCCGCTGCCCGCCGAGATCTACCCACTGACCGAGGCCAGGGCCGCGTTCCGCCGCATGCAGCAGGCGCGCCACATCGGAAAGATCGTGGTGCAGATGCCGAATCCGCTGCAGCCGCGGGCCGATCGGAGCTACCTGATCACCGGCGGGCTCGGGGCCATCGGGCTGCACACGGCGTCGTATCTGGCGCAACTCGGCGCCGGTGACATCGTGCTGACCAGCCGGCGCGCGCCCGACGCGGACGCTCAACGGGTGATCGAGGACATCGCCGAACGCTACAAGACGCGCATCCACGTCTTCGCTGCCGACGTGGGCGAGGAGTCCGAGGTTGCGCGGCTGTTGGAGCGAATCCGCGCGGAATTGCCACCGCTGGCCGGTGTGGCACATTTGGCGGGTGTGCTCGACGACGCTCTGCTATCACAACAGAATCTGGAGCGATTCCGAACAACATTGGCGCCCAAGGCGTTTGGTGCCTGCCACCTGGACAGGTTGATGAAAGCCGACGAGCTGGACTTCTTCATCGTGTCCTCCTCGGTGTCCAGCCTGTTCGGTTCACCCGGGCAGTCCAACTATGCGACTGCCAACGCGCTGCTCGACGGTCTGGTCGCGCGGCGACGCGCGCAAGGTCTGCCTGCCACTGGAGTCAACTTCGGTCCGTGGGCCCAAGGTGGCATGGCCTCCTCGGAGGCCGCCACCGCCAATATCGCTGCGCAGGGCCTCATTCCGCTGAATCCGTCGGCGGCGCTGGCGGCCCTCGCCGAGGTCGTCGCCAACGGCACCGGCCAGGCCACCGTCATCAAGGCGAATTGGCAGCGTGCCGCGAAGGTGCTGGGAAGTTCGCGGCCACCGATCCTCGACCTGGTGCTGCCGAGCGCCGTGGGAGAGGTGACCGGCGACAGTGAGTTGCTCAAACAGCTGCAGGAGATTCCGGTGCCGCAGCGCGCCGGTTTCGTGACCGAATTCCTGCAGCGCGAAGTGCAGAACTTCCTGCGACTGGCGCAACCGCCCGCCGCGAGCAGTCGGTTCCTGGACCTGGGTACGGATTCGCTGATGGCGATCGAGCTGCGCAACCGGCTGCACAGCCAGTTCGGCGGCGCGTTCACGATCAACGCGACGGCGGTGTTCGACTATCCGACCATCGGCGGGCTCGCCGAATACCTCGCAGGCCAGCTGCCCGACGCCGACGCGGAGCCGGTAGGGACGGAATCGGTTCTGGCGCCGGAGTCGACCTGATTCAGGCGCTGATGTCGAATCCGGTGATGACCTTGGTCGGGCGGACCCGCACCACCAGTTCGCCAGGGGCGGAGTTGCGGCGGCCGAACTCCTCGGCGCGGTCGGCGCCCATGTACCGACCGCCGGTGCGGGTGGCGATGTCCAGCACGTCCCGCGGATCCTCCGTCACCGTCGCGACACCCTGCACCTGCACGAACGAATAAGGCGGGTGCGGGTCGTCCACACAGATCACGACCCGCGAATCACGCGCCAGGGCACGGCCTTTCGACGTGTCGCGCCCCGTGTTGAACGCCAGCTGTGCACCGTCTGGTCCCACGTCGACGACGAACCACACCGGGGCGACCAGCGGCCTGCCATCGGCGGCGACGTACCCCAGCATCCCGGTGCGGGTGCCGGCTGACAGGAACTCGACGACCCTGTCGGATAACTCGGCCATGCGTTAGAGGCGGGCCAGGTCGTAGTCGCCGAGGTGGTCGATCAGGTTGTGCAGGTGCTCACTCGAGGTGCCCAGCGTGTGTTCGATAGCGGTGAGCCGGGCGGCATAGTGACTGACCGGGTATTCCGCGGTCACCCCGATGCCGCCGTGCATTTGGACCGACTCCTGCGCGATGTGCCGGCCCGAGCGGCCGATCTGCAGCTTGGCCCGCGAGGCGATCACCGGATCGATGTTGCCGTCGGCGATCGACATCGCCGCGTACAGCGTCATGCTGCGCGCCAATTCCAGCGACACGTACATGTCGGCGGCGCGCTGTGTGAGTGCCTGAAATTTGTTGAGCGTGACGCCAAACTGCTTGCGTGTCTTGAGGTAATCGGTGGTCAGGCGCAGCGATTCCTCCATCGCCCCCAGCGCCTCGGCGCACAACGCCGACTGGATGCGCACGATGGCGCCGCGGATGGCGTCCGACGCGTCGACCGCCTCGCCCAGTGGCTCGGCGGGCGTGGAGTCCAGATCGATCTGGGCGCCGCGCTGTCCGTCGAACGTCCGGTACGGGTGCCTTGTCGCCGATGCCGCATCGACCAGGAACAGACCGGTGCCGCCGCTGGGCAGGGCCGCGCTGACCAACAAGGTGTCGGCGCAGTCCCCGGCGAGCACCGGGTTCTTCCGACCGCTGAGTGACCACGAATCACCTTGCTGCGCAGCCTTGGTGCTCACCTCGGCGGACGGGTCGCGCTGGCCCGGCTCGAGGTGCGCGAACGCCAGCAGCCGTTGCCCGCCCGCGACCTCGTCGAGCAGTTGCTTCTGTTCCGCGCTGCCCAGCTCCGCGATCAGCGCGCCGGGCCCCAGCGCGGCGTGCAGCACCGGTTCGGGGGCCAGCCGGCGTCCGACCTCGTTGAGCACCACCATGATCTCGATCTGGCCGGATTCCTCTCGCTCGAAACCCAGACCGAGGATTCCCGTGTCGGCGAGCTGGTTCCAGACCTCGCGGCTCCAGCCGAGATCGGAGCCGATGACCTTGTTGCGGCTCTCCGGGTCATAGCTTCGCGACAATAGATCGCGGGTGGTGTCGCGGAGCAGGGCCTGCTCGTCGCTCAACTGAAAGTCCATGGCTGCCTCACAATCCCAGAATCGTCGACGCGATGATGTTGCGCTGTACCTCGCTGCTACCGCCGTAGATCGACGTCTTGCGGTAGTTGAGGTAGTGCGGGGCAGAATGTTGCGCCCAGGACGGCGATGCGATGTCTTCGCCGTCGGCCGGCAGCGCATCCGGCCCGGCGACCTCGACGAGCAGTTCGGTGGCCGCCTGTTGCAGCTGGCTGCCGCGCAGCTTGAGCACCGACGACGCCGGATTGGGCTGCCCGTCGGCGGAATCGGTGACCACTCGCGACTGCGTGAGTTCCAGTGCCAGCAGCTCGTTTTCGGCCTCGGCCAGCCGCGCCGCGAACAGCAGGTCGTTGAGCACCCCGGTGGCCGCGGCGCGTTTCTTCACCTCGGCGAGGCGCACCTTGGTCCGCCCCACTCCGGCGATGCCGGTGCGCTCGTTGCCGAGCAGGAATTTCGCGTATGTCCAGCCCTGATTCTCTTCTCCGACAAGCTGATTGGCGGGCACCCGGACGTCTTCGAAGAAGACCTCGTTGATCTCGTGGCCGCCGTCGATCGTCTTGATGGGCCGCAGGGTGACGCCCGGCGTCTTCATGTCGAACAGCAGGAACGAGATGCCGGCCTGCCGCTTGGGCGCCTGCGGGTCGGTGCGGACCAGGCAGAAAATCCAGTCCGCATACTGGCCCAGCGTGGTCCAGGTCTTCTGGCCGTTGACGATGTAGTCGTCGCCGTCGCGGACCGCGGTGGTGCGCAGCGACGCCAGGTCGGACCCCGCCTCGGGCTCGGAGAACCCCTGGCACCACCAGATGTCGAGGCTGGCCGTCGGGGGCAGGAAGCGCTTTTTGACCTCCTCCGAACCGAATTCGGCGATCACCGGGCCCACCATCTTGGTATTGAAGTTCAGCGGCTCCGGGACGCACGCCAGCTGCATCTCGTCGGCCCAGATCTGATGCTGGGTCGGCGTCCAGTCCTTGCCGCCCCACTCGACCGGCCAGTTCGGTACCGCCAGGCCGTGCTCGTGCAGGATCTTGTGGCTGGCGAGGATGTCCTCGTGGTTCACTTCCGCCGAGCCGCGGCGCACCCGCTCGCGCATCTCCTCCGGAATCTTGGTCGTGTAGATGCTGCGAAGTTCGTCGCGGAACGCGGCTTCCTCGGGCGTGAGCGCCAGTTGCATGGCAGCCTCCTGTCGTTTCGGGGTGACCGTGGCGACCCGCCGCCGAGAGCTGTTTGCGGCGATGCTGGTCGGTCGCTCGACTTCCATATTGACCCATCCCTCGGGAGGCCCGTGCACAGCCTCGGGTTAATCCACAGATCGGCCCGGCGGCACCATTGAGCGGTGCCGTTGTGGCGGTCCGCGGACTTACCGTCGGCGCATGCGAACAGAACTTCCGGCGGAGCGCCTGCAGCGACGGCTCAACGCCGAACCGGAGACCGGGTCCGAGGACGCCGGCTCGGCCTCGACAGAGGAATCCCCGGACGACGACCAGAATTCGCTGCTGCCGCGGTGGCTTCCCGACGCGTCGCAAGAACGGGGTTGGGTGGCCAGGGTGCGCGCCGACCCCGGACGCGCCGGCGCCATCGGGCTGGCGATCGTGGCCGCGCTGGCGGTGCTGGTCACGGTTTTCACGTTGCTGCGCGACCGGCCGGCGCCGGTGATGTCGGCCAAGCTGCCACCGGTGGAGAAGGCGTCGACGGCCGGCCCCAGATCATCGGCGAGTCCGGGTGCCGCGCAGCCGCCGACCCCCGACCGCCCGCTGGTGGTCAGCGTGGTCGGTCTGGTGCACACCCCCGGCCTGGTGACCCTGGCCCCGGGCGCGCGCATCGCCGATGCGCTGCAGGCTGCCGGCGGGGCGGTGAACGGCGCGGACACCATCGGACTGAACATGGCCCGTCCGCTCGATGACGGAGAACAGATCGTGGTCGGGCTCGCTCCCGTTCCTGGACAGCCGGCGGCGCTGGGCAGCTCGGTGGCCACCGCGACGACACCGACGTCGAAGGCGCCGCCACCCGGGTCGGGGTCGGTCAAGCCGAAGCCCGGCCAGGCGGTCGACCTGAACACCGCGACCGTTCAGGAACTCGATGCCCTGCCCGGCGTGGGGCCGGTGACCGCCGCCGCGATCGTGGCGTGGCGGCAGGCCAACGGCAGATTCACCAGCGTCGACCAGCTCGCCGATGTCGAGGGCATCGGGCCGGCGCGGTTGGAGAAGCTGCGCGCCCTGGTCCGTGTCTGACCCCGGTGGTTCATCCCGGGCCGGGCGGTTCGCCTTCGGGTCGCGTCGATGTGCGGCTGGTGCCGGCCGCATTGACGTGTTGGTCGGTGACGGCCGGGGGGATCTGGTGGTCGTCCGGCCGGGTCCTCGCCTGGTGTTGCGTCGCGCTCATCGCCGCGTCCGGTGCACTGGCGTGGCGCGCGGTACACCGGCCCGACCGGGATGCGCGGCTACTTGCGTTCAGCGCCGGCATCGCAGCGATCGGTGTGGTCGGGGCGGGATACGGCTTCGCCGTTGCGCTGCGCACCGATGCGGTCGGTCGCCACCCGATCACCGCCGCCTTCGGATCAAGCGCTCCGGTCACGGTCACCCCCAGCGAGAGCCCGGTGTCGTTGGGCAGCGGCCGGTTGATGTTTCGGGCCACCCTGCAGCGCCTGCGCGCGGCGCAAATATCGGGCCCGGTCGTCGTTTTCGCGCGCGCCTCCGACTTCGGTGTCGTGCTGGTGGGGCAGCCGGTGCAATTCACCGCGCGGATCACCCGTCCGACCCGTCGCGACCTGACCGTCGCGGTGCTCAACGCGTCGGGCCCGCCGACCACCGGCACCGCGGGCGCCGTGCAACGGGCCGCTCACGGCGTGCGCAGCCGATTCGCGGCCGCCGTCCGTGACGCGCTGCCCGGCGAGCAGGCAGCGCTGCTGCCCGCGCTGGTGCTCGGTGATACCTCGGCGGTGCCGAGCGAAACGAGCCGCGACTTTCGTGCGGCCGGCATGACACACCTGATGGCCGTATCGGGTGCCAACGTCACGATCGTCTGTGCCGCCGTGCTGTTCTCGGCCCGATTGATCGGTCCCCGGGCAGCCGTCGTGCTCGCCGCACTGGCGCTGGTGGCCTTCGTCATCGTCGTGCAGCCGACGGCAAGCGTCTTGCGGGCGGCGGTGATGGGCGCCGTCGCGCTGGCGGGAATGCTGTTTTCGCGCCGGCGGCAAGTCATTCCGGCGCTCGCCGCCACCGTGCTGGTGTTGCTGGCCGTCGCCCCCGCGCTGGCCGTCGACGTGGGGTTTGCGCTGTCGGTGGTGGCCACCGCCGCGCTGATCGTCATCGCGCCGGTCTGGTCGCGGCGCCTGGTGGGCAAGGGGTGGCCCAAGCCGCTGGCCGACGCGCTGGCCGTCGCCTGGGCCGCGCAGGTGGTGACCGCGCCTCTGGTTGCGGCGATCTCCGGCCGATTCAGCGTGGTCGCCGCTCTCGCGAATCTCGTCGTGGCCGCCGTCATCGCGCCGATCACGGTGCTGGGCACCGCGGCGGCCGCGCTCTGCGCGATATGGCCCGCGGCCGCACGACTGCTGATCCGGTTCACCGGCCCGGAGTTGTGGTGGGTGGACGGCATCGCCCACTGGGCGGCCACCATGCCTGGCGCCACCGTGCCGGTCCCGGACGGTATGCCCGGCATGGTGATCGTCGGCGGTGTCACGGTGCTGGCGGCGGTGCTGTGGCGGTGGCGACCCTTCCGCGTCGGGGCGGGGGTGGCTGCGCTGGCCGGGGTGGCCTGGGCGCTGTCCGGGCTGGGGTAGGACGGGCCTCGGGCTGTTGGATCCCCGGGCGGCGTGGTCGGTGGGTCGTGACACCATCGTGGGGTGAGCGAGCTTTCGCCGTTGCACCTGGTCCTGGGAGACGAGGAACTGTTGGTCGAGCGGGCCGTGGCCGACGTGCTGCGGTCGGCGCGGAAACGGGCCGGCACCGACGACGTTCCGGTCAACCGGATGCGGGCGGGCGACGTCAGTACCTATGAGCTCGCCGAGCTGCTGAGTCCGTCACTGTTCGCCGACGAGCGCATCGTCGTGCTGGAGGCCGCCGGCGAAGCGGGCAAAGACGCTGCCGCGGTGATTGTTTCGGCCGCGAGCGACATGCCGACGGGTGTGGTGCTGGTGGTGGTGCACTCGGGCGGTGGCCGGGCCAAAGCGCTGGCCACCGAGTTGCAGTCCCTCGGCGCCGTCGTACATCCGTGCGCTCGGATCAGCAAGCTCGGCGAGCGCGTCGATTTCGTCCGCAAGGAGTTTCGCGGCCTGCGGGTCAAGGCCGACGAGGAGACGGTGACCGCCATGCTGGACTCGGTCGGTTCCGATCTGCGGGAGTTGGCTTCCGCCTGCTCCCAGTTGGTCGCCGACACCGGCGGGGTGGTCGACGCCGCCGCGGTGCGCCGCTATCACAGCGGCAGGGCCGAGGTTAAGGGCTTCGACATCGCGGACAAGGCGGTGGCCGGGGATATCGAAGGAGCCGCCGAGGCGTTGCGGTGGGCGATGATGCGGGGGGAGCCGCTGGTGGTGCTGGCGGATGCGCTGGCCGAAGCGATCCACACGATCGGCCGGGTCGGGCCGCTGTCGGGCGATCCCTACCGGCTGGCGTCACAGCTCGGGATGCCGCCCTGGCGGGTGCAAAAGGCCCAGAAGCAGGCCCGGCGTTGGTCGCGTGACTCGGTGGCGTCGGCGATGAGGGTGGTGGCCGCGCTCAACGCGAACGTCAAAGGAGCGGTGGTGGACGCCGACTACGCCCTGGAATCCGCGGTCAGACAGGTTGCCGAGCTAGCGGCCGAGCGCTAGAGCGGCGCTGTGTCGGCCGATCAGGCCTCAGATCTTGTTGAGGACCTGCGCCAGCGCCGACTTCTTGTTCGCCGCCTGGTTCTTGTGGATCACGCCCTTGCTGGCCGCCTTGTCCAGCTTGCGGTTGGTCGACACCAGCAACTCGGCGGCCTTCTCCTTATCGCCGGCGTGGGCGGCCTCGCGGAACGCGCGGACGGCGGTACGCAGCGACGACTTCACCGACTTGTTGCGCAGGCGAGCGCGCTCGTTGGTCTTGTTGCGCTTCTGCTGCGACTTGATGTTGGCCACGCTGGAGTTCCTTCTTCGATGAGACGTTTTGTTGGGCGCCGGTTGATCACCACAGCGACTGCCCAGGTTATCAGTGAGTTACGTTTTCTCCCAAAATGGGAACACCTGGGCTGCCAGAACGTCGACTTGAGGCAGCATCTGAACAGTGAGTCTTAGCAACCAGCTTGACGACACCAAGCGGGGTTTTCGCGCTGTGCGTTCTGAGCGCATCTTCGACGGATACAACGTGTCGTCGGACGCCTACGAGATGGCGTTCGACGAGATGTTCGATGCCCAAGGCGCTGTCCGCGGCCCCTACAAGGGCATTTACGCCGAGCTTGCGCCATCGGACGCCTCTGAGCTGAAAGCTCGCGCCGAAGCGCTATCCCGCGCCTTCCTCGACCAGGGGATCACCTTCTCCTTGTCGGGCCAGGAGCGGCCCTTCCCGCTGGACCTGGTGCCGCGGGTGATCTCGGCCGCCGAGTGGAACCGGTTGGAGAGCGGCATCGTGCAACGGGTCAAGGCGCTCGAGATGTATCTCGATGACATCTACGGTGACCAGGAGATTCTCAACGACGGGGTCATCCCACGCCGCCTGATCACCTCTTGTGAGCATTTCCACCGTCAGGCGATGGGCATCGCCCCGCCCAACGGCGTGCGGATCCACGTCGCCGGCATCGATTTGATCCGCGATGACAAGGGCACGTGGCGGGTTCTCGAGGACAACCTGCGCTCGCCGTCGGGTGTGTCCTACGTCATGGAGAACCGGCGCACCATGGCGCGCGTCTTCCCCAACCTGTTCGCCACCCACCGGGTGCGCGCGGTCGACGACTACGCCTCGCACCTGCTGCGGGCGTTGCGCAACTCCGCGGCCACCAACGAGGCCGACCCGACGGTGGTGGTACTGACCCCGGGCGTCTACAACTCGGCATATTTCGAACATTCGCTGCTGGCCCGCCAGATGGGGGTCGAGCTGGTCGAAGGGCGCGACCTGTTCTGCCGCGACAACCAGGTGTACATGCGCACCACCGAGGGCGAGCGCCAGGTCGACGTCATCTACCGGCGCATCGATGACGCCTTCCTGGATCCGCTGCAGTTCCGCGCCGACTCGGTGCTTGGGGTGGCCGGCCTGGTCAATGCGGCCCGCGCGGGCAACGTGTCCATCTCCAGCGCGATCGGCAACGGCGTCGGCGACGACAAACTCGTCTACACCTACGTGCCCACGATGATCGAGTACTACCTGGGCGAGAAGCCGCTGCTGTCCAACGTGGACACGCTGCGCTGCTGGCTCGACGACGAACGCGAAGAAGTGCTGGACCGCATCGGCGAGTTGGTCCTCAAGCCGGTCGAGGGGTCCGGGGGTTACGGGATCGTGTTCGGACCGGATGCCTCCGAGAAGGAGTTGGCCGCGGCCGCCAAGAAGGTGCGCGACGATCCGCGGAGCTGGATCGCACAGCCGATGATGGAGCTTTCGACGGTGCCGACCCAGATCGGCAACACCCTGGCACCCCGCTACGTGGATCTGCGGCCCTTCGCGGTCAACGACGGCAACGACGTGTGGGTGCTGCCCGGCGGGCTGACCCGGGTGGCCCTGGTCGAGGGGTCGCGGGTGGTCAACTCCAGCCAGGGTGGTGGCTCTAAGGACACCTGGGTGCTGGCGTCGCGGGCGTCTGCGGGCGACCACGAGCTCGAGGCGGCGGAGGTGGTGCGTTCGTTGCCCACCTCGATGCCGGACCCGGCGGACGACGCGCCGCGGCTCACGTCGCTGACGTCCCAGCAGGCGCAACCCACCGAACCGCCCCGGCACGAGCAGCGACAGCGACAGCGACAGCAACAGCAACAGCAACAGCAAAGGGCGGTGCACGATGCTGGCACGTAACGCCGAGGCGCTCTACTGGATCGGCCGCTATGTCGAACGCGCCGACGACACCGCACGCATCCTGGATGTGGCGCTGCACCAGTTGCTCGAGGACTCCAGCGTCGATCCGGACCTGGCTTCGCGCCTGCTGCTGCGGGTGCTCGGTATCGACCCGCCGGATCATGACCTGGACGTGTGGTCGTTGACCGACCTGGTGGCCTACAGCACCAACACCCAGGGTGGCTGCTCGATCGTCGACGCCATCACCTCGGCGCGGGAGAACGCGAAGTCGGCCCGCGAGGTGACCTCCAGTGAGATATGGGAGTGCCTCAACACCACCTACCACGCCCTGCCCGAGCGCGAGCGCGCCGCGAAACGTCTTGGGCCACACGACTTCTTGTCGTTCATCGAACGGCGCGCGGCAATGTTCGCCGGCTTGGCCGACTCGACGCTCTCGCGCGACGACGGTTACCGCTTCATGGTGCTGGGCCGCGCGATCGAACGGGTCGACATGACGGTGCGGCTGCTGCTGTCGCGGGTCGGCGACAGCGCCTCGTCCCCGGCGTGGGTGACGCTGTTGCGTTCGGCGGGTGCGCACGACACCTACCTGCGCACCTACCGCGGAGTGCTGGACGCCGGTCGGGTGGTCGAATTCATGTTGCTGGACCGGCTGTTTCCGCGTTCGGTGTTCTATTCGCTGCGACTGGCCGAACACAACCTCGACGAACTGGTGCACAACCGGCAGAGCCGGATCGGGGCCACCGCCGAGGCGCAGCGGTTGCTCGGTCAGGCCCGCAGCGAATTGGAGTTCGTCCAGCCCGGCGTGCTGCTGGAATCATTGGAGAGCCGCCTGGCGGCGCTGCAGCGAACCTGTCGCGATGTCGGAGATGCCTTGGCGCTGCAGTACTTCCACGTGACGCCCTGGGTGGCGTGGTCGGACGCCGGCCAGCGCGCCCGACTGGTCAGCAGGAAAGGGGACGGCTGATGTGGCGGCTGCGGGTGGTGCACACCACGGGATACGCCTACCAATCGCCGGTGACCGCCTCCTACAACGAAGCCCGGCTGACCCCGCGGTCGAACACCCGGCAGAACGTCATCCTCAACCGCGTCGAAACCATCCCGGCGACCCGGTCCTACCGCTACATCGACTACTGGGGTACCGCGGTCACGGCGTTCGACCTGCACGCGCCCCACACCGATCTCACGGTGATGTCGTCCTCGGTCGTGGAAACCGAACGGGCCGAGCCACTCTCGGCGGAAGTGGGCTGGAGCGACCTGCAATCGGTGGCGGTGATCGATCGCTACGACGACCTGCTGCGCCCCACCGAGCACACCCCGGCCAGCAAGCGGGTGACGTCGGTGGGTAAAAAGATCGGCAAGACCCATGAACCGGCCGAAGCCGTTGTCGCCGCCGCGAACTGGGTGCGCGACGAACTGGAATACCTGCCGGGCACCACCAGCGTGCACTCGTCCGGGCTCGACGCGCTCAAGGCGGGCAAGGGCGTCTGCCAGGACTTCGTACATTTGTCGCTGATGTTGTTGCGCAGCATGGGAATTCCCGCGCATTACGTCTCGGGGTACCTGCATCCCAAACGCGACGCGGTCGTCGGGGACACTGTGGACGGGCGAAGCCATGCCTGGATCGAGGCGTGGACGGGTGCCTGGTGGAGCTATGACCCCACCAACGGCACCGAGATCACCGAGCAGTACGTCGGCGTGGGCGCCGGCCGCGACTACGCCGACGTCTCCCCGTTGAAGGGCATCTACTCCGGGGAGGGCGCCACCGACCTCGACGTGATCGTGGAGGTGACTCGGCTCGCCTAGCCGGGGAGCGAGCCCGCGGCGGTGAACCGACCCAGCGATACCGTTGCAGGGATGACTGATGCGGCCGAAGGCGCGGCTCGGCTCGAGAAGAACCGGCCCGGGCGTGGCGGGTCGCCCCTGGCGGCGCTGTCCCTGCTTTGTATCGGGCTGCTCATCGGCGGCATCTCCCTCGGGGTCGCCGTGGGCGGGATCATGCCGTTGCCGTACGGCCCGGCGGGCGCCGTCGCGGCCTACGTCCGCGCCCAGCCGGGGGCGGTGCGCATCATCGCCGTCGCGACGTTCGCGTCCTCGGTGCCGTTGGCGCTCTATGCGGCGCTGGCCGGTGCGCGGTTGAGGCAACGCGGGGCGGGCGCCGGGTCCACCGCGATCGCGCTGACGGGCGGCACGTTGGCCGCCGGTGCGCTCGGTCTGGCCGGACTGCTGGGCTGGGTGTTGTCGATGCCGGACGTCGCCGCGAACGCGGGGCTGGTCAGGGCGCTTTATCTGCTGGTCTTCCTCACCGGCGGCCCGGGGCACCTGGTGGCCTTGGGCCTGCTGGTCGGCGCCCTCGCGTTGCCCGGCAAGATATTGCTGCCCGGCCCGATCGCCCGGCTCGGTCTGGCGACGGCCGCCCTCGCCGAGCTGACGACGGTGGTGCTGATCTGGCCGGCGCTGGGCGTCATTTTGCCGATCGCCCGGGTCCTGGCGCTGACCTGGCTGATGGTGGCCGGCGTTGCCCTAACGCATGCGACGCAACGGGGTTCGGGAACCCCGCGAGCGGTCGCCGATGGCCGTCACGAGGGCGCGTCGACCTGAACGCGGAGCAGGTCGTCACCGAGTTCGATGCGACCGCCGAACTCCGTGGCCGCCAAGGCCCGCCACTGTTCTTCCTGACCGGGCACCAGTGCCGGCACGTAGTGCGTCATGACCAGGGTGCCCACCCCCGCGCGGGCCGCGGTCGCGGCCGCTTCCTGCACTGACGAGTGGTAATCGCAGATGTCCTGCAGCCGCTGCTGGGGGATGGTGGCGACGATGTCCTTGCGGATCACGGTGTGCACCAGCGCGCCGGCGCCCGCCGCCAGCTCGTCCAGGCCTGCGCACGGGACGGTGTCACCGGCGAGCACCACCGAGGCGCCCTGGTAGTCGACGCGAAATCCGATGGTCGGGGCCACCGGCCGGTGATCGGTGGGGGCCACCCGGATGGCTACGCCGTCGCGGTCCCAGACGCCGCCTTCGGTGTATTCGTGGACGTCCACCGCCGGCGGCTCGTTGATATCGCTGTGGTGGGCGATCCGGTAGCCGATGTCGTGGCGGAACGCGTTCAGCGTGGCCGCGACCGCCTCGGCGGTGCCCGGCGGTCCGATGATGGGGAGCGGCACCGGATCGGGGGTAAAGGTGCTGATCCACCGCGTGATGAGGACGTCGCCGAGGTCGCCGATGTGGTCGCTGTGCAGGTGGGTGAGCAGCAGCGCGGATAATCCGGCGGCGCCCACGCCGACCGCGGCCGCACGCTGCAGCACGCCACGCCCGCAATCGACCAGGAACACCTGCCCGCCCGCGCGCACCAGAGTTGACGGCCCGGCGCGGTTCGGGTCGGGGATCGGACTTCCGGTTCCCAGCAGCGTGACCTCGATCATGGCCCTATCTTGCAAGCCCGCGGTGCCCGGAGTGGCTCAATCGGCCGATCGGCGCGGCATTCACCGAATGGACACGATCTGTTTGCAGGTTCTGTTAGTGGCTTTTCCGCCGCGCGAGTTAGCCGTAGCCTGATGTGAAGCGGATCACAAACCGGTGGAGGCCTCAATGCGGATAGCGGATGTCTTGCGGAACAAGGGCGCGGCGGTGGTGACCATCAACCCGGATGCGACGGTTCGCGAGCTGCTTGCGGGGCTGAGCGACCAGAACATCGGCGCCATGGTCGTGGTCGGCGACGAAGGCGTGGTCGGCATCGTGTCGGAGCGCGACGTGGTGCGTCAGCTGCACACTCACGGGGCCAGCGTGCTGTCTCGGCCGGTGTCCAAGATCATGACGTCCATGCTGGCCACGTGCACCAAGACCGACGAGGTCGACGCGATCAGCGTGTTGATGACCAAGAATCGGGTGCGGCACGTGCCGGTGCTGGACGGGAAGAAGCTGATCGGCATCGTCAGCATCGGTGACGTGGTGAAGACCCGGATGGAAGAACTCGAGGCCGAGCAGCAGCAGCTGCAGTCCTACATCACCCAGGGCTGATCGGCCCCCTCGCTGAACGTGCACTCAGCGCGGAAATTCCGACGTTTTCTTCGCCGTAGGTACACGCGCGGCGAACGTCAGTCGGCCCCCTGCGTCGACGGACTAGCGCCAGGAGTAGTCGGCGCGCAATCGGGCGGCCACCACATCGAAGGTCTCGCGATCCAGAATGGCGCCCTCGCGGCGGATGCCCTCTTCGGGGACGTCGAGCACCCGGTCCAGCCGGACCCAGCTCTGCCTGCCCTCGTAATCCCATGAGCCAGAACCGATTCCGACCCAGTCGGGGTCCGCGGCGTGGCGCTCCTGGCTGGACACCATCAACCCCAGCAGCACGCTGCGGTCGCGCCCCACGACCAGGACGGGACGATCCTTGCCCTGGGTGGGATCGTCCTCGTAGACCACCCACGTCCAGACGATCTCGCCGGGATCGGCCCGGCCGTCCAGGCTCGGCGCATACACCAGCCTGCGAGCCCGCTGCGCGGTCGGGAGGCTGGCGTTGGTCACCGGCCGGCCGCTGACGGGCACGTCGGCGGGAGGCGGCGCCACCGCGGCGATGACGTTCGCGGTGATCCGCACGGCCTGCTGCAGTTCGCGCAGCACGGTCTGGGAATTCTGCACCTGCCGGACCAGGCGCGGAGCACCGTTGAACACCAGATTCTCGGCGAACCGCTGAAACGTCTTCCACTGGGATTTCCGGGGAGACGCCATATTCGCAGCATAGACGCGAGCGGCGGCGTGCGATTGTGTCCAAGTAGGTCCAGACGGCCCTGTCTGGATACGCTGGACATACCCGCGAACCGCCCCGGAAACGGCCGCGACGCGCCCCGTCAAGCTTGCACGCACCAGGAGATTCCCATCAGCAATTTCGCCGACAAGACCTTCACTGCGCCGGCGCAGATTCGGAATTTCTGCATCATCGCCCACATCGACCACGGGAAGTCCACGCTGGCCGACCGGATGCTCCAGCTCACCGGCGTCGTCGACGAGCGGTCGATGCGGGCCCAGTACCTGGACCGGATGGACATCGAGCGCGAGCGCGGGATCACCATCAAGGCGCAGAACGTGCGCCTGCCGTGGAAAGTCGGCGACACCGAATACGTACTGCACCTGATCGACACCCCGGGCCACGTCGACTTCACCTACGAGGTGTCGCGGGCGCTGGAGGCGTGCGAGGGCGCGGTGCTGCTGGTCGACGCCGCGCAGGGCATCGAGGCGCAGACGCTGGCCAACCTCTACCTGGCGCTGGACCGCGACCTGCACATCATTCCGGTGCTGAACAAGATCGACCTGCCCGCCGCCGACCCCGACCGCTACGCCGCCGAGATCGCCCACATCATCGGCTGCGAGCCGGGCGACGTGTTGCGCGTCTCCGGCAAGACCGGCGAGGGCGTCGCCGACCTGCTCGACCACGTGGTGCGTGAGGTGCCGCCGCCGCAAGGTCAGGCGGACGCGCCGCTGCGGGCCATGATCTTCGACTCCGTCTACGACATCTACCGCGGTGTGGTGACCTACGTCCGGGTGGTCGACGGCAAGATCACCCCGCGCGAACGCATCGCGATGATGTCCACCGGCGCCACCCACGAATTGCTCGAGGTCGGCATCGTCTCGCCCGAACCGAAGGCCAGCGGCGGCCTGGGCGTGGGCGAAGTGGGCTACCTGATCACCGGCGTCAAGGACGTCCGCCAATCCAAGGTGGGTGACACCGTGACGACCGCACGCCACGGCGCCGCCGAGGCGCTGACCGGATACCGCGAACCCAAGCCGATGGTCTACTCGGGTCTGTATCCGGTGGACGGTTCCGACTACCCGGATCTGCGCGACGCCCTGGACAGGCTGCAGCTCAACGACGCGGCCCTGACCTACGAGCCGGAGACCTCGGTGGCGCTGGGCTTCGGATTCCGTTGCGGCTTCTTGGGTCTGCTGCACATGGAGATCACCCGCGAGCGCTTGGAGCGCGAGTTCAACCTGGACCTGATTTCGACGTCGCCCAACGTCGTTTATCGCGTGATCAAAGAGGACAACACCGAGATCCGGGTGACCAACCCGTCGGACTGGCCGGAAGGCAAGATCCGCGAGGTCTACGAGCCGGTGGTCAAGACCACGATCATCGCGCCGAGCGAATTCATCGGCACCATCATGGAACTGTGCCAGTCGCGCCGCGGCGAGCTGGGCGGCATGGATTATCTGTCACCCGAACGGGTCGAGCTGCGCTACACCATGCCGCTGGGCGAGATCATCTTCGATTTCTTCGACTCGCTGAAGTCGCGCACCCGCGGCTACGCCAGCCTCGACTACGAGGAGGCCGGCGAGCAACAAGCGCAACTGGTCAAGGTCGACATCCTGTTGCAGGGGGAGGCCGTCGACGCGTTCAGTGCGATCGTCCACAAAGACGGGGCCTCGGCGTACGGCAACAAGATGACCACCAAGCTCAAAGAGCTCATTCCGCGCCAGCAGTTCGAGGTGCCCGTCCAGGCGGCCATCGGATCGAAAATCATTGCGCGCGAGAACATTCGCGCGATCCGCAAGGATGTGTTGTCCAAGTGCTACGGCGGCGACATCACCCGTAAACGCAAGCTTCTGGAAAAGCAGAAGGAAGGCAAGAAGCGGATGAAGACCATCGGGCGCGTCGATGTGCCGCAGGAGGCGTTCGTCGCGGCGCTGTCCGCCGACGCCGCGGGGGACAAGGGCAAGAAGTAGCCATGCGGATACAGGGCGCGGCGACGGCGCTGATGGCGGTCGCCGCAGTGGCGACGGGCTGCGGCGGGGTTGTGGCGGGCACGGCGAAGCCGGCGCCGAACCTGAAGCCGCGGCCGATCAGCGGCGCAACGGTCAAGCAGGTGCTCCTCGACGGCGCGACGCTGTCGCGGATGCTCGATCAGACCTTCGTGGCGCGGGATCCGGCCGAATTCGGCGGACCCGAAACGCTTTACGACGTCAAGCGATCCATGTCGCAGGCCGGTTGCCTGGGCGTGACGGCGATGCTGCAGAAGGACGTGTACGGGTCCGCCGACGTCAAAGATGTTGCGTCGGAGTCGTGGTGGAACAACGGCGAACCCGCACAGGTGATCACCGTCGAAGAGGGCGTGGTCTCGCTCTCGTCGCCGTCGCAGGCCCAGGCGCTGCTCGCGCAGTTCTCCGGGCAGTGGCAGCAATGCAACGGCATGACGACGTCTGAACAAAGCGGCCCGATCAGCACCACGAACGTCATCAGCGATGTCCGCGTCACGGATTCCACCATCGCGGCGACCAAGACGGCGACATCGATCCTGCCTAACATGCCGCCCCTGCGGCCCACCCCGCAGGCGCGCGCCATCGGTATCCGGTCGAACTGCCTCGTCGAGGTCCAGGTGGTGTTCTTCGGCGGGCGACGGTCCTCCGATCCGGGATCGGCCGACATCAACTCCAGCGCCATCGACATCGCGCACGCCCTGATGGACAAAGTCAGCGCGCTGGGCTGACGCGAGCAGACTGCCGGTACAACGGCGCCGGGAAGGGCATTGACACAAGTGACAAGCCGCTGGTGTTCGGTCGCCCTGGGGGCGGTGGTGCTGGCGAGCGGGTGCACCGCAACGACCGGTGGCAAGGCGGGACCGGCGCCGACCTCGGTGCCGCACGCGCTGACGGGCCCAATCATCAAGCGGGCCTTGATCGATGGCGCCGCATTGGCGAAGCTGCTCAACCAGCCGTTCCAGACCGCCCCCAAAATTCTCGGAGTTCGGCGGCAGCGACAAATTGGGAAGCGCGTGGGAGAACGCGCAGCCCGCCGACTGCCTCGGCGTGGTCCACATGATGCAGCGGGGGCCGTATCGCTCCGCGCCGATTCAAAACACGGTCAGTGAAATATGGGACCACAACGGTACTTCCGTGAAGGTCGACAACGTCGACGAGGGCATCGTCGCGTTGCGGACGGCCGCAGACGCCAACGCGTTGTTCGCCGCGTTCGCCGCACAGTGGCAGCACTGCGATGGCACCACGGTGACGACGCCGCCCGTCGATGTGTACGGCCAGAACGCCATACCCGACATACGCGTCACGGATTCGGTTGTCGCGGCCACAGTCTCGATGGGGTCGGGCCCGCACTCGATCTTGACCACCATCCCCGAAGCCCGGGCCCTGGGCGTGCGGGGCAATTGTTTGGTCGAGGTCATGGTCAGCTTCGTTCCCACCTCCTACCCGGGAGACGAGGGGACCGGCGACATCAACACCAGCGCCATCGACATCGCGCACGCGGTACTCGACAAACTCAGCACCCTGATCTGACACGGCCTCACCATCGGAAACCTGAGACATGCCTGACGTTGCGCTGTGTCCTCGGTGTGGCATGCGGTGTGCCCGTCGCCGCGAACGTAAAGTCCAGTTAAGGCGGTATCAAACGGGCTAGTGGATCGGGAGGCACGGCAAGAAGTGTGAGGACCGGTACGAGTAACTCCCGGCGCGTCGGTGCCCTGATGGCCATCGTGATGCTGGCCTCGGGCTGCTCCGTGGCGGTCGACGGCACGGCGCGGCCGGCGCCCGGCGCCGCACCGCGATCGCTCAGCGGATCGACCATCAGGCGGGTGCTGCTCGGCAAGAGTGCGCTGTCGCGAATTGTCAGGCAGCCACTGAATATTGATCCCGGATTCCCACCGAGTTTCGCGGGCCCCGAGTCGCTGCCGGGGGACAGGTCGGCGTCGCCCGACGACTGCATCGAAGTTGCGGTGATGCTGCAGCAAAGCGCCTACCGATACCGGAAGGTCAGAAGCGTCGCGCAGGAGACGTGGCGGCCCGAGTCCACGACCGCCGCGGTGGTCAGGGTCAAAGAGGGGGTGGTCGACTTGCCGACGCCCGACGACGCCGGGGCGCTGTTCGTGACGTTTACCAGGCAGTGGCAACGCTGTGAGGGCAAGACGGTTCCCCTGACCGGTGGGGCGTTCAGGCTGAAGGCGAAGGTGAACGAAGTCCACGTTGAAGCTTCGGTTCTCGCGGCGACGACGTCGATCGAATTGGACTCGCCGAACCAGCTTCTCGACGATTCCCTGCCGGTCGGACGGGCCATCGGTGTGCGGGACAACTGCCTCATCGAAGTCGAGGTCGACTTTGCGAGCATGCCGGACCGGACACCCCGGCAACTAGACGATGTCGACGCCAGCGCACTTGACATCGCGCAGATCATGCGGGACAAAATCGGCGCGCTGCGCTAGGCGGGCGCTGCGGCGCTTACGTTGTCGCGCACCATTTTTCGGCGCCCAACATGACTGCGCGGCCCTTCGCCACTACATCGGCGCGTTGGCGGGCTGGAACATCCCGGAGCCGTCGGCTTCCTCCTCGGCGCGGATCACGTGGACCACCGCGTTGATTAGCGCCAGGTGCGTGAACGCCTGCGGGAAGTTGCCCAGCTGCCGGCCGGTGCGCGGTTCGATCTCCTCGGCGTAGAGGTGCAGCGGGCTGGCGTAGGACAGCAGCCGCTCGCACAGGCGTTTGGCGCGCCGCACCTCGCCGATCTCGACCAGCGCCGAGACCAGCCAGAACGAGCAGATCGTGAAGGTGCCCTCCTCGCCGGACAGCCCGTCGTCGGTTTCCTCGACCCGGTAGCGCAGTACCAGGCCCTCCTGGGTGAGTTCGTCGGCGATCGCCAAAACGGTGTTGCGCACCCGCGGGTCATCCGGCGGCAGGAACCGGGTCAGCACCACCAACAGCAGCGAGGCGTCCAGCGCGTCGCTGCCGTAGCGCTGAGTGAAGACGCCGCGGGAGTCCACGCCGTGCTGCAGGATGTCGTCCTTGATCTCCTCGGCGATCGCCCGCCACTGCTGGGCGTAACTCTTCTCGCCCTGCCGCTGGGCCAGCTTGGCGCCGCGGTCGAGCGCCACCCAGCACATCACCTTCGACGACGTGAAGTGCTGCGGTTCTCCGCGCACCTCCCAGATCCCGCGGTCCGGCTCGCGCCAGTGCTTGATCGCCTCTTCCACCTGCTTTTTCAGCACCGGCCACAACGTCTCCGGGACTTGCTCGCGCGACTTGGCGTGCAGGTAGAAGGAGTCCAGGATGGAGCCCCAGATGTCGTGCTGGATCTGGTCGTAGGCGCCGTTGCCGATGCGCACCGGGCGGGCGTGGTCGTAACCGGACAGGTGGTGCAGCTCTTCTTCGACCAGACTGCGCTCGCCGCCCACGCCGTACATGACCTGCAGCGGGTGCCGCTCGTTGTGGTTGGCGCCGGAGACGTCGGCGATGAAGGCGAAGAAGTCGTCGGCCTCGCGGTCCAGTCCGAGCGTGTACAGGCCCCACAGCGCGAACGTGGAGTCGCGCACCCAGGCGTAGCGGTAGTCCCAGTTGCGTTCGCCCTGCGGTGTTTCCGGCAGCGACGTGGTGCTGGCCGCCAGCAGCGCTCCGGTGGGCGAGTAGGTCAGGCCCTTCAACGTCAGCGCACTGCGCTGCAGGTATGCCCGCCACGGGTGGTCGGGGAAGTTGCCGATGTTGATCCACTGCCGCCAGCACTCGGTGGTCTGCCACATCTTGTCGGCGGCTTCCTGGTAGGTCTGCGGTGCCGGGTGCTTGGTCCAGCTCAGAGCGACGAACACGTCGTCGCCCTCTTTCATCCGGGTGCGCGCGCGTGCCTCCCGGCCTTCCAGCCCGATCCGCAGGTTGCTGGTGAGCCGCAGCGTCGGGTGAGCGTCGGGTTCCCTGGTGGCGCGTGCGACGGCCTCGCCGTACGCGTTGGCGGAGTACTCCCAGCTGGCGCCGATGCGGTGGTAGTCGAACGCGGGCTCGCAGCTCATCATCAGTTCGACGGTGCCGCTGACGCAGCGCACCGTGCGCAGCAGGATGTGCTCGGCATCCCAGTCCATCGGGGTGCGGCGATGCGTCCGTGACCGTCGTTCCAGATCATGCCAGGGGCCCATGACCAGCGCGTCGCGCACAATCAGCCACCCGGTGTGGGTCTGCCAGGTGGTTTCCATGATGAGGCTGCCGGGCAGGTACCGGCGGGCCGAGGGCACCGAGACGCCGTAGGGACCGAGCCGGAAATGGCCGGCGCTGCGGTCCAGGATCGCGCCGAACACGCTGGGGGAGTCCGGCCGGGGCACGCACAGCCATTCCACCGACCCGGCCGGCGAGATCAGGCAGGTGGTTTCCCAGTCCGACAGGAACGCATAGTCGGCGATCGGCGGGAATGGGTTCCGCAGGGCTGCGCTGGGGGCGAGCGGTCCGGGCGTGCGCAGGTCGATGGACGACGACATCGTCGTTGCGGGAGCAGCTTCGAACGCGTCCTCGGGCATGGCTTCGTCCGAGTGGGCCGGCTGGTCTTCGGGCTGGGCATGCAGAACCATCTGGACATCATCGCTGCTCAGCGATCCCGCGTCCAACGTTTCGCCAACCGCGGCGTTGCGCGCTGCACATTGGTCTTCGGCGGCCGGGCCGAATAGGGTGAGCCACGTGAACGCGTTCCTCAATTGGTGGGACGGCAACGAGCTGTGGCTTTCCGGGCTGCCCTTCGTACTGCAGGCGATGGTCGTGATGCCGATCGTGCTGGCGGTGGCCTACGCCACGGCGGCCGTGCTGGATGGCCTGCTTGGTAGGGGCATCAAGCTGATGCGCCGTGCCCGTCACGCCGACGGGACGCCCGGGTAACGCGCATGCCCCGGTCGCACGTGACGCTGGTGCTCGGCATCCTGGTTGCGCTGGTGGTCATCACCTGGTTGGTCACCCATTTGATGCATCGCTGACGCGCGCGCCGAGCCACCGTCGCGGTGGCGGCAACGTCAATTCCTGTTAGGCTTCCCGCCATGCGCATGGCAATCGGCATTCCAGGGTGCTATGCCTTCGTGCACTGTTGTCGCTGACTCCCAAACCCGTGCGCGGTCTGGTCTGGAGTTTTCGAATTCTCCTGAAGTTCTAGGTGCCCTTCCGCAGAAACGGGACCGCAATCCCATACGTTTCGCACCGGAAGGCCCTCAATGGACATCAGGACCGCATCGCGCTGGCGGCCCGTCCTTGCCCTTGCCCTGATTGCCGGCGTCGTCGCCGGATGCCACGGCGGCGCCAGTGACGCCGTCGGTGGCGGCGGGCTGCCCAACGCCCGCACCAGCATCACTCTGGTCGCCTACTCGGTCCCAGAACCGGGGTGGAGCAAGATAATTCCGGCGTTCAATGCCTCCGACGAGGGCAAGGGCGTGCAGGTGGTCACCTCCTATGGGGCCTCCGGTGATCAATCCCGCGGTGTCGTCGACGGCAAGCCGGCCGACGTGGTGAACTTCTCCGTCGAACCCGACATCGCTCGGCTGGTCAAGGCCGGCAAGGTTTCCAAGGACTGGAATGCCGACGCCACCAAGGGAATTCCGTTCGGCTCGGTGGTCACGCTGGTGGTGCGCAAGGGCAATCCGAAGAACATCAGGGATTGGAATGACCTGTTGCGGCCCGGCATAGAAGTCATCACCCCCAGCCCGCTGAGTTCCGGATCGGCCAAGTGGAACTTGCTTGCGCCGTACGCCGTCAAGAGCGAAGGCGGCGCCCACAGCGACGCCGGTGTTGATTTCATCAAGAAGTTGGTGACCGAACACGTCAAATTGCGCCCCGGATCGGGGCGGGAGGCCACCGATGTCTTCGTGCAGGGCAGCGGCGACGTGTTGATCAGCTACGAGAACGAGGCCATCGCCACCGAGCGGGCGGGAAAACCGGTCGAACACATCAACTTGCCGCAGACCTTCGAAATCGACAACCCGGTGGCCGTGGTCAACACCAGCCCGCACCTGGATGCCGCGGTTGCCTTCAAGAACTTCCAATACACGGCCGCGGCCCAAAAGGTCTGGGCGCAGGCCGGTTTCCGCCCGGTCGATCCTGCCGTCGCCGCCGAATTCCGAAACCAGTACCCGGTACCGGCGAAACTGTGGACCATCGCCGACCTGGGTGGCTGGAGCACGGCGGATCCGCAGCTGTTCGACAAGACCACCGGCAGCATCACCAAGGTCTACACGAAGGCCACCGGATGACGGCCATCACGCCGGACCCGCTCGCAATCCGGCCCGAGCTCGGCGGCGACGTGCCACCGCCTCCCGGGCGTGGCCGCGGGACCACCGCCCTGCGGGTCGGCGCGGCCACGGTGTGGCTGTCGGTGATCGTGTTGCTGCCGCTGGCGGCGATCGCTTGGCAGGCCGCGGGCGGCGGCTGGCACGCGTTCTGGCTCGCGGTCTCCTCGAATGCCGCGCTGGAGTCGTTCCGGGTGACCCTGACGATCTCGGCGGGGGTCACGGTGCTCAACCTGATCTTTGGCCTGGTGATCGCGTGGGTGCTGGTGCGTGACGACTTTCCGGGCAAGCGCCTCGTCGACGCGATCATCGATCTGCCCTTCGCGCTGCCCACCATCGTCGCGAGCCTGGTGATGCTGGCGTTGTACGGCAACAACAGCCCGGTCGGTCTGCATCTGCAGCACACGTCATGGGGTGTGGCGGTGGCGCTGGCCTTCGTCACGCTGCCGTTCGTGGTGCGCGCCGTGCAGCCGGTGCTGCTGGAACTGGACCGCGAAACCGAGGAGGCCGCGGCGTCGCTGGGTGCCAGCGGCCCGAAGATCTTCACCTCCGTGGTGCTGCCGTCGCTGCTGCCCGCGTTGTTATCCGGTGCGGGCCTGGCGTTCTCGCGGGCGATCGGCGAATTCGGATCCGTGGTGCTCATCGGAGGTGCGGTGCCGGGCAAGACCGAAGTGTCGTCGCAGTGGATACGAACCTTGATCGAGAACGACGACCGCACCGGTGCCGCCGCGATATCGATTGTGCTGTTGTCGATTTCGTTCGTTGTGCTGCTCATCTTGCGAATCGTGGGTGGACACGCGGCCAAACGAGAGGAACTGTCCGCATGACATCGTCTGCGGGGGTGCGCTATTGGTTGCGGTTCATCGCGCTCGGATACGTCTTCGTGCTGCTCGTCGTCCCGGTGACGTTGATTCTGTGGCGGACATTTCAACCCGGGCTCGGTCAGTTCTACGCCTGGGTGAGCACCCCCGCGTCGATCTCTGCGCTGAATCTGACGCTGCTGGTCGTGGCCATCGTGGTGCCCCTCAACGTCATCTTCGGTATTCCCACCGCATTGGTCCTCGCGCGCAACAGGTTTCGCGGTAAGGGCGTGCTGCAGGCGGTTATCGATCTGCCGTTCGCGGTCTCGCCCGTCATCGTGGGCGTCGCGTTGATCGTGTTGTGGGGGTCTGCCGGTGCGCTCGGGTTCGTGGAGAAAGACCTCGGGTTCAAGATCATCTTCGGCCTGCCGGGAATCGTGCTGGCCAGCATCTTCGTTACGCTGCCGTTCGTGGTCCGCGAAGTCGAGCCGGTGCTGCATGAGCTGGGAACCGACCAGGAGGAGGCCGCCGCCACCCTGGGTTCGGGCTGGTGGCAGACCTTTTGGCGGATCACCCTGCCATCCATCCGGTGGGGTCTGACCTACGGCATCGTGTTGACCATCGCACGTACCCTGGGGGAATACGGTGCCGTGCTCATGGTGTCGTCGAACCTGCCGGGGAAGTCACAGACGCTGACATTGCTTGTCTCCGACCGGTACAACCGCGGTGCGGAATACGGCGCCTACGCGCTGTCGACGCTGCTGATGGGAGTTGCCGTGCTGGTGCTGGTTTTCCAGGTGGTGCTCGACGCGCGCCGCGCACGAGCGGCGCGACAGGCCTGACGGGGGGAATGACCGTGACAAACGCCAACCGGGGCGACCTCGCCATCATCGTGCGCGACGCCAACAAGCGTTATGGCGACTTCGTCGCGCTCGACCATGTGGACTTCGTCGTCCCCACCGGCTCGCTGACGGCGTTGCTGGGGCCCAGCGGCTCGGGCAAATCGACCCTGCTGCGCACCATCGCCGGCCTCGACCAACCCGACACCGGAACCGTCACCATCTACGGACGTGACGTGACCCGCGTGCCGCCGCAGCGCCGAGGCATCGGGTTCGTGTTCCAGCACTACGCGGCGTTCAAGCACCTGACGGTCCGCGACAACGTGGCCTTCGGGCTCAAGGTCCGCAAGCGTCCCAAAGCCGAGATCAACGCCAAAGTCGACAATCTGCTCGAAGTGGTGGGGCTGAGCGGTTTTCAGGGCCGCTATCCCAACCAACTCTCCGGTGGTCAGCGGCAGCGGATGGCGCTGGCGCGGGCGCTGGCGGTCGATCCGCAGGTGCTGCTGCTCGATGAGCCGTTCGGCGCGCTGGACGCCAAGGTGCGCGAGGACCTGCGAGCCTGGTTGCGCCGCCTGCACGACGAGGTGCACGTGACCACGGTCCTGGTCACCCACGATCAGGCGGAGGCATTGGACGTCGCCGATCGGATCGCGGTGCTCAACCATGGCCGCATCGAGCAGATCGGCTCTCCGACGGACGTTTACGACGCCCCGGCGAACGCGTTCGTGATGTCGTTCCTCGGTGCGGTGTCCACCCTGAACGGCACGCTCGTGCGGCCGCACGACATCCGGGTGGGACGCACCCCCGAGATGGCGGTGGCCGCCGAGGACGGCACCGCCGAGTCCACGGGTGTGGCGCGGGCCGTCGTCGACCGGGTGGTGAAGCTCGGCTTCGAGGTGCGGGTGGAGTTGACCAGCGCCGCGACGGGAGGATTCTTCACCGCCCAGATCACGCGCGGTGACGCCGAAGCGCTCGCGTTACGCGAGGGAGACACCGTCTACGTGCGTGCCACCCGGGTGCCGCCCATCACCCCCGGTGCGACGGACGCTGGTCGCGAGGCCGACGAGGATGAGACCACGCTGACGTCGGCGTGACGGCCGGATCGGTCCTGTCGCACGCGCTACGACGCGTGCAAACCGCATTCGGTCTTGGCCCGTCCCTGCCAGCGTCCGCTGCGCGGGTCGGCGCCCGCCAGCGGCTTGGCCGTGCAGGGGGCGCAACCGATCGATGAATAGCCGTCGTAGATAAGCGGATTGACCAGCACACCGTGCTCGTCGATGTAATTCTGGACGTCCTCGTCGGACCATTCGACCAGCGGGTTGACCTTCACCAGCTTGAAGCCCTCGTCGAAACCGACCACGGGGGCGTTGGCGCGCGCGGCGGTCTCGCCCCGCCGCAGCCCGGTCACCCACGCCGAATATCCGCGCAGCGTCTTGCCCAGCGGCTCGACCTTACGCCGCCGGCAGCACTCACCGGGATCCCGTGCGAACAGGTCCTTGCCCAGCAGTTTGTCCTGCTCGGCGACGCTCTGCTCAGGCATGACATTGAGCACCCGGATGTCATACACCGACTCGATCGCGTCCCGTGTGCCGATGGTCTCCACGAAGTGATAGCCGGTGTCCAGGAACACCACCGGCACACCCGGACGGGCCTTGGCCGCCAGATCGATCAACACCGCCTCCTGCATGCTGGAGGCCACCACGTAGTTGCAGGTGGCCCAGCCGCGCGGCCCGTTGATGCCGCCGAAGGTTTCGTCGGTCCAACGCAACACCTCGGCGGCGCTGGCACCTTCGAGCTCGGCCGCGCCACGGGCGGCAAGCGCGCGCAGTTCGGCTTCCGAAAGTTTGGTCGTTCGTTCGCTCATCGCAAATCGTCCTCGTCTGCCCTCATAGCCCACTGTGCGAAACGTTCACCCTCGCCGCGATATTTCAAGTAGTTGCGTGTCACCCGCTCGATGTAGTCGCCGAGCTCGTCGCCGGTGACCTTGTGCTGGCGCAGTTTTCGACCGAAGCCGCTGTCCAGGCCCAGGCTGCCGCCCAGGTGCACCTGGAAACCCTCGACCGAGCCGCCCTCCCCGTCGTCGACCATCTGGCCCTTGAGCCCGATGTCGGCGACCTGGATGCGTGCGCACGAATTGGGACAGCCGTTGATGTTGACGGTGATGGGCACATCGAGCTGCTGATTGATGTCCGCGAGCCGGCGTTCCAGCTCGGGCACCAATGACTGCGCCCTGACCCGGGTTTCGGCGAAGGACAACTTGCAGAACTCAATCCCCGTGCACGCCATCACATTTCGGCGCCAATGAGACGGGCGTGACTGCAGCCCGAGGGCTTCCAGGCCGGCGATCAGCTCGTCGAGCTTGTCGTCGGGCACGTCGAGGATGACCAGCTTCTGGTAGGGGGTGAGCCGGATCCGGTCCGAGCCGGCCCGCTCGGCCAGGTCGGCCACGGCGGTGAGGATGGTGCCCGACACCCGGCCCGCGATCGAGGCGACCCCCACCCCGTTGAGCCCATTCTTGAGCCGCTGCACCCCGACGTGGTCGATCGGATGCTTCAGTGGCTCGGGGGCCGGGCCGTCGATCAGCGGACGCTTGAGGTACTCGGTCTCCAGAACTCCGCGGAACTTCTCGATGCCCCAGTCCTTGATCAGAAACTTCAGCCGCGCCTTGGACCGCAGGCGCCGGTAGCCGTAGTCGCGGAAGATCGACGTCACCGCGTGCCACACCTCGGGCACCTCTTCGAGCGGCACCCAGGCGCCGACCCGCTGGGCCAGCATCGGGTTGGTCGACAGCCCGCCCCCGACCCACAGGTCCAGCCCCGGGCCATGCTCGGGGTGGTTGACGCCGATGAACGCGACGTCGTTGACCTCGTGCACCACATCCTGCAGGCCCGAGATCGCGGTCTTGTACTTGCGCGGCAGGTCGGCGAAGTCGGGCTGACCGATGTAGCGGCGCGCGATCTCCTCGATCGCCCAGCTGGGGTCGAGCACCTCGTCCAGCGACTCGCCGGCCAGCGGTGAGCCCAGGATCACGCGCGGGCAGTCGCCGCACGCCTCGGCGGTCTGCAGTCCGACCTCGGCCAGCCGCCGCCAGATCTCGGGGACGTTCTCCACCTCGATCCAGTGGTACTGCACGTTCTCGCGGTCAGTGATGTCGGCGGTGTCGCGGGCGAATTCGGTGGAAATCTGGCCCACGCTGCGCAGCGCCGCCGCCGACAGAGCGCCGCCGTCGCAACGCACCCGCATCATGAAATATTTGGCTTCCAGCAGCTCGGCGTTGTCGTCGCCGGTGTACGTGCCGTCGTAGCCCTGTTCACGCTGGGTGTAGAGCCCCCACCAGCGGAAACGCCCACGCAGGTCGCTCTTGTCGATGCTGTCGAAGCCGTCCTTGGCGTAGGTGTCCAGGATGCGGTCCCGCACGTCGAGCGGGGCGCCGGCCTGCTTCATCTCCTCGTTCGGATTCAGCGGCTCACGATTTCCCAGTGCCCATTGGCCCTCGTTACGGGCCTTCGCGGGTCGGGCGGTGGTCATCGGACGTTCTCTCCTCTAAAAAGATCGCCAGCGCGGCCAGCACAGTTCACCGACATTTTTGAGCGGCGCGGAACCTTCGGCCAGCTGGAGACGCAGGGGGCCTGGGTCTACCACGTCAAGGCAGACAGATACAGCTGCAAACGCGCTTGAGATCAATGTGCCGCCGCGCCACGAGCACAATGTGCGGGCTGGGCTGGTCGACGGTCACGCCCCCATTGTGCCATGGTCGCCGAAGAGCCATGCGAGCAGGTCAAATCTTGGCTCACGGTGATTAAAACTACCGACCGAGGCTGGGAGGGCCCACTCGCAAAGCCTTGGAAGTTCATGCGACGTTGCGCGCCCGGCCGGTCGTCGTTCCGGGTGGTCGACGTCCCCGGGGCGCCCCGTTCGCCGTGGGATCATGTGGCATGGCCATTCGCGAGGACCCCCTCGACCTGCCCGACGTTCGGGTGGTCGCCGGGCAGCCGTTTGGCATCTATGTGCACGTCCCGTTCTGCATAACGCGTTGCGGCTATTGCGACTTCAACACCTACACCCCGGCCGAGCTGGGGGGCGTCAATCCGGACGCCTGGCTCAGTGCGCTGGGGACGGAACTGGAACTTGCGGCCGCGAGGCTGCAGGCGCCGCCGGTCGACACCGTGTTCGTCGGTGGCGGAACGCCCTCACTGCTGGGGGGACCGCGGATGGCCACGCTGCTGAACATGGTGCGCCAGCACTTCACGCTGGCGCCCGACGCCGAGATCACCACCGAGGCCAACCCCGAGTCGGCGTGGCCGGACTTCTTCGACGCCATCCGGGGGGCCGGCTACACCCGGGTATCGCTGGGCATGCAGTCGGTGGCGCCGAGGGTGCTGGGGGTCCTCGACCGCATCCACACGCCGAACCGGTCCGCGGCCGCCGCCCGCGAGGCGCTGGCCGCGGGATTCGAGCACGTCAGCCTTGACTTGATCTACGGCACGCCGGGGGAGTCCGACGACGACCTGCTGTGCTCGGTCGACACGGCGATCGAGACCGGTGTGGATCACGTGTCCGCCTATGCGCTGGTGGTCGAGGAAGGCACCGCGCTGGCCCGCCGGGTCCGCCGCGGCGAACTGCCGGCACCCGACGACGACGTGCTGGCCCACCGCTACGAATTGGTCGACGCGCGGCTGTCGCAGGCCGGGATGTCGTGGTACGAGGTGTCCAACTGGTCGCGGCCGGGCGGCGAATGCCGGCACAATCTCGGCTACTGGGACGGCGGCCAGTGGTGGGGTGCGGGGCCGGGTGCGCATGGCTACGTCGGTTCGACGCGTTGGTGGAATGTCAAGCATCCCAACGCTTATGCGGAGAGGTTGAGTGCCGCGACGCTGCCGATAGCCGGATTTGAGCAACTCGACGCCGAGGCCTCACACACCGAGGACGTGCTGTTGAAAACCCGTTTGCGCCAAGGGCTCCCGGTCCCATTGCTGAGTGCTACCGAGCGCGAACGCGCCGGGGGCATAGTCGCCGACGGATTGTTGGACGCCGACGGCGACAGGCTTGTCCTGACTCCGCGCGGACGGCTGCTGGCCGACGCCGTGGTGCGAACGCTATTGGGGTAGCGGCGTTTACCGGGTGGTCAGACCCCGAACAAGTGCTCGAAGAGGCGGGCGATCTCGATGTAGAGCGGGATCCCGATGGTGACGTTGTAGGAGAACGTCAGGCCCAGTGAGGCGGCCAGCGGCAGCGTCGGGCTCGCCTCGGGGATCGCCAGGCGCTGGACCGCCGGGACGGCGATGTAGGACGCCGCACCGCACAGGACCGCGAACAAGACGTAGGTTCCGGTCTTGAAATCGGTGTGGGTCAGCGATGCGTAGCTGCAGGCAACGACGATGCCAAGTGTCGCAAAGACATTCGGCGCGACCAGGCCGAAGACGATGAAACCGGGGCCCGCCGTGCGAAGGTCCTTCAACTTGCGCGACGCCGTCATCCCCATCTCGAGCAGGAACAGACACAGCACGCCCTGGAAAGCCAGCACGAAGAATTTGTCGTCGTCGGCAACGACTTTCTGTCCCTGCAGTCCACTGACGAGGCCGATGATGATGCCGCCCATCAACAGAACAAGGCCGGGATTGAGGAAGACCTCCTGGAACAGTTCCCGCGAGAAGATCGGCACCTTCTTGCCCTTGGTGCGTACCGGGCTGTGGTCGTTCTCCCAGTCCGGGTGCTCCATCTTTTCCAGCGAAAGTTCCAGCTCCTGCTCGATGGCCGCTTCCTCCAGGCTCTGGCCGTGCGGAGGGCGCGCGGCGGTGCCGGGGCCCACCCCGACCTTGACCGGCGGCGTGTAGCCGGCCTCGTCGGGCATGTAGCCGGCGGAGTCCATGCCGCGGTGGCGCAGCCGGGCCACGAAATACAGCGCCACCAGACAGCCCGGGATTTCCATCACGGCCAGCATCACCGGCATGTACGCGTTGAAGGCGATGTTCACCGCGGCCAAGACGGCCACGCAAGTGGCGAAGGTGCCCGCCGAGTCCGACCCGTAATAGCCAGCGATCGTGGCGCGGTCGACTTTGCGAAGTGATTTCAGGCGGCTGAGGCCGAGGTAGGCCAGGCCGCCGATCGCACAGTTCAGCACGAAGCCCAGGACCATGAAGCCCACGATGGCGCCGACGCTGGACGCGCTGACCTGCGCGAGCTCTTCCCCGCCGTGCCAGCCGATGGCCAGCAGCAGGTACATCGTCAATCCCTGATAAATGACGTAGGGGAATTCGAACCGTACCTTCAGGATGGGAATCAAAAACCCGAAGTAAAAGAACAGTAGAAGCGGCTTGAACAAGTTGTGGGTGAAGTTGTGCCAGAACTCTTGCAGCATCGATGCCTCCGTTAAATAGGGCGCTGATCAGGGGAGGCACCGTCCGCAAGCGGAGCAACCACGAGAAACATCCCGACCGACCGTGAAGAATTTATCGCTGCCGTTGACTTGCCGCCACTTGAACACACACAGGGAAGCGGACGCCTATTCGGCGGCTAAGAGGCGATGAAACTGCTGGTCAGGGCGGTGTCCGTAGAGCAGGATTCTGCATCCGCGCGGGCCAAGGGCGACGACAGTTTGGTATGAATGTGCTGTGGATTTACTGTGGAGTCAATATCGGTCAGCGCGCTGACGAGATGAGGGAGGGCCTAACTCCGGCTCCCTTTTTTCGGTGCGTTACCGACAGCCAGGCCGATGGCGAGTAATGCGTCGTGATTTCCTCGAAACCGTCGACGCGGGAAACCGAAAGCACACCGGTCTGTTGATTGATTTCGAGTTCGTCGCCTTCGCTCGCGTGCACTTCCTCGCCGTTGAAAAGCCGGATTATGAACACCGTGATCCTCCAATCCGGCGGGTGCGGGGACGCGGGGCAAGGGCGCTAGGAAAAGTGTCGCTGCCGCAGTCGCTTATTGTGCGACCGCGACGTAAACGGTTGGAAAACCTTTGGAGTGGCGATCTTCACGGCCGGCGGCGAAATCCGCGCCCCGAAGGCGGGTGCCACCCCGGTCTAGCTGGGCGAACAGGCCGACGCCGCCGGCACGCCGAAACTCCTAGGCGGTTGGCGCCCGAGCCGCCGGCGCCTTAACTCCGCGCGAGTTTTAGCTGAACGCGCCAATCCATTGGCCGGTTGGCGGGAGCGGTGGTGCGCGGTTACATAGGTTAGGCTACATTTACTAACCGTGACCGAGGTCAGCGTCGAGACAAGTTCCGCCGGCTCTGAGTCGCCGTCGATTCCGCTCCCCGTGCATATCGACCCGGCGGACCTGGCGGCCGAGCTGGCCGTGGTTCTGTCCGAGCGCGTCGGGGACGAGTATCTGCTCTACGAGCGCGGCGGTGAATGGGTGCTGGCCACCGGGGTGCGCGCGATGATCGAGCTGGACAGCGACGAGCTGCGCGTTGTCCGCGACGGCGTGACTCAAACCCAGCAGTGGTCGGGTAGGCCCGGGCCGGTTCTCGGTGAGGCCATTGACCGGCTCTTGCTGGAAACCGACCAGCTCTTCGGTTGGATCGCCTTCGAATTCGGCGTCTATCGCTACGGGCTGCAGCAGCGGCTGGCGCCGGGAACTCCGCTGGCCCGGGTGTTTTGGCCGCACGGCCGCATCGTGGTGACCCGAAAGGCGGTCCGCCTGTACGGCACCTCGGCCGGCCACCGCGACGAAGTCCTGGACGTGCTCGGCGCCGGTGTGCCCGACGTGCGCGCCGCCTCGGCGGTCGATGTCGTCGCTGACCCGTCCGCCTACCGCGATCGGGTGGCGGCCGCCGTCAGCGAGATCGCCGCGGGCCGCTACCACAAGGTCATTCTTTCCCGGTCCCTGGAAGTGCCCTTCCCGCTCGACTTTCCGTCCACCTACCGGCTGGCCCGGCGCCACAACACCCCGGTGAGGTCGTTCCTGTTGCGGCTGGGCGGGATTCGCGCCGTGGGCTACAGCCCCGAACTGGTCGCGGCCGTGCATCACAATGGCATCGTGGTGACCGAACCGCTTGCGGGCACCCGCGCACTCGGCCGTGGCGAGGCGCGTGACCGCCAGGCCCGCGACGACCTGGAGTCCAATTCCAAAGAGATTGTCGAGCACGCGATTTCGGTGCGAAGCTCGCTGCAGGAAATGATCGAGATCACCGAGCCGGGCACCGCCGTCGTCACCGATTTCATGACAGTGCGGGAACGGGGGAGCGTGCAGCATCTCGGCTCCACGGTCAGCGGTCGGCTGGGGACATCCAACGACCGGATGGACGCGCTGGAAGCGCTTTTCCCGGCGGTCACCGCGTCGGGAATCCCGAAAGCGGGTGGCGTTGAAGCGATCATGCGCCTCGACGAGGGACCGCGCGGCCTGTATTCGGGTGCGGTCGTGATGATTTCGGCCGACGGCGGGCTGGATGCGGCGCTGACGCTGCGGGCTGCTTACGAACGTGACGGCAAGACGTGGCTGCGTGCCGGTGCGGGCATCATCGAAGAGTCCACTCCCGACCGCGAATTCGAGGAGACCTGCGAGAAGCTGTCCACGCTGGCGCCGTATCTGATTGCGCATCAATAGCTTTTAATCGCTCCTCCTGCGCGGCGGTCGTGGTGCCAGGCCGCTTTGGTGTTTCCCGTGTCACGGTTGGTGCCGTAGGGACTTTCGGCCCTATTTACCCGGTTCCCCGGTATGCCATCTTCGTGTAACCGCATGACACAGATACATTGCGCATAACCGACCGTCGCAGATAACTGGGAGGGCTCCGTGCCCAAGGCACTGACTAACTTGCAGCTACTTCACGAGCTCCAGCCGGTGGTTGAGCGCCTGCTCAATCGCCACCTGTCGATGTTCAAAGAGTGGAACCCGCACGACTACGTTCCCTGGTCGGACGGCAAAAACTTCTACGGACCATCCGGTCAGGGTTGGGAGCCCGGGCAGGCCAAGCTGCCCGACGTCGCACAGGTGGCGATGGTTCAAAATCTGCTGACCGAAGACAATCTGCCGTCTTATCACCGTGAGATCGCGATGAACTTCAGCATGGACGGTCCCTGGGGTCATTGGGTGAATCGGTGGACCGCGGAGGAGGCCAGGCACAGCACGGCGTTGCGCGACTACCTGGTGATCACCCGCGCCGTCGACCCGGTGGAGCTGGAGAAGCTGCGCCTGGAGCAAATGACGAGGGGCTTCAGTCCCGGCCAGAATCAGCAGGGCGATATGTTCGCTGAGAGTCTGTTCGACTCGGTCATGTATGTCTCGTTCCAGGAACTCGCCACCCGCGTCTCGCACCGCAACACGGGCAAGGTCAGCAACGACCCGATCGCCGAGCAGTTGATGGCCAGGGTGTCGCACGACGAGAACCTGCACATGCTCTTCTACCGAGATATCAGCGCCGCCGGCCTGGACATTGCCCCCAATCAGGCGATGAAGTCGGTGCACCGGATCCTGCGCAATTTCAAGATGCCCGGATATACGATCCCGGAGTTTCGTCGTAAGGCGGTGGTCATCGCCGTCGGCGGTGTCTACGACCCGCGGATCCATCTCGAAGAAGTGGTCATGCCGGTTCTGAAGAAGTGGCGGATCTTCGAACGCGAAGACCTCACCGGCGAGGCCGCCGGGATGCGCGACGATCTCGCGCTGCTGGTCAAGGAACTCGAGGACGCCTCGGAGAAGTTCGACGAGTCCAAACACCGCTATCTGGAGCGTGAGGCGCGCAAGACCGAAAAGATCACCGCCAGCAAAGTGCTCCAGACCAAGGGAACGTTAACGCTGAGCAAACACTAACGCCGGCTATGTTGCCTTGATGTGACCCTCGGGTGGTTTTGATGAGACCCTCGGGTGCCCTTGATGAGACCCTCGGGTGGTCTTGGTGAGACCTTCGGGTGACCGAATATCGGCCATTCCCAAGCTTTTTCGTGCTGCCGGGCGTAGCATATGTCCCAACTTCAACCCCGATGGAGGATTCATGTCCGGTCTTAAGTCCAAAGTCATTCTGGTCATGATGCTCGCCCTCGCTTACCCGGCGGCTGCGGCCTGTACGGGCACAATTACCTGCCCAACCTGCGTCGTCGTCACCGTTTAGCAAAGCCCGAACGTCTGAGGAGGCGTGCGCGCGACGAGGTGCGTGCGACCGCAGGCTCAGGCCGAAGAGCCCGATTCGAGGTAGTCGGCCAATATCCGACCGACCAGGGACTCGATGTTGGATTCGATGGACGAGGCGAGCGTGGCGGTGACGGTCGCCACTGCCTGAGTGCGGAAGCGCACCAGCATGGTGATCAGCTCGGCGATCTCGGCATCGGCCGGTAGCGGTTCGCCGGGTTTGATGCGTTCCAGCACGTGCTCGGCTCCGGCGCGCACCAGCATGTCGCTGATCTTGTCGATCTCCGGGACGATCTGCTCGTGGAGATCGATGAGCTTGTCGAATTTGACGCCGTAGTCACGGATTTCGTTGAATGCTTCGATGAGTTTCGGGCGGGTGATGCTGGCCTGCGTCCCATCGACCCGGATCACCTGCAGCCCTACCAGGCGGTTGAACGCGTCGGGGTCGTCGACGAGTCGTTGCGCGTCGGCCACCGACATCGTCTCGGGTTTCTCGGTGGTCCAGGTGCCCGCGATAGCCGTCTCCAGGCCCAGCACGTCACCCAGGTTCTTGCCTTCCTCCCAGGCGCCCAGCATTTCGCGCACGTGCGCGATGTTGTAGCCGCGGTCGAGCATCGAGGTGATGAGCCGCAGCCGGGTCAGGTGGGTGTCGTTGAACAACGCGATGCGGCCGACCCGCAATGGCGGGGGGAGCAATCCGCGGTCACGGTAGACGCGGATGTTGCGGGTGGTGGTGCCCGCCAACCGGGCCAGGTCGTCGATTCGATACTCACCGGAGTTCGCGACGCCGTGCGGGTGCCGGGCCGCCGCGTCGAAAAGCTGTGACACCGCGCCCTCGATGAGCTGGCGGTACTCCCGCGATTGGCGCCGAACGCGTTTGGGTGCGCGCCGCACATTGTGCAGCACGCTGGCGATGGTGCCGGGTTCCGGTCGCGATGCGCGCTGGGTGGCCATGTCAGTGCGGCATCTCAGGCCGACGCGGTGGCCCGCGTCTGGGCGTGGCGCGCCACCGCCTGATAGTCCTCGTACCGGAAATCCCTCATCTGGCGAAGATACTGCGTGGCGAAACCGGGATACATCGAGCCGTTGAATCCGTCCTTGGTGAGGTACCAACTGCGGCACCCCGACATCCACGTCGTCTTGGTGAGTCGGCGCTGAATGCCCGCGTTGTGGCGACGCTGTACCTCCTCGCGCACATCGAGGTAGCGCAGGTCGTTGTTGAGAACGGTGGTGATGCCGCGCACCGCATAGTCCAGCTGGCCCTCGATGTAGACCAGCAGGGAGTTGTGTCCGGGCCCGGAGTTGGGCCCGGTCATGACGTACAGGTTCGGATACCCGTGCACGTTGATGCTCTTGTAAGCCTGTGCGCCATCGGTCCATTCCGCGGCCAGCGACCGGCCGCCGAGTCCGGTGATTCCGAAAGGCGGACCGGTCAGGTGCACGTCGTAACCGGTGGCGAACACGATGCAGTCGAGATGGTGTTCGATGCCGTCACTGGTGCGAATGCCGACCGGACTCAATGTGGCGATCGGCCAGTCGATGAGCTTGCAGTTGTCGCGTTGCAGCGCGGGGTAGTAGTCGCTGGAGACGAGCATGCGTTTGCACCCCGGCCGGAAGTCCGGCGTCAGCTGACGCCGCAACCACGGATCTTTCACCTGGGCGCGCAGGTGCGCCCGCCCCAACCGGGCGACCAGCGACGTCAGCGGGGTGTCCCAGACCAGCGCCGTGGCGCTGGCTTCGTGGCCCCAGTACAGCGCCTGGCGCGCAAGTTGTTGGGTGGCAGGGATTTTGGCGAACAGCGATTGCACGGCCGACGGGGTGGCAACGTCCAAGCGTGGCAGCACCCAGCACGGTGTGCGCTGAAAGATTTTGACGAACTCGGCCCGCTTGACCAGCTCGGGGATGATCTGAATGGCGCTGGCCCCGGTGCCGATGACCGCGACGCGCTTGCCGGTGAAGTCGTAATCGTGATCCCAGCGCGCGCTGTGGATCTTGTGTCCGCGGTAGCTGTCCAGGCCCCGGATATCGGGGAAGCGGACATCGGACAGCGGACCCGAGGCCAGCACGACGGTGCGGGCACGAAACCTCTTGCGGTTCTTGGTGGTCGCGGTCCAGATGCCGGCTTCCTCGTCAAAGGTCAAGTCCTTGACGTCATGGCCGAACTTGATGCGGCTGCGAATGCCGAATCTGTCCGCCATGTCCTCGAGGTGACGATGAATCTCGGGGGCGGGCGAGTAGGTGCGTGACCACGCCGGGTTCTTGACGAAGGAGTACGAGTACAGCAGTGACGGCACGTCGCAGCTGGCACCGGGATACGTGGTGTCGCGCCAGGTCCCGCCGACCCGGTCGGCGCGTTCCAGCATCACGATGTCGTCGACTCCGGCTTCGGCCAAGCGGATTGCCGCCCCGAGCCCGGTGAAGCCGGCTCCGACGATGAGCGCCGCGTGGGTGCGGTTGTTCGCCATGGTCACGCCGCCGGCTCGTGGGTGAGTTCTCCAACCCAAGTCGGTACCGACGGAAGCAGGGGCCGCGGATATCGGTCGGAAAGCCACACCATCGAATTCGCCAGCAGGTGGTAGGGGTGGCGTGGATTTGTGACCACTCCCGCGTAGCGCCTCAGGAAACGATAAGTCGGTACCCGCCTGGTACGTTCGCCGCGATCACCAAGCTCTTTGAATCTTTTCACAGCCCGGTAAAGCCGCTCTGGCTCCATACCCATGGCGGTGATCTCGTTGCGGATCCTGTTGATCAGCGGTGCGCCCATGATCGCACCGATGATGAGACCCGGAGTGGCATTGTGACCTACGAAGTCGATCAGTAATTGTCGGATCTTCGCGTGCCCGATCATGTCGAGGACTTCGAAATCGACGACCAGGTGACGTGATTCGTCATTGTTGATCTTCTCGAAAACCTGGTGGCAGATGGGATCGTGCACCTCGTCGAGGAGGAATTTCAACAGGGCGCCGTCCAGTGCGACTTCGAGCATCGGAATGACCGTGCCCAGCAGAGACAGCGGCATGTCGTCGGCCCAGCGGTCCAACCAGTCGATCGCCAGTCGGATGTTCACGTTCGGCTCGGGAATCTCACCGTACTCGAGCATGCCCCAGCGCTTCATCAGTGCCAGTTCGGCGTTGGCGTGGCGCTGCTCCTCGGCGTGGAAGTAGCGGTAGATCTCGGCGATGGTCGGTGTGGGTGCCTTCTTCGCCAGCGCCGCGAAGCCCCTGGCGCCGATGTTCTCGATCCAGCACAGGTCGGCCATGAACGCCTTGAGCTGTGGCCGCTGTTCATCACTGATCATTTCGGCGCCGGGCGCATTCCAGTCGATGTCGGCGAGTGCCCACTGGCGATCCTTGATCTTGGCGAGCATGGCTTCCATGTCGATGGCCACCGTGAGCTCCTTTCGTTGGGTGATCAGGGCAGGTTGATTCGGGATATCAGGCCGGCCGCACGCGTGTAGGTCTGTGGGGCCAGGCGTTTGATGTTCCAGCCGATCTTGGCGTCGTATTGCGGCATGCAGTACAGGTCGCCGCGGTCGTGGGCGTCCAAGCAGGTGCGCGCGACCTTCTCGGCGGATAATCCCGTCCAGCGCATGAGTTTTGCGGCCAGTTCGCTAGATTGCTCGCTGATGCGGCCGGACTCGAGGATGTTGGTCTTCACGAAGGTCGGGCACAGCACGGTGACTTTCACCTGTGTGCCGGCCAATTCGGCGGCCAGGGTCTCCGAGAGTGAGAGCACCCCGGCCTTGCTGACGTTGTAGGCGGCCATGCCGGGAGCCGCGCCGAATGCCGCCGCCGAGGCCACGTTGATGATGCCCCGCGGCGGGTGTGACGGCTCGGCGTCGCGCAGGATCGGCGTGAACACGTGGCAGCCGTGGATGGGACCCCACAGGTTGATGCCCAGGGTCCAATGCCAATCGTCCAGCGGCGCGTCGCCGATGGCCGCACCGCCCGCGCCGACGCCGGCATTGTTGATCACCAGAGTGGGCGCCGACCCGAACCAGGACTGCGACTGTTCGGCCAGCGCCTGCACGTCCTCGAATCGCGAGACGTCGCAACGGATTGCTACCGCGTCGGCGCCCTGCTCGGTGATGGTGTCGGCCGTCTGTTGGGCGGCGGCTTGGTCGATGTCACTGCATACGACCTTGCCACCGCGCTTGCTCAGTTCGACGGCGAAGGCCGCGCCGATGCCGCTGCCGGCGCCGGTCACCACCGCCGAGGCGCGGCGGCTGGTCTTCGGGCGGCTGAGCAGCCTGTCCAGGGGTCCGAGCATGGTCAGTGCGCCTCCTCGGTGAGGGCGCGCGCATCCTGCAAGGCGTGGGCGATGAATCGCGCGACGTAGGCCATCGCCTTGGCGGCCTCGGGTGTCATGCGTGGCAACGCCTGGAAGACGTGTACCTGATGGGGCCAGATCTGCAGATCGCATCTGCCACCGGCGGTTTGGATGTCGGCGGCGAGCTTGCGTGCATCCTCTTGCAGCATCTCGGCTCCACCGGCCTGGATCAGGGTCGGGGAAAGCGCGGGGCCGCCGGCGACGTCGAGCGTCAGCCGTTGGTGGGTGAGGTCGACGCCGTTGTGGTACAGGCCGACCAGTCGGACCGCGTTGGCCGCCCGGGTGGCGGGATCGGGACGTATCCGTTCGCGTGCCAGCGACAGCGCGAAGGTGAGGTCGTACAGGGGAGAGAGCAACACCTGTGCGGCGGGGTGATCGATGTCGGGTTGCAGCAGCAGGTCGATTAATAGATGACCGCCCGCCGAATCACCGGCGACCACAATCTGTTTGGGCGGCACGCTGCAGGTGTTGACCAGCCAGTCCCAGCCCGCGCGGACGTCGTCGGCAGCGGTGGGGAAGCGATGGCGGGGTGCGAGTCGGTAGTCGGCCGAGAACACCGGCAAGCCGGTGAGTGCGGATAGCCAGGATGTCAAGCGGCGGTGCGTCTTTGGCGAGCACACGGCGTACCCGCTGCCGTGCACGTAGTAGATGGCTTCGGTGACGGTCGCCGAGCGAGCTCGCTCGCGAGAAGAGCCGGCGCCCATCGGGTTAGCGGTGGTCGATGAGCGTTCGATCTCGCTCGTGGGCGTTCGCGGCCCGTAGACCCATTCACCCTTGACGCGGCGGCCGTCGGGCAGCCTGACGTCCACCGATTCCACGCGGGTGCCCGCGAGCGAAGGGCCGAGCATCCCCATGATTCTGGCGACGATCTGGCGCGATAGCCATAGCCCCCAGGCCGTTTCGGGCGGAATCACGTTGGTGATCGGCCGCAGGGTGTACGTACTCACCGCGGCCGCGCCACGGGATCGCAACGACCCACGAGCCGGAACGCCGTCCGTCATGCAACGCAGTCAACAACAAATGGTGACATTAGTCAATGGCAGCTTTGGGCGAAGGGTCTTACAGGGACACCGACGCCGCCAAGGAACTCAAAGAGCTGCGCGGCAGAACACCCGGCTCAAGCGGCTGCTGGCCGAAGCCGAGCTGTTCAAAGACTCGTGCGGGAGGTCGCGAAGGGAAAATTCTGAGCCGCCCAGCTGCTAAGCGTCGCGCCGTCGACGTGCTCACCACAACGTTGGGTATGTCGGAATGGTTGGTGTGCAACGCCGTTGGGCTGGTCCGCTCCACGCACCGCCGCCTGCCACTGTCGCAGACCCGGCCGATCCTGACGCCGATACGGTGGCATGGCTGCGCTCGCATGCTACCAAACACCCGTGTCATGGGTTCCGCGCGTGCGTGGGCGGCGTTGCGCTACGACGAGCGCCGTAAGGCCAACAAGGAGAAGATCCACCGACTGGAGCGCGAAGAAGGCCTGCAGGTCTGGATTCGTAGTCCGCGGAAGCGGGCCGGGGTGTCTTCGATTCCACCGATCGAGGCGGACGACCCGAATGTGGTGTGGGCGATCGATTTCCAGTCCGACTCCACCATCGACTGCAAAGCCATCAAGATCGCCTCAATGGTCGACGAACACACCCGGTGCTCGCTGCTGAACATCGTCGAGCGATGGATTACCGCCGAACTGCTCGTCGACGAGCTAAAGAAGGTGTTCGCTGTCGCGGGCGGGCCACCGACAGTGTTGCGGATGGACAACGGTCCGGAGTTTTATTTCTCAAGCGCTGCAATGGTTTTGCGCTCGTCGAGTCGGTATGTCCTATATGCCGCCGGGCACGCCGTTGAACAACGGGCACATCGAATCATTTAACAACCGACTGCGCAAGGAGTGCCTCAACCGCAACCACTGGAACACCCTGCTCGAGGCCCGAGTGGCCATCGGCGACTTCAAGGAGGACCACGACCACCGACACCGTCACTCATCGCTGGGCTACCGCACGCCGGCCGAGTACGCTGCCGAATGCAGTTCAAACTTGGTGACCGATACTCCGACGAACAGCGGTCATTGCAAACGGCTACCCGAGGTTTCTACCGGCTAGCGCCGGCCCCCGACACGCCCGCCCGTGTTCACCAACCGACCGACCCTTCCCACCCCTGGAATATGCAGGGTTACCGGTTACCGGTTACCGGTTACCGGGATGCCGTTTCCGTCGTCTCTAAATGCCGCGTCTGAGGTTGGGTTCAGGAGCTAATGCGGGGTGGATGAGGCCGGGGATTATGACGTCATCCACAAGGGCTCTGACGGTACGTCGAGAGGGTGGGCGGTTCGTGATGACGGAACGGAAAATCAGATAGCCCGGCAGCAAATCCCAAAGGTCGCTGTTGATAGCGTTCTGCCGTATCTCACCGCGGTCGACCGCGTGCCGCAGAATATGGTGGATCAAGACTTCACGCTGATTGACAAATTCTTGCTGCATAACCTCGTTGAGCGCTGGGTTGCGTGATATCTCCATGAGGACCGCGCGGATCGTGTCGGCGTGTGTGCGGGCATGTTCGCATATCAGTTTTCCCACGCACAGCAAATCGCTGCGCAAAGTGCCGGTATCGGGTGCAACGGCGACTTGCCGTATCCCCTCGATGAATGCGGCCAAGATCAATTCGGATTTCGATGGCCAGCGCCGGTATACGGTGGCCTTGCTCGCGGCCGCACTGGTAGCAACGGCGTCCAACGTCAACCGCTCGTACCCATGCTGCTGCAGCAGGCGCAACGTAACGGCGAGCAACTCAGTATCGCGCGGTGACCACTGTGAGGACTGCGCGCCGCGCCCGGCAATCGGAGTCGCAGCGGCTTAACAGAACTTGGTGTGATTAGAGCTTTTCGCTCGTCGTAGCGAAGAAGACGCGTTGGCCGCGATGGGGGCGGGAACCGGAATCACGCCACACACACGCGGGTCGTGACTACGGTGAAATTCTGGTGATTGGCCTTCATTGTCGGCAAGAGCCTCCTCAGTGGATGGTTTGGGTCGCTCGCTGTTTAACTGTGCCAGCCGGCGTGGCGCCGGCCACGGTGGGTGGCGAGGCATCCTTGAGAGTCCCGGCATGATCCAAGCTGTGAGCCAGGCGGTTGATCTTGGCACGCAGATACCGCAGGTTGTGCTCATTGGGATGCACGACGATCGGCACTTGCTCGGTGACGCTGAGGCCAAAGCCGTGAATACCGTGGATCTTCTTGGGATTGTTGGTAAGCAGACGGATTGTCGACAGGCCGAGATCGACGAGGATCTGGGCTCCAATCCGGTAGTCGCGAAGATCCGCCGGAAATCCCAACGCAAGATTCGCATCAACGGTGTCCAGGCCGCCATCCTGCAATTTGTAGGCACGCAGTTTATTGAGCAGCCCGATCCCGCGACCTTCCTGCGCAAGATAGACAACTACACCCGCGCCTTCGGCTTGAATCATCGCCAAGGAAGCCTCCAGTTGCTGGCCGCAGTCGCAGCGCAGCGAGCCGAATGTGTCGCCGGTCAGACACTCCGAGTGCACCCGAACCAACACATCACGGCGGTTCGCGACATCGCCCTTGACGAGTGCCACGTGGTGTCGCCCTTCGGCCAGCGCTCGATAACCGACAATGTCGAAGGCGCCGAATTGTGTTGGCAGCGACGTCTGGACGACTCGCTCCACCAAGTTGTCATGCTGCCCTCGGAAGGCGATGAGGTCGGCAACCGTAATCATCTTCAGCCGGTGCCGCCGACAGAACGTCGCCAAGTCGGGAACTCGCGCCATGGTTCCATCGTCGTTCATGACCTCACAGATGACACCTGCCGGGTTGAGGCCGGCTAGGCGGCACAGATCCACCGCGGCCTCGGTCTGGCCGGCGCGCTCGAGCACCCCACCGGGCTTGGCTTTCAGCGGGAAGACGTGACCAGGCTGCACGAGGTCGCACGGGCTCGACTCGGGGTCGATTGCCACCCGAATCGTTCGAGCCCGGTCGGCCGCCGAAATTCCTGTCGTGACGCCCTCGCGGGCCTCAATCGAAACTGTGAATGCTGTCTCGAATTTCGACTCGTTGTGCGCGGCCATGGGCTGCAATCCGAGCTGTTCACACCGCGTCCCAGTCAATGCCAGGCAAATCAGACCTCGGCCTTCCTTGGCCATAAAATTGATCGCTTCCGGCGTTGCGAACTGCGCGGCGAGGGTCAGATCGCCTTCGTTCTCTCGGCCTTCGTCGTCGCATACGACGACCATTCGGCCTCGACGTAGATCCTCGAGAGCTTCAGGGATGGAGGTGAACGGCTTCCGCACCGGAAGTTCTTTATCAGTGTGCATGCTCGTCACCTAACTTGTTCGACATTGATGATGATATTACTACGGTGACGTCGAAATCGAAATACGATCCGCGGCGGATCCACGCACCAAACAGCGAAACGGACCAATTTATTGCTCTGCAGCTAACGACGTATCGGGCCGCCGACCGTGGCGCCGTCAGCGGTACGACACTCTAAATGTCATCGAGGTACCACGACGGTGGCGTAATTCCCTGTTCGACGTATTCGACGACTCGCTGATGACGTGCCAAAGCGCGAGATTCGTTGTCGGATGGGCTGACCCAGTCGACGTACGGCTGACTACCGAGAGCTCAGACCTGCGTGTCGAAGATCGCTGATGAGGCGCCTATTCCGAAGCTCAGGCCCAAGCCGAACCAGAAGGTATAGGCGGTTCATGATTCGCCGATCGATGGGAGAAGCGTTTTATCGTTCGACACCTTGGCCCATCAGGGTGAGAAATTGGCGTTTCCACTCGGCGGAACTGCCGTCACCGACGGGAATGTCGGCTGACGCCGGACCCGGCGCTTTTTCCGCGGTCGATTTCACCTCATCAAGGTCGGCCATCGTGGCTTTCACGATTTCCGCGTCGTCGCCGTGTCCGTCGCTGTTCGTCCATATCACCGCCGTCACCAGCGATGTACGGTTGTCGCTGGGAGCGCAGGAAACCAGGCGGCGGTGCGTCGTCCCGTCGTCGGATTTGACGGCGCCGTGAACGAAAAATGGTACTTCAGCGGCAAGGTCAACAAATGAAGGATTGTTTTGCGCCAGAAGGGTTTCGATGATCTGTACCGGGTTCGACCGCCAAACCGTGGCGCTGGTGTGGATCCTGCGGTAACCAACGTCTCCCTCGCAGTTGAGATCTATGGGCTCAGTTGACGGTGGGTTGAGGGACACCCAGATCAATCCGAATCTTTCCGTGCACGGATGGACTTTTAGGTGCGCCTTCTCGTTGATCGACAAGCCGGAGGGTTTGAAGACACAGCGACCTTCGTCACCGAACGTCCAACCATGCTTTGGGCAAACCAAGCGGCCGTCGTTCACCTCGCCCTTGGTCAAATCCCCCTTGCTGTGCGTGCACAGATCGGGAGCGGCGACGACCGCGCCGCTGGAGCTGCGCCACAGGACAAGCCCCCGACCTAGCAAATGCACACCGACGGGCCCATCCTGGACGTCCACCGACCTCGCCACCGGGAACCATTGGCGGCCCAATGGCCCCGATGCACTCAAAACCATTATTGCACTAGTCATTACGTGAATACCCCTGTGGATGAGTTCCTCTCGGTTCGCGCACGGTTTGACATCCACGCTGCGAACCGGACATGCCCCGGGTGCCGTGGGCTATCGGCATCCGCCAAATCGAGATGTGGGCCGCGACGTCAGCCGAGGCAGTTGTCGGTGATGGTCTTGTACTGCGTGTACTGCAAGATGCCGTGCTCGCCGCCGAATTCTTGGCCGACGCCGCTCTGCTTGTAGCCGCCGAAGGGTCCGTCGACATCCACGCTGGAGAGGTTGTGGCTGTTCACCCACGTGCAACCCGCTTCGATACGCGAGCCGACGGCGAACGCCTTATCGATGTCGCGTGACCACACCGAACTGGACAGTCCGTACTCGGTATCGTTCGCCCGCCGTACGACTTCGTCGACGTCGGAGAACTTCATGATCGGCAGAATCGGACCCATCTGCTCGCAGCTGACAACGGTCGCCTCGTCGGGCGGGTTGAGCACCAGGTGGGGCAGCATGAAGTAGCCGCCGGCGGCGTCGGTGCCCTCGGCGTACGAGCCGAGCTGCACGACCTCGAGGCCGGCCCCCTTGGTTTCTGCGAGAAGCGCGGTCACCTTGTTGAATTGGCGCTCGTTGTTCAACGGGCCCATCGTCACCTCGGGCCGGGCCCCGTTACCGACGATGAGCTGATCGACAGCCGTCTTGAGTTTGTCGACGAGCTCGTCGTAGCGCGACTCGTGGACGAAAAGCCGCTTGATGGCAAAGCATATTTGGCCGGCGTCGGCAAACGCGCCATTGACGATGCGCCCGATAGCTTGCTCGTCGAGCTCGGCGTCGTCGAGGATGATCGCGGCGTCGTTGCCGCCCAGCTCCAGCGTGACGCTGGCGAGATGCGATGCGGCGTCGGCCATTACGGCCCGGCCCGTCTCGGTGCTGCCGACGAACGCGACCTTGCGCACCCGCGGGTCCTTGACCAGAGCCGAGCCGACTTCCGGACCCAGACCCGACACGACGTTGAGGACACCGGGCGGGAACGCCCCGGCAATCGCACCGAGCGCTTCGAGAGTGGCCAGCGGCGCGAATTCGGGGACCTTGACGACCACGGTGTTGCCGGCCATCAACGCCGGACCGATCTTTCCGCACGCCAACCCCACCGGGAAGTTCCACGGGATGATGGCCGCCACGACGCCCAGCGGCTGCCGTTCCACCCGCAGGCGCTTGGTGTCGTTGTCGAGCACCTTGGTCTCGAGGTACTCCGGGTGCGGCGCGTAGTAGCTCAGCGTCATGGCCGCCATGCCGAAGTCGATGAACGACTCCATGAGCGTCTTGCCGTTCTCGGCCGTCAGGATCGGGGCCAGTTCGTTGGTGCGCTCGCCGGCGACCCCGGCAGCCTGCAGGAGCAGTGCACCCCGGTCGGCCGGCGGCGTGGCCCGCCACGCCGGAAACGCGTCGGCCGCGGCTTGGACGGCGCTTGCCGCGTGCGCGGCGGATCCGTTGGGATAGCGGCCGACGACCGTGTTGAGGTCCGCAGGGTTGCGAACCTCAACCCAGTCGTCGCTGGTGGCCGGCTTGCCACCGATGGTCATCGTCGGCTCAATGGGCACGTGATTCCCTTTCTTTTGAATGCAGCTGTCAGAGGTAGGTATTGGTGATCGACTGCAGCTGCGTGTAGCTGTCGACCGCTTCCGCGGACATCTCGTAGCCACAACCGCTCTGCTTGGCACCACCGACCGGACCGTCGGGGTGCAGCGCGAAGATGCTGTGCCCGTTGATGAACGTCATGCCGGCTTCCAGCCGGTCGGCGACGGCGTAGGCGCGCTCCTGGTCGGCCGACCACACCGACGACGCCAGGCCGTACTCGGTGCCGTTAGCCCGCGCGACGGCTTCGTCGTCGGTAGAAAATTTCATGATCGGCAGGATCGGGGACATCTGCTCCGTTGCGACAACCGGCAGTTCGTCCGCGGGGTTGAGCACGAGATGCGGGAGCATGAAGTACCCATCCGCCACATCGGTTCCCTCGGCGTACGAGCCGAGCTGCACGGTGTCGGCGCTTTTCTTGGTCTCCGCGAGCAGCTTGGTGACCTTGTCGTATTGGCGCGAGTTGTTGATCGGACCCATCGTCACCTCGGGCCGGGTGCCGTCGCCGACCACGATCTGGTCGACGGCGGCGCGGAGCTTGTCCACCAGCTCGTCGTAACGGCTCTCGTGCACATAGATGCGCTTGATGTCGATGCAGATCTGGCCGGTGTGCATGAAGGCGCCGGTGACCAGCCGCTCGATCGCCTGCTCGGAGAGGTCGACGTCGTCGAGTAGAACGGCGGCGTCATTGCCGCCGAGTTCGAGGGACAGCCGGGCCAGGTGGCCGGCCGCATCGGCCATGACCTGTCGACCGGTTTCGGTGCTCCCGGTAAAGGCGACTTTGCGCACCTTGGGATGGGTCACCAGCGCGCGGCCGACCTCCGGTCCGAATCCGGAAACAACGTTGAGAACTCCGGGCGGCAGCAGCGCAGCCATCTCGCTGAGAGCCTCCAGCGTCGCCAATGGCGCGAACTCGGGGACCTTGACGATCATGGCGTTGCCCGCGAGTAGCGCAGGGGCGATCTTGAGGCTGCCGACGATGAGCGGGAAGTTCCAGGGCACGATCCCGACGCAAACCCCCAGCGGCTGCCTCCGGACGACGAGCCGGCCACGCTCGTCGTCGATCACGCGCCCGTCCGCCCATTCGGGGTGTGATCCATATGTCGCGATCGCCTGCCCCGCCATCCCGAAGTCGATCGCGGATTCTTGCAGCAGCTTGCCGTTCTCGGCGGTGAGCAAGCCCACCCGCTCGTTAGGGGGATCGGCGAGCTTTGCGCCCGCCGTGGTCAGCAGCTCCGCTCGCTCGGCTACCGGTGTCGCGCGCCAATCGGGAAAAGCCGCGGCGGCGGCGTCGACGGCCATGTCCGCATGCTCCGCGGTGCCTCTCGGGTACCGGCCCACTTCTCGGCTCAAGTGAGCGGGGTTGGGAACGGGCACCCATTCATCGGCGGTGACCGGCTTACCGCCGATCGTCATGTGCGCGTCGAAGCTCATACCGGCAACAACCTCCTTGGGTGCGACTTGGGCGGCCTGGATATGACACAGCTCACCCGATAACTAAATACTTTATCAAGTTTCAAAGGGAATGGTCTAGACAACTTTCCGTTTGGCGCCGTTCGCGGCGGTGACTTGGCTTGGTCATAGGAAGCGGCGCATCAGGCGCGCCTTGAGCGGACCGATCGGCGGATACATCATCGGTGGGTCGAAGCGGGTTGAGCGGGTGAGCACCGCGCGGCGATGGCTGTATGTGTCGAAACCCCACCGGCCGTGGTAGGCACCGATCCCGCTGGCGCCCACGCCTCCGAACGGTAAGTCCGAGACGGCGACCTGCAGGATCGTGCCGTTCACGCAGACACCGCCCGAGGAGGTCGCGCCGATGATGCGGTCGACGACGAAGCGATCCTCGGAGAACGCGTACAACGCAAGCGGTTTCTCACCGGCGTTTACGTGCTCAATCGCTGCATCGACGTCGTCGACGGCCAGCACCGGAAGAATCGGTCCGAAGATCTCGTCACGCATCACCGCGGCATCGGCCGCAACGCCGGTAAGGATGGTCGGGGCAAGGTAGTTGGTCGCCTCGTCCGAATCGCCCCCGCATGCGACCGTCGCGAACCCGCCGGCGTCCAGCAAGCCCTTGAGTCGTCGCCAATGGCGCGCATTCACGATCCGGCTGAAATCGCCGCTGGATTTCGGGTCGTCGCCGTAAAAGTCGCGGACTGCCGCAGTCAACCGCTCAACGAGCGGACCTGCGACGTCCCGGTGGACGAGCACATAATCGGGGGCAATGCACGCTTGACCGGCATTGGTGAACTTGCCCCAGGCGATGCGCCTGGCAGCGACGTCGAGTTTGGCGCTGCGGTCGACGATGACCGGGCTCTTGCCGCCGAGCTCGAGGGTGACCGGTGTGAGATGGCGGGCAGCGGCGGCCATGACGATGCGGCCGACCTGCCCGTTGCCCGTATAGAAGATGTGGTCGAAGCGCTGTTCGAGCAGCGCGGTAGTTTCCTCGACACCGCCTTCCGCGATCGCGGTCGCCCTCTCGTCCAGGTACTGCGGGATGAGCCGGGCGAGTAGGGCAGACACACCAGGCGTGACCTCGGAGGGCTTGCCGAGCACCGCGTTGCCTGACGCCAGCGCGGTGGCCATGGGGACCACCAGCAGCTGAACGGGAAGGTTCCACGGCGCGATGACCAGCACGACGCCGAGGGGCTCCCGGACCACGCGGGCGCTGCCCGGCCGTAGTTTGAGCCCCAACGGCACGCGTTGTGGCGCCATCCACTCCTCGAGGTGAGCCTCCATGTGACGGATTTCGGCGAGCGCAAAGCCGACGTCCGCGGCGTATGCCTCCGCGCTGGCCTTCCCAAGGTCGATGCACACCGCCTCGAGCAGTTCGTCCTGGCATTCCACCAGCATCCGGCGCAGCTGCGCTAGTTGGGAACGGCGCCAGGCGACGGGCCGGGTGACACCGGCGCGAAACGTGGCGCGGAGCCCGTTGACGATCTCTGCGGCCTCGGCGACCGGCGGTTGGTCAGCCTCGGCTGCGCCTACCGATTCTCCAGGCATCGCCCGCGGTTCCCCTTCGTCTGGCTGCGTCACCTAACACGGAAAAAATCGCGGGTCAGGGGCGACGCTGACGGACACCTATTCGCAGATAATATATCTAGCCTCGACATTAGTGTAGGGATATCGTCATGGATGTCGGCCCCGGGCCCTCGCACGGCACCCGTTGCCCGGCGGTCGGGGCGACTGCAGCTCGGCCAGAAACGCCGCCAGCAAGTCATGACCTGAGGCCCGCGACGCGCATCATGCCGCGGACGCCGAGGCCGCCGTCGGACTGGATGATGGTGCCGGTCACCGCACCGGTCCGGGCCTTGGACGCGAGGTAGACGTACGCGCCGGCATGCACGGACGGCGCGGGGTCATAGTCGAGCGGAGAGTATTCGGCCATCCGCGCGCGCAGCTCCTCCGGCGGACCGCTCAGCAGCGCGATGTCGTGCAGCCCCAGCGCACGCAAACCGCGCAAGTCGGAAGTCGTCCCGCCGGGTGCCACGCCGTTCACGCGGATCTTGGGTGCCAGCTCGTGCGCCAGCTCGACAACCAGGCCCCGCACCGCGAACTTCGTCGCGGTGTACAGAACGCCCCCGCCGCCTGGGTAGAACCCGGAGTTGGACACGGTGAAGATGATGCTGCCCTCCGATTTCTCCAACTCGGCGAGCGCGGCCTTGGCGGAGAACAGGTAGCTTTTCACGTTCACCGCGAAGATCTCGTCGAAGGCAGGAGACAGCACGTCCGCAGCCATGTCGCGCAGCGGTTGGAAGAAGTCGAAGACCCCAACGAATGTCGCCAGCACGTCGATCCCACCGAACGCCGCCACCGTCGCCTCCACTGCGCGCTCATTGTCGGCCATCCGGGTGGCGTCACCCTCCACGACGACGACGGCATCACCGAGATCCGCCCTGAGCCGCTGCGCCTTTTCCGAAACCAGTTCGAGCACACCGACTTTGGCGCCTTCGCCGACGAATGCATCGACCGCGGCCCGGCCGATCCCGGACCCGGCGCCGGTTGCCAGCACGGTTACGCCGTCAAGCCATCCCACGCGCTGTCTCCTTGGGTCAGAGGAATATCGACAGGTTCGACACACCCAGGCTGGATTGGTCGACAAGGACCTCGCGGGACACCAGCATCAGGCGATCGTCCTCGACTCGGCGCAGCCGGTCGCGGCGCTCGCATGAAATGGTCTGGTAATCCGGGTCGTCGCGTCGGCTGCGCAGCAGCAGCAGGTAGCTGGCGGCCGTGAGCTCATCGTCGCGTCCGCCGGTCGCGACCCGCACGTTCGACACGTGCCGCCGGGTCCGCGACGGCGGGCTCTCGGACTGGGCGGCCCCGCCAATCAGTCGTTGGACCCGCACCCACAGCGACTCGTAATTTTCATCCAAATAGTGGAAGGTCGACGGGGTTTCCTCCTCGTCCACTGCATCGACCGTCTGACGGACCGGCATCCGGTAGCTCACATCGGCAGCGAGGCGAGCGAGCCAGGCCTCGAACTGGCGGCCGTCGAGCAGTTCGGCCTCTTCGATGAGCCACTCGCTGACCTCGGCATAACGCGGATCTGTCATCCGCAGCCGCGTGGTCGTTCGTTCGACAGCGCGGGACATCACGCCTCCGCGGCCATCAGTTCGCGCCACTTGGCGTAGAACTCGAGCATGGTGTCGTCGGTCCCGCCGCCCAGACGCAGCACACCGGGCAGGTCGGATTCCAGCTGCGGCACGGTCACCAGGTACCGGTTGACGTGGCGGCGACCCTGGCTGCCGCGGAAGCTGGCCTGCACCACCGACCAGACCTCGGCGTCGTCTTGCTCGAAGGTGCCGCCGGGCCCGAAGGTGCGCAGCGCCGCCCGGGCGCCCGCGACTTTGAGGTCGGCGTCGGCTTCCTTGTGCACCAGTCCCCACGACCAGATCTCCATCTCGTCGACGCTGCGCGGCTGGTACACCCGGATGCTCAGCATGTGCGGTATTCCGCCCTCCGACTGCCCGCGCTCGGTGGGCAGGTTGAGGTTGAGGAAGGCGAAGTTCGGGAAGAGCGAACCGACCGACGGCATCATCGTCTGGAATGCCCGGCGCTGCAGCTCGGTTCGCAGATGCTGATGAACCTGGGGCACTACCTCGGGCGGGACACCCACCGACTCGGCGATGCGCTCGATGGTCTCTTGTTCGGACATCTCCCCGGCGCCCAGCAACGCCAGAGCCGTGAAGCCGGACATGAACGCGTGCCCGTGCTCCGGATCGGAGACCAGCGTCAAGAACTGCAGCCCAATGGGATCCATCATCGGCATCAGTCCGAGTTCGGACACGAACTTGTGCACGGAGAAGATGTGGGTGTTGTCGACGGCGAAGTTCTCCGACGCGAGCTTCCAATTGGCGGGCACGATCCAGCGCTGTGGTGGACCGGCGACCTCGAAGCCACCGTCGGTGAGCCCGAGCATCAGCTCGTAGTAGAAAGCCATGTCGCCCAAGTACTCCCGCAGCGACGGGCCGTCGATGTTCCAGGTGGCGAAGATCAGCCCGTGGAAACTTTCGACGCGCGCGCGCCGCAGCCCCAGCGGGCTCTTGTCGAGTTCGTCGCCGAAGATCATCCGTTGTGCCCGCATGCCCCGCAGCTCGCCGGTGTTCTTGTAGATCCAGCCGTGATACGGGCACTCGAAGGTGGTCCGGGTGCCGCGTTCGGCGCGACACACCTGCGTCCCGCGGTGCGCGCAGACGTTCAGCAGAACGTGGACGCCACCTTGCTCGTCGCGGGTGACGATCACCGAGTCCAAGCCCATGTAGCGGACGACGAAATCGCCCTTGTTGCGAATCTCAGACTCGTGGCCGACGAACACCCACACCCGATCAAAGATCCGCTCTAACTCGAGCGCGAAGATCGCCGGGTCGCTGACAACTCGCGCCGACACTTCACGCGCCTCGACCCGGACGAGGTCGTCGATCGAGTTCGCGTCCGCCAGTATGCCGTCACCGACGGTGGCGTCGCGGTTGGGTCGCACCCGCGGCTCAACGGTCATAGGCTGGTCATCGTCCTTCCATACGCTACCGTATAGAAGACGATAGGCGTCGGGGCGGATGGACGTCAACACTCGAGATCCGCTAGAGAGGGAGCTAGACAAGGACATGGCCACCGCACGGACACCGCGCCGACGTTGGGTCGAACAAGGGCTCCGAGCGCTTGCCGCCGGCGGTCCGGACGCTGTCCGAATCGAGACGCTGGCGAAGGCGCTCGCCGTCTCGAAAGGTGGCTTCTACTGGCATTTCAAGGACCGGGGCGCCCTGCTCGACGAGATGCTCGACACGTGGGAACAGCGCGGAGTCGACGAGGTGATCAGCTGGGTCGATACCAGCGGGGGCGACGCCAAGGCGAAGGTGTGGCGATTGTTCTCGCCACCGTCCACTATCAACGAAGAGGTAAGTGCCGAGCTTGCGATTCGCGACTGGGCCCGGCGCGACAAGAGCGTCGCCAAGCGCGTGCGACGCGTCGACAACCGGCGAATGGAATACCTGCGTTCCCTGTTCGGGACTTTCTGCCCTGACGAGGAGGACGTCGAAGCGCGCTGCATGCTCGCAATGGCGCTCTTCATGGGCGACCAATACATCATCGCCGATCATGGCGACCGCAGCCGTCGCGAGGTACTGGACGTCGCGCTTCGGCGACTCTTGTCTTAGTTGGCTGCTACCGCAACATCATTCGAGCGGTTATCTCGCGCGTCAGCTCACCCGCCCGCCTCCCTTCCCGGGAATGTCGCGCAGCCCACGAGCGACGAACTGCCCTTGATGCAAGAAGCGCAGTGAGAATTTCCCTGTCCCTGGAGGATCTGCAGGGAAACACCATTACTCTCGGCGTTTGGCGCGCTTGTAACGACACACGGCGGAGGAAAAGGCCGGCTGATGAAGGCAGTAAAGTTCGACCGCTACGGCGGCGTGGACGTGCTCGAGGTACGAGAGGTTGACCGCCCGGTGCCGGGCGCTGGTGAAGTGCTGGTCGAGGTGAAGGCGGCTGGTATCAATCCAGGTGAAGCCATGATTCGCCAGGGTATGTTCAACGAGTTCTTCCCGGCGACGTTTCCCTGCGGGCAGGGCAGTGATCTGGCCGGTGTCGTCACCCGGGTCGGCCCTGACGTCGAGTTGTTCTCGGCGGGCGACGCAGTGCTGGGTTTCACGAACAGCCGAGCCAGTCAGGCCGAATTCGTTGTGGTGCCCGCCGAGCAACTCACCGCCAAGCCCTCAGCAGTGTCGTGGGAAGCCGCCGGTGCTCTCTTTGTTTCCGGCACAACGGCATACGCCGCGGTCGGTTCGGTCGAGTTGACGCCCAGCGACACCGTCGCGGTCGCTGGCGCCACCGGCGGGGTGGGCGCGATAGCTGTACAGCTGGCGAAGCGCACCGGTGCCACTGTGCTCGGTATCGCCGGCCCGTCCAACGACCAGTGGCTGGCTGCACATGGTGTGATCCCTGTCAACTACGGCGATGGTCTGGCCGACAGGTTGCGCCTGGCGTCACCTGATGGCCGCGTCGATGCGTTTCTAGACTTCTTCGGCGGCGGCTACGTCGACCTAGCCATAACCGAGCTGGGCACTGCACCGGAGCGCATCGACACCATCATCGACTTCCCGGCGTTGGAGCGGTTCGGAGCGCTCGGGGTCATGTTTGTGGGCAATGAGGACGCGGCCGGCGCTGCTGTGTTGGCCGAACTTGCCGCAATGATCGCTGGGGGACAACTGGAAGTGCCGATTGCTGAGGTTGTTCCGCTCGATGAGGTCCAGCGCGCGTACTCGATCCTCGAACGCCGCCATACCCGCGGCAAGATCGTACTTCGGCCCTAGGTGAGTTCAGCGCGCTGAACCCAAACGCCTTGTGCGTTAGTCGGTTTCGCTGTCATCCACCAGGATCGCGTGTTCGGGGCAGACGAACTCTGCCTCCCGGACCGCCCTGGCCAGCTCCGCGGGTACGTGTTCGACGTATGCATCGACGACGAACGCCTTGCCCGACTCGTCGACATCGAACACCTCGGGGGCCTCGCCGGTGCACAGCTCGTAGCCCTTGCACTTCACCCGATCCACGCGAACCTTCATCGGACCTGTCTGCCCCGAAACTTCTTGACAAGCTCGGCCCAGCGCCGACCGCACTCGCGTGCGCCGTCGGCGAGATCTTCGGGAAGCACGTTGTAAGGCGGGCGAATTGGTCCGGGACTGCAATACCCGGCGGTCTGGATGCGTGTCCGCTCAAGCTGAAGGTTGTAGTGCGCGAACACCGGAAATGCATGCGGTGGAAGGAAAGTCTCGCACGCCAAGGCCATCTCTTCGGGGATCCGCTTGGCACGGTCCATGTCGCCGGCCAGTATCGCGTCCATCACTGCGACCGACGGCTGAGGTCCCATGCCCGCACCGGTGGCCCAGCAGGCCGTGACCGCCCCCGGATAGGTGCTCGCCAGTGGGTAGGCGAATGAGTCGATGGGCATGAGGTGAGCCGGCCACGCGTCACCTCGCGCAGCTCTGGGTAGTTCGCGAACGGGTCGATCTTCGCGCACCGCAAACGGTGGCCTCGTCCATCTTGATCGGATATCGTATCTTGAGAAAATCGACATCAACGTAGTAATATCATCATTGATGTTGACAACCGAGGAAAGGATGCTGCTAGTGCCGACTGCAGCTTTAGAGTGGGCGCTCGAAGCGCGGGTCGAGGGTCAAGGGCCTGACGTCGTCGTCCTGCCAAGCTTCGTGGGGCCTTATTGGACGCCGGCACTTGACGAACTGGCCTCGTCCTTCCGGGTGCATCTGCTACGGCTTCCCGGCTTTGGTGACCTGGCCACCCCCCGCGAGGCCCGCCGAGTACTCGACGTGGCGCCGCTGCTGCGGATCGCGCTGGCGGAGGCCGACTTGCTCGGCGTCTCGATGATCGGTCATTCGTTCGGCGGGTGGTTGGCCATCGAGCTCGCGCTGCTGGCGCCGCCGGAAAAACTCGTGCTCATCGACACTCTCGGTTTTCGCATCAAAGGCGAACCGCGCGAAGACATTTTCGATCGTCCCAGAGACACCGTGCTAGACCTCGTATACGCGAATAGGTCGAAGGCACCGACGAACTGGGAAGCGGTCGAGGATCGGCGAAACGTGGCTTCACTGGCGAAGTTTGGGTGGAATCCGTACCTTTGTGACCTCTCGCTCGCCACTCGCGCCGCCGCGATTTCTTCGCCGACGCTGATTGTGTGGGGGGAAGAGGACCGTGTGGTTCCCGCTACGCACGCCGGCCTGATTGCCGGCGTCATACCGGGTGCACGCACGAAGTTGTTGCCTGCAGTCGGACACGATCCGCTCAGTGACGACCCCTCGGGCTGCGCCGCCGCGATTCGGCAGTTCCTGGCCGGAGAGGAGAGCTGACATGAAATTTCACGCATTCCACTTCATGCCCTACCCGTACTTAGAGGAGGGCTTCAAGGACAAGTACCAGTCGGACTGGGTGACTTATCCAAACAGCAACTACGATCCGGTCAAGGGGCACGAGCTCTACTCGACCTACCTGGATCAGCTGGTCTACGCAGCCGAACTGGGCTTCGACGGCGTCTGCGTAAATGAGCACCACCAGACGTCATATGGGTTGATGCCTTCACCCAACATCCTCGCGGCGATGCTGGTGCAGCGCACGATGGGGATGCCGACGAAGGTCGGCATCCTCGGAAACGCCTTGCCGCTCCGGCAGAATCCGCTGCGCCTCGCCGAGGAGCTGGCGATGCTCGACGTGATCAGCGGCGGGCGGATCGTCAGCGGGTTCGTCCGGGGCATCGGTGCGGAATACCACAGTTTCGGCGTCAATCCGGCCGAGTCCCGCGACCGATTCCGGGAAGCGCACGACGTCATCGTGAAAGCCTGGTCCGAACCCGGCCCGTTTTCGTTCGAGGGCGAATTCTTCAACTACCGCTACGTGAACACCTGGCCGCGCCCTTTCCAGCGCCCGCACCCGGAGGTCTGGGCGCCGTCGACGGGTAGCGGCGAGACGGTGGCCTGGGCCGCCGAGCGTGCCTACACCTACGTGCAGGTCTTCTCGCCAATCAAGAGCGTGGTGAAGATCTTTGAGGAATACCGCGACGCGTCGGAGAAGTTCGGCGTGCCGAACCCTTCGAGTCGGCTCGGTTGGGCTCCGGCGGTTTACGTCGCCGACAGTGACGCGCAGGCCGAGGACGAGTTCTGGCCCAACGCAGACCTGTACTTCAACAACTTGTTCCCGAACCCGATGCACCGGCTATTTCCGCCGAACTACATGGAGGAAAAAACTCTGGAGCGGGTATTGAGCTTGCGCGGCGACCTGGACAAGAAAACGGACTTCGATACGTTGAAGTCAAACTACACGGCCATCGCCGGCAGCCCGGAGACGGTGCTGGGCATGCTCGAGGAGGCCCACGACATGCTGGGCTTCGAGCACATCGTGATGTACGTGCATCTCGGTGCTCTCAGCGACGAGTTGACCCGCAATAACATCCGCCGCATCGCCACGGACATCATCCCGAAGCTGCGCGACCACAAGAGCAAGCGAGACATGTAGCGGCAGGGGCGCAACGGGACGAGACCACGACTACCCCGAGAGGGGGACCATGTGACAGGCATCAGCACCGAGTCGCCCGGGAAAGGTTGCCCGGTCGTCGACGGCTACCAGCCGGCGGCCGACGATCAGCTCGTCGACCCGTTTTCGGCCTGGGCCGTGGCGCGGCGCGAGACTCCGGTCTTTTTCGCGCCGGCGCTCGGCGCCTACGTGGTGACGCGCTACGACGACATCTGCGCGATCGTCAATGATCCGCAGGCGTTTTCGAGTAGTGACATCCTCAAGCCGTTGAAGCCGGCTCCGCTGGCGGTGACTGAGATCCTCGCTTGCGGCTTCGACCCGTCGAAGCTGGGTGCGATGATCATGCTCGACCCGCCCGAGCACGACAAGATCCGCCGTTCATTATCGGCCAGGTTCACGCCGAAGCGGATAACGCAACTTGAGACGGAAATCGGCACGGCTGCAAACAATTTCATTGATCATATGCAAGTAGCTGGGACCAGCGCCGACTTCGTCGAGGCGTTCGCATACCCGTTGCCGCTGCGGATCATCTGCCGATTGCTCGGCATCCCGGTGGAGGACTCCGAGCAGCTGCACGAGTGGGCCACTTTCAAGCTCGCGTTGCAATTCGGCGACATGTCGCTCGACGAACACGTCCGCGCGGCTCGCGGATACGTCGAGTTTCAGCGATACGTTGCAAATCTCATCGACCAGAAGCGGGCTGACCCCCAAGACGACCTCATCTCGGCGATGCTGGCGCCTACCGCCGAGGGCGACGTGCTCGACGACGTTGTCCTCGTTGGCCAGGTCATGGGGCTGGTCAACGCCGGGCACGAGACGACGACGACGGTGTTGACGATGGGGCTCTACCACCTGTTGTCGAACCGGGAGCAGTGGGAGATGCTCTGCGCGGACCGGGGACTGGCGGCAGCAGTCGCCGAGGAGTCGCTGCGTTTCGACGGGCCGATCAAGCAGTTGTGGCGGCGCAGCACACGCGACGTCGAGGTCGGTGGCGTGCCGATTCCGCGCGGAGCGCGTATCGCGATCGTCAACGGCTCCGCCAACCACGACGAAGCCATGTTCGACGATTCAGAGCGGTTCGATATCACGAAGAAACGCGACAAGCCGAACCTAGCTTTCGGCCGTGGCGCTCATTACTGCCTCGGCGCGAACCTGGCGCGATCAGAGGCCCGTATCTCTTTCGAGATACTTAGCGCGCGAATCCCTTCGATCCGGCTGGCGACCGGTGCTCCGAGCGGATACGCCCGCAACGTCACTGTCCGGATGCCGCTGGGGCTCGAGGTCGAGTGGGATGGCTGAGATGTCCCGGACAGCGAGAGCCCTCGACGGCGCCACCATCGTTATCACCGGTGGCGCGTCGGGCATCGGCCTGGCGGCTGCGCAGGCGGCGGCCGAGGCTGGCGCGGCCGTCATGCTCGCCGACCGCAACCGCGTCGCGCTGGACGCTGCCCACGTAGAACTGAAGCGCTTCGATACCCCGGTAGGAATCCATGAGACTGAAGTCTCCGATGCCGCCTCGGTGCAGAACCTGTTCAGTGCAACGCTTTCCACGTTCGGTCGAATTGACGGGCTCGTGACGTCGGCGGGGATAGAACGCTCGGTGCCGGCGCTGGAGCTCACCGAGGATGACTTCGACGAAGTGCTCCGGGTGAACCTCAAGGGCTCGTTCCTGTGCGCGCAGGCCTTCGGCCGCGCCTTGATTGACGCGGGGTCCGGCGGATCGATCGTCACGGTCTCGTCGGCGGTTGCGTTCAGCGGGCGGCCCAACGCCGCTCAGTACACCGCATCCAAGGGTGCGGTCGTTTCCCTTACCAAGACGCTGGCCATCGAGTGGGGTCCGCTTGGCATCCGGGTGAACTCGGTAGCGCCCGGGTTGATCGATGCGCCGATCGCTGCGGGCGTAGCTGCCGAATACCGCGAAGCGTATGCCAGTCGCACGCCCCTTGGGCGCATTGGCACGCCTCGGGACGTGGCCAAGGTCATCCGGTTTCTGCTCAGTGATGAAGCGGCTTACGTCACCGGGCAGACCATCGTCGTGAACGGCGGGTACCTGATGCCCTCATGATCACTATCGGACAGATTTCCGTCACCCCTGTCGTTGACAGTGTTGTGCACTTGAAGCCGACGAAGGCGTACGGGACCACGTCGGTCGTCGACTGGTCGCGACATGCCGCGCTGCTCGATGACGAGGGCTTCCTGCGCCTGACATTGGGCGGCTACGTGGTGCGCTCCGGTGACCGGGTGATCCTGATCGACGCGGGTGTCGGCCCGGAGGACCGTGTCGGCAAGAACGCGACAATGCCCGGCGGAACGATGCTGGACAACCTGACAGCGTCGGGGACGACGCCGGACGAGATCACCGACGTCGTCTTCACCCACTTACACCTCGACCACGTCGGATGGGGCGCGGTCGGGGATCGGCTCGTGTTCCCGAACGCGACCTACCGCTGCCACCAGGCGGATTGGGACTACTTCACGAACGGCGGCGTCATGGGGGCGCCGGAGAAGCTGGCGGTGATGGCCCCGGTGATGCAGTGCTGGGCTTCAGACACGACGTTGGCGCCCGGCCTGGATGTCGTTACCACGCCGGGGCATACGCCGGGGTCATCGATCGTCGTGCTGTCGGATGGCGACGAGCGTTGCGTACTGCTGGGCGACGTCGTGCATTGTCCGGCGGAGCTGGTCGAGGAGGAGTGGGAGACGATCGGTGATGTGGATCCGGTGCTTGCCCGTCGCACTGCGACTGCGCTGGCCCGCGAGTACGAGGGCAAAGACGTCGCGATCGGCGCCGCGCATTTCAGCGGCCTGCAATTCGGACGACTTTTGGCGGGAAAACGGCAACGGAGGTGGGTTTTTACGTGACGGCGACGAAACTGCGGACCGACGTTGAGCGTGTGATGCGCGCCTACGGTGCCGAGGCCGATCGTTATCGGGAGGCCGGAGAGTGGGGCGATCAGACGATCGTCGAGGTTCTTCGAGGCCATGCCGAGCGCCGACCGACTGCGCGGGCGGTGGCGACCGTCGATGGTTCGCTGACGTACGCCGAGCTCGACCGGTGGTCGGATGCGTTGGCGCTGGGCCTGGTGGACGCCGGGCTGCAGCCCGGCGACCCGGTCATCTTCCAGATGGGCAACGAGCTGGAAGCGGTGGTCGCCTTCTACGGCGTGCTCAAGGCCGGGTTGGTGCCGGTGTGCAGCATCCCGAATCACCGGCTGCATGAGGTTAGCCATATCGCGATGGCGACCGGGGCGCGTGCCCATATTTTTCAGGCGGACTACCGCGCGTACGACCTGGCGGGTCTGAGCTCAGAACTGGCGGATCGGTGCGCAGATATCGTCGTGCGTGTCGTGACGCGGGGCGAGTCCTCGCCGGGAATATGGTCGCTGGACGAACTCACCGACGGCGTCGATCTTGACCGTGCCCGTGCCGTGGTGGGTGAGATCCAGCGCCAAGTTTCGCCGGAAGACGTTGCGTTGTTTCAGCTTTCGGGTGGCACCACGGGCGTGCCGAAGGTGATCCCGCACAGCCATGCCGCGTATCTGTCGATCGCGGCCCGCTGGTCGCGCAACTTCGGTTGGAACGAGGACACCGTCACTCTGCACTTCTTGCCGGTAATGCATCACGCGGGCTTGGGCACGGTGCTCGTGCCGACGCATTTTGTCGGTGGCACAGTAGTCTTGGGTCGTTCTGTTGATGCCGAGCTGCTGGTCAGTCTCATCGAACGCTATCGGGTGACCTGGATGCACTTCAACATGGCGGCGTTTCGGCCGTTGATGGAATACAGCGCCCGGGTTGATTGTGATTTCAGTTCGATCCAACATTTCATGTGGGTGTTCGTCCGGCCGGAGATGTCGGCGCAGGCCGAGAAGATGCTGGGGGCGACCGCGATCGGCAGCTTCGGCGCGGGGGAGGGGGTGCACCTGTCTGCACGGCCGGACGATCCACCCGAGATCCGGCGTCATACCGCTGGTTCGACAATCGGCGCCCACGATGAGGTGGTGGTGCGCGATCCCGACAGCGCAGAACCTGTTTCCGATGGTGTGGTGGGGGAGTTGACCTTCCGCGGGCCGAGCGTGATCCGTTCGTATCTGTCCGAAGAGCACTCCGCCACCGCCTTCACGTCGGACGGCTTCTATCGCAGCGGCGATCTCGGGCATGTGGAGACGATCGCCGGCCGGCGTTGCTATGTGGTAGACGGCCGGCTCAAGGACCAGATCAGCCGGGGCGGTGAGAAGGTCATGGCTCCGGAACTCGAGCTCCTCCTGCACGACCATCCCGAGGTGCGGGAGGTGGCGGCGATCGGCATGCCGGATCCTGCGCTCGGCGAGCGGATCTGCGTCGCCGTGGTGGCCGAGGTTCCCGGGGTCGATCCCGAAGAACTACGCAAGCGGCTCGTCGAGCATCTTGATAAGCGCGGCGTTGCCAAGTTCAAGTGGCCGGAACGCGTAGTGCTCGTCGACGAGCTGCCCAAGACCGGAGTGGGCAAGGTGCAAAAGGATGTTCTACGCAGCTGGATCGAATCCGGAAGCGGACCAACGAAAGTGAGGAATTGACCGTGACAACGAAACTCGCGGGCGGCATGCGGGGCGTGGACCACGTCGCCTATCCGACCTGGAAGATGGCAGAGACCGTTCACTTCTACCGCGACGTGCTCGGTTTCCCACTCAAACACTGCATTCTGGCGCCGGGGTGGGGCAATGATCCGCACCCGGACTTCGCCCACTTTTTCTTCGAGATCGGTTTCGGCGGCACGATCGCGTTTTTCTACTACTTCGATACTCCGGAGTACCGTGACCTGAATGTACCGGACCGGATCAACCGGGCCCGCCATCTCGCGTTGGCGGTCGACACACTCGAAGAGCTCGACCATTACCAGAAGCGCATCGAAGATGGCGGCTATGAGTTGCGGTTCCGCATCATGCACGAATTGATCGAGTCAATCTATGTGTGGGATCCCAACGGCTACGCGATCGAGATCTCCCGGCCGCTGCGGCCCATGCAAGAAGCCGACACAATCGACACGGAGCTGAGCATCCAGGCCCTCGTCGATGTGACGCAAGGCCCGGAGCCGTCGCTGACCAAGGTGTGGGAGCGCAAGGCCGAGCTCATTGCCGAAAGGTTGGGGGTTAGCAATGTCTAGCGTCTTTTTCGCGGACATCCCTGAAACCGAGCCGATTTGGAAAAACGCGGTCGGTGACAGCGCCCTTGAGATCCGGCATGTCGGCACCTACGTGGAATTGCGGTTCCCCGATGCGATCACGATCGACCGGCGCAGCACTGGTGCTCGCCATGCGGTCTGGTACAGCTGCTTAGGTGCCCTCGACCATGCCCGCGTCGTGCAGTTCGATAAGGACGCGCTGCGCATCGTCGCCGACAGCGGCTCGTGAGCGCGCCGGCCAAGCGGCTGGGCTACCGGCCGCGAATGGAACCCGGACCGATGCCCGACGGTGTGACGGCGACGGTTACCACCGTCAAGACCGCCGACGACGCGTCCGCGCCCGGTGTCCTCTACACCGTAACGGGCGCCACCACGGTCGTTACTTTGATGCACCCCCGGCAGGATCTGGCGCGCCACCACTTGATTCCGATCCTGCTCAAAGCCGGCTTCGCGGTGTGGGCGCAGGGTTCTCGAACCGTCAACAACGACCTCACCCTGATCCACGAAGAGGCCGTCCTCGACGCCGCGGCCGGTTTCGTCCAGCTGCGTGACCGCGGCTTCGACCATGTCGTGGCCTGCGGCCCGTCGGGCGGGGCTGCGCTGTATGCCTTCTACGTGCAGCAGGCGAGCCGGACACCCGAGAACCGCATCACGGTGACGCCGGGCGGCAAGCCGATCGCACTGCACGAGGCGACGATTCCCGTCCCGGATGCCGTCATCTTCCTCGCCCCGCATCCTGGGCAGGGTGAGCTGCTGCTGTCTTGCATCGACGGTGCCGTCGCCGACGAAACCGATCCGCTGTCGACGGTGCCGGAGTTGGATATCTTCGATGAGGCCAACGGTTTTCGCGAGCCGCCGAACAGCTCCGAATATACGCCCGAGTTCTTGACCCACTACCGCGCTGCGCAGCGGGCCCGGGTGGCGCGGATCGACGCCCACGCCCGATACCTGATCGAAGAGCGCATGGCCGCCAAGGAACGGTTCAAGTCGAGCAAGCGCGCCGTCGATCGCAGGGCAAGCACCATGTCCAAGGTGATCACCGTGTACCGCACCGACGCCGATCCGCGCACACTTGACCTGTCGCAGGACCCCTCGGATCGGCCGTACGGATCGATCCATGGCCGCCGCCCGGACATCATCAACTTCGGTATCACCGGCTTCGGCAGGCTCACCACCGCCGATGCGTGGCTGTCCACCTGGTCGGGATTGTCCTCTAATGCCGGGTTCGTCGCCTGCGCGCCCGAGGTACAGATCCCGAGCTTGTTCATCGAATACACCGGCGACCAGGCCACCTTCCCGTCGGTGGCCGGTGAGATGTTCGCCGCGATCGGAGCGTCTGACAAGACCCACGAACGCATCGTCGGCACCCATTTCGGCGGATCGCCGAGCCCCGACGGGCCGCCGGGCGGAGCCCTGTCCGGGGAGGCGATCGTGGAGTGGCTGCGCGACCGTCTCCCGGCCGCTTGAGCGGCCACCGACATTGACCTCGCTAGCTGACGCGCTCGGCCGGATCCCGAAGGGCGGGCGCATCATTGCCGGTGTGTGCTGCGGCGGACCGACGTCGCTGTTGCGGGGCGTTGCGGAGCGCAGCTCCGGGAGCGGCTGGTCGCTGTGCACCGGATTGCTGCTCGACGACGGCGGCGTGTACGAGGCAGCCGGCTCGGGAGACCTTCGCCTTATGACATGGCACGTCGCGGCCGCTGGCCGCGGGCTGGTCGAGAACGGCCTGATCGACTACCTGCCGGTGCGGGCCTCGCAACTCGAAAAGTGCATCGCAACATGGGATCTCGACGCCGCGCTGGTGCGGGTCACACCACCCGACGCCGACGGCTGGTGCAGCGTCGGACCCTCCGCTGGTTTTGCCCACACAGCGATCAAGACGGCCAAACTGTGCATCGCCGAAGTCGACGAGGCACTTCCGCGCACCTTCGGCCAATCCAGGGTGCATCTCTCGGCTCTGGATGTCATGGTGCCGTCCACCACGCCAACTCCGTCGTATGGCTCGCCCGAACCTGACGCCGTCAACCGCGCCATCGCCCGGCACGTGCTGAGCCTGCTGCCAGAGCGCCCGGTGCTGCAGCTCGGCATCGGCGGTGTCACCGAAGCGCTCGTCGCTGCGCTGGGGGAAGAGGGTGTCGACAGGTTGCGGTTCGTCGGCATGGGCACCGACGCCATGGTCGACCTCTCCGAGCGCGGTCTGCTCGATCAGCCATGCGGCCGAGGTCAGGCAATCGAATCGCCGGATCTCGTTGGGACACAACGGCTGATGCGCTTTGCCCACGAGAACCCGGCGGTGGGTATCTACCCGTCCAGCGTGGCGCATTCGCCGCAGCGACTGGCCCGCCACGAACGGTTGGTGTCGGTGAACACCGCGGTCGAAATCGATCTGTCCGGACAGGTCAACAGCGAAGTCGTGGCCGGACGCCAAATCGCGGGAATCGGGGGTGCGATCGACTTCGTCGAAGCTGCCACCCACTCCCTGACGGGTTTGCGGATCATCGCTCTTCCGTCGACGGCTCTGGACGGACAGCGCTCGCGAATCGTGCCGAACCTCGAAGCGAGCGTGACCATTCCGCGCGGGATGGTCGACGTCGTGGTCACCGAACACGGGGTCGCGCAATTGGAGGGTAAGACGATCCGGCAGCGGGCCGAGGCGCTCATCGACGTCGCCGCGCCGCAATACAGACAAATGCTCGGTGATGCACTTGGCCAGGCAGTGGTGACATGAAGTAGGAGACGTGGTGGAGAATGACTGACTTTCGAGAATCTGAGATCCACAACGACATTCGGGAAGGCGTTCGGCTCGTCTGCGGCGACTTCCCGGATGCCTACTGGCGTGACCTCGACGAGCGGCACGAGTTCCCATGGGAGTTCTACAAAGCTCTCGCCGAAGGCGGCTGGGTGGGTATTGCCATACCCGAGGAGTACGGCGGAGGCGGTTGCGGAATCGCCGAAGCCTCGATCGTGCTCGAAGAGGTGGCTGCGTCCGGTGCTGCAATGAACGGGTGCAGCGCTATTCACCTGTCCATCTTCGGTATGAACCCGGTCGTGCGCTTCGGGAGCGAGCAGATGCGCAAGAAGTATCTGCCCGCCGTCGCCGCAGGCGATTTGCATGTCGCGTTCGGCGTAACCGAGCCCGACGCCGGCACCGATACCACCAAGATCCGCACCCGGGCCATTCGCGATGGCGATAACTACATCGTGCGCGGACAAAAGGTTTGGATGAGCAAGGCCCTGTACTGCCAGAAGACGCTGCTGCTGGTCCGGACTACTCCGCTCGAAGACGTCAAGAAGCGCACTGATGGCCTCACCCTGCTGTTGGCTGACCTCGAAGCCCCGGAGGTGCGGATCAAACCGATCCCCAAGGTCGGGCGCAACGCCGTCGTGTCGTGCGAGGTGACCTTCGACGATCACATCGTTCCTGTGCATGACCGCGTCGGCGAGGAGGGGCAGGGCTTCAAGTACTTACTGCATGGGCTGAATCCGGAGCGAATTCTGGTGGCAGCCGAAGCAATTGGCATCGGCCGAGCTGCAATCCGTCGTGCCGTCGAGTATGCGAACGAGCGTGTGGTCTACGGGGCGCCGATCGGTTCGAACCAGGGGATAGCGTTTCCCTTAGCGGAGGCGTACGCGCGCCTGCATGCTGCGGAGCTGGTCGTGCGGGAAGCCGCGTGGCGCTACGACAATGGGATGCACTGCGGCGAGCAGGCGAACATGGCGAAATGGCTTGCAGCCGACGCCGCCTACGCCGCGGCCGACCAAGCCGTGCAGACACATGGGGGGTTCGGTTACGCCCACGAATACGACGTCGCCCGGTACTGGCGGGAGGCGCGCCTGATGAGGATCGCCCCGGTGCCGCAAGAAATGATCTTGAACTACATCGCCGAGCACGTCCTCGGCCTGCCTCGGTCCTATGGTGTACGGGATTGACACCGGGTCCTTCGAAGCCGCGACTGGCATCATTCTGCGCGCGGCTACGCCATCGGCGTGCAGATGACCCCATCATGGGCGAACTCGCCAAGCATCTGCTGAATATCGGTTCATGCGCTCCCGCCACATACCGTGAAGTCACAGAAAAGTTGCCGCAGCGTCCGGGTAACCACCCCGTTGCCCGATTTGCCCCGTTCTGTGCGACGCGAATGAATAGGGTTTCAGCGTGATTGCTGGCAATGCTGCCTTTTGCTCCGAACTTTGCCGCGCGGCCGGACAGCAAAGGACACCGGCGTGATAAGCCTGGGGAGGTGGGTTGCGGACGGATTGCGTTTGGTCGGCAACACCGTGCAAGAGGTGCCGCTGGGCAACGAGCTGCTGCCGCTACTTGCCAACACCGAACGCGCTCTCGTTCGTACGATGCGCGAACACCTCGACTCCCTCGACCTGGCGCCGGCGGCTCAGCAACCTGCGGACGACCGGCCGCGTACACCCACTGAGCTGCTGCGAGCGTTGTTGGATCGCTCGATGTACACCAGACCCGACGATAGCCGCGATCTGCTCTACATGGATCTGCTCAGCGCGCTCGTCCCCGATGAGGCGCGCATTCTCGCGGCGTTGTCCGACGGGTCTGCCTATCCCGTCGTTCACATCGCCGAACCCGGAGCCGGCAACAACCCGGCATTCGTCCTGCAGAACGCGTCGACCATCGGGCGCTCGGCCGGCGTCTCGCTAAACCGTTACACACCGCTTTATCTCACCCGCATGCTCGGCCTCGGTTTAGCGCAAATCGGCCCCGAGGCTCCGGAACTCTACGACGACTACGAGATGCTGCTCACCGACCCGACGGTACGTGCCGCCTTGGGCCTTGCAAGGCGAGGTATACGGGCGGCCCGGGTGATCCGCCGGACGGTCCGTATGACCGATCTCGGGCAGGAACTGTGGGAGGCGATCACGTGAGGAACTTGTTGGAGCACGCGTTTTCCTACCCATTGTGGGTGTATATCTCGATTCCGCTCGGCGGCGCGCTGGTGGGCTGGGCGACGAAGATTCTCGCCCTGAAAATGATGTTTTACCCGGTCGAGTTCAAAGGGATCAAGCCCTACCTCGGCTGGCAGGGCCAGATCCCGAGGCGCGCGCCGAAAATGGCCGGCGTTGCTGTGGATTCGCTCACCGCGGACATTCTCCAGCCCGAGGAGTTGTTCGATCGAATCGATCCCGACGAACTCGTTGCCGAGCTCGGTGAACCACTGCGCGCCGCTGCCACGGAACTCGTCGACACCATGATGATGTCGTTTCAGGCAGAGCTTTGGCGGGCGACCCCCGACCAGGTGAAGGACTTGATCGTCGCCAGTGTGGAAGGCCGGATCCCGCCCGCCGCGCGTGACATGTTCGAGGAATTCCGCGGCCAGGTCGACCAGATCTTCGACATCAAGCACATGGTGGTCACCAACCTCGTCCGCGACAAGAAGACCCTGAACAACCTCTTCCAGGACATCGGGCGAAACGCCTTCAAGTTTTTGGTCAGGGCGGGGCTGTGGTTCGGTCTCTTTATCGGCGTCGTCCAAATGGTCGTGTTCGGCATTACCGGCTGGCATTTCGCGCTGCCGTTATTCGGTCTGCTGACTGGCGGGCTCACCGACTATGTCGCGCTGCAGATGATCTTCAGACCGCTGAAACGGCGCACCGTCTTGCCCGGCATCAAGTGGCAGGGCGTGTTCCAGGCCACCCGTGATGAGGTCATTCGGGGCTATTCTGCGCTGTTGGCCAGGGAGATCTTCACGCCCAAGGCCATCATGGAAAGCTTGCTCACGGGTCCGATGTCGGACAAATTCTTCGACGTCATCCAGAACGAGATAAGCCGCACCATCGACAAGCAACTGGGTTTCGGTGTCCGCATCATCAATGCCGTCGGCGGCCGACAGTACCAGCAGATGAAGCAACAGGTCGCTGACTCGATCGTCGAGCGGCTGCCCCAGACTTCTGCCTATATAGAGCAGTACGCTGCAGACCGGCTCGACCTGGAGAAGACCATGATCGAGAAGATGAGCCTGTTGGACGCGCAGTCTTTTGAGAACCTGCTGAGGCCGGCGTTCAAAGATGACGAGTGGATCATCGTCGTGGTCGGTGCAGCGCTCGGATTCTTGTTCGGCGAACTGCAGTCGCAGATGATTCTCCTGCTTGCTAAGTAGCGGCGTGGCGCTGCAACCGCTGGACTTGCACCCAAATCGGCTTGCAGCTCTCGTCCAGGTGACAGACCGACCGATTAAGTCAGCTGGCGGCTTCCGTCACTTTGCTCGAGTCCGACCAATAGCCTCGCGCGCGAAGGTCCTCGATGGTCACCTTGGCGGCCATGTGCAGGTGCTCCTCGGTCGCTTTGGCCGCCGCTTCCTCGTCGTGGCTTTCGATCGCCGCGAGGACACGCTCGCGGTACACCGTCTCCGTCGCGGGCCACCGAGGGGTGTTGAAGTAGAAGTCGTTCGGCAGCGCCAGCGCCAAGAACCGAAGCGTCAGGAGCAACCGGTCAGACGTTCCGATGCGGTTGATCCGGCGGTAGAAGTCGAAGCTCAGCGCCAGCCGCTTCGACGGGTCTTGCGTCGTAGTGCACTGATAGTGCAGTTCCTGCAGCTCACGCAACTGCGCTTCGCTGATCTGATTGGCCGCCCGTCGCGCGGTGAGTCCGAACAGAAGGCCTATCACCTCGAAGTGGTCCTCGATGTCCTGCTCAGTGAGCTTGACAACGAATGCGCCGCGCCGGGGGATCGACTCGACGAACCCCTTCGCGGTGAGTTCGATCAACGCCTCTCGGATCGGCAGCCGGCTAATGCCGAGAGCATCGGCGATCTGGTCCTGATCCACTTTGGCGCCCGGTCCAAGCCGCCAAGACACGACGCCGGCGCGAATGTACTCGGCTGCCATCTCTTTAAGGCTCTGGTGGCTCGGACGATCGCCGCTGGTGGCGTCGGCCGAAACCAGCCCTGGTTTCACGCTTGGAGCGTCACCATCTGTATCGGGCAACTGCGACGCCTTCCGGGAGGAGTACTACAAAGTCAACTGGGCTAACCTACTTGGGTAATCGGATATATCATATCTTAAGCCTCGCGGCCTGCCCGGTGACGGCTGCCGCGATCAAAAGACCGATTCTGGCAGACCGGCGTGGCCCCACTCGCCCATGCCGTTTCCCACACCGATACTGAAATGCTCGACGGAGAAGGTCTCAGGGTCGATAGTTCGGGCACCCCAACCAAGTTCGAACAGCCACCCGGAGGGGTTCTCGGCGTAGAACGAGAACATCCGGTCGTTGTTGTGCCGACCGAGTTGAACCTTCACATTGCCGTGCGACTGGCAGATGTCGAACGCCGAACCGACGTCGTCGATGCTCGTGTGTTCGAGCATCACGTGGTAGGTGCGGCGTCGGGGCTGCGGATTTCCGAAGAACGCCAGCGAGTGGTGCCGCGAGTTGCAGTACATGAACGACGCGAGCTGGCCGACGCCCGGGATGCTGGGTGCATCCGAGGTAGCGAAACCCATTGTGTCGCTATAGAACTTCTCGGCGGCCAACACGTCGGGCACGTAGGTGACGAAGTGGCCGAGGCCCTGCGCGCCGGTGACGAACCCCGAGATCGGCCGCGACGGACGGTACGACGGCTGGAAAGTCACCTCGGGTCCGTACGCTAATTCCATGCGCACTCCGGAGTGCGGGTCAGTGAAATGCACGAAGCCGAGCACGCGCCGCACCGCCGCTTCCTGTGGCTTGCCTTCGATGACGTTGACTCCCGCGGCGTCCAACCGGCCGGCAATGGCGTCCATCACGTCGGCATTGCGCACCTGCCACCCGACGTAGGAGACATCTTCGGGTTCGTTATCCGCCGGGTGGACGATGAACCGGTGGTGGCGCTCGTCCATGCGTAAGTAGAGGTTGCTGTTGTCGCTGTCAGGGGCGACCTCGTGCCCGAGCACCTCCTGGGCATACTTCGACCACACGTCGAGATCGTTCGCGTTGATGCCTACGTACGCCAGCTCATCGACTTTATGCACGCTGCCTTTTCCTTCCGTTGAACTCACGAAATTGCCCCGTCGCTAATGTCGGGCTTCAGCGACCTCCTGCGAGCCGACTTCTGAGTGGAACTACAGTATATTATCGACGCTTGCGGAAGGTTTGGTACTACCCGCTAGGGCCGGCTCAAGCTGTCGGCCCGGCCCGTCGTATCAGCTCGGTACCCTCCCGAATCAGTTGCAGTCCGCGCTCGATCGGGCTGCCAGGCCGGCGTGTTGGATCCAGGATCCCGTGCAGGATGACGTCGACGGTCAATCGGGTGGCGCCTTCGGGTGACATGTCGGCGGTGGCCGTGTAGTGGCCTTGGAGTCCGCTGAGCGCAGAAACGATGGTCAATGCCGTAGCGCGCTCGTCGTGCGCGCGAAGATGGCCGAGTGGGGCGCCTTCCTTCAGCGTCTGGACCAGCAATTCGAAGAACATCAAGCGGGAGTCACGTTCGCGGATGCGGGTGTCCTCGGGGAGCGCCGCTTCGTCGCGCAATGCGATGCGCACCCAGACAGGGTGCTCACTGATCAGGGTGCCAAGGCCGAGCATGAGCGCGGTGAGGCGCTCGACCGGGTCGCCATCAAGATCGCGCAATTCCTTGGTCATCAGGTCGCGCTGCTTGATCAACTGGTCGATACCGGCGGCCAGTATCTGTTCCCGATTGTTGAAGTAGTGGTAAAGGGAAGGGCGTGCCATCCCGAGCGCGTCCGCGATGTCCTGCAGGCTGGTTTGGTTGAAGCCTTTGCGGTCGAACAGATCCCCGGCGGTGTCCAGGATCGCCTGTTCCATCTTCCCGAAGCTCACGCCTCGCGGTTTCGCCATCTCGCGCCCTTTCCGACGCCACTTGACAGGAGTGTAAGCCTATCGCGGTTGAGCGGTGGATCCCTGGGGCGCGCGGCGCATGTGTACGGCGAAGGCCGCCATCACAGGGTTGCCGAGAGTGACGATGATTGTATATTATTTACGAGATCTAGTTCGCGATTGCAAGTGCGGGGCGCAGCGTGAACGGCCCAGGGAAGGATGGTCGTGCACGACCACGAATGCGATGTCGCCGTCATCGGCGGAGGTTTGGCGGGTGCCGCCGCAGCTCTTGCATTTTCCCGGGAGGGATGTTCGGTGCGACTGTTCGAACGTCGCGATCTCGCCCGTGATCCGAACCGGGGCGACATCCTGCACGAGCCGACTGTGCAGATCGTGCGGCAGCTTGGCATCCTCGATCTGCTCGAGGCCCGGGGTGCCGCAAGGTGGCGCGGCAGCAAGATCGTGGATTCGGCCGGTAGCTTCTCCGCATCTTCCGAGGTCCGCGAGGCCTGGCTGCTCAACCACGCCGAGATGGAGGCGGTCTTTCTCGAAGCAGCCGAGTCGGCCGGCACGGTGGTTCAGAGGGATCGGGTGCGGGCACTGGAGCATGGCGACGATTCGCGCCGCGGCGGCTGGCTCCTGGGCACCGACGATGGGGCCACCAGCGCCCGGTTGGTTGTCGGCGCAGACGGCGCAGAGTCCTTTACTCGCCAGGTGCTCGGAATCCCCCTCGAGGATGTGCACGCCTACGACAACTGGATTGTGGTGTTGCACAGCCCAACTCCGTCCTGGCTGGAGACCGATCACGTGTGGACTCTGCTGCATCCTGAGGGGACGGTGTGGATGCTGCCGACCACCCCGGTCGGACGTCATCGGGTCGTGCTCACGGTGCGCCGCGACGAAGCCAGAGAATGGATGGCATTGAGTGAGGCCGAGCTCGGCAGGCAGCTCGAGCGGCGCGATCCTGGGCTAGGTGAGCTCAAAATTAACAAGCGCGGCGGCTCGCACGTCTACCGCGTCAAGCGTCAGCACGCGCGAACCTATACAGGCCCGCGGGCCGCGCTGACGGGCGACGCCGTGCACACCATCCATCCGGTGGGTGGCCAGGGGCTTAACATCGCCATTCAGGATTCGGCCAAATTGGCCGAGCTGCTCGGTCCCGTTTTGCTGGACTCGGGTGCCTCCGAGCAGGCTTTCACCGACGCGTTCAGAGAGTACGAGCACATCCGGCGACCGATCAACACCGCCACCATGCAGGTGGCTCATATGGGCTCGCAGATCGCCGGCCCGGGCCGGGAGCCCTACGAGCGGGCAGTCGAGTTCTATAGCAAGGCGGCATCGGACCCGGAGTGGGTGCGACAGTACATGGCCGGCTTCGGCGGACGGCTGAGCTGACATGCACGGAGGCCACATCGGAATCATCGGCGCCGGCATCGGCGGCGTGACTACTGCCGTGTCGTTACAGCGAATCGGCATGCGGGTCTCGGTGTTCGAGCGCGCCCCCGAGATTCGCGAGGTGGGCGCTGGCATGGTCGTGGCGGGCCCTTCGATGCGGGCGCTGGACTTCCTGGACCTCGGCGACCGAGTCAGGGCAAAGGCCGGAAAGCGGCCATGCGGCTTCTTCCATATGAAGCACTATGCATCTGGGGCTACGGTTCAGGAGGCACGCGACGTCCCCGGGCAAGAGCTTGCCTACGCGCTCCATCGGGCCGACCTACACGGAGTTCTGATGGATGCGATGCTCGCCAACGATCCCGAATGCCTGCACCTTGGTTGCGAGTTCGCCGATTTCAGCCAGGACGACGATTCCGTGACGATTACGTTCGCCAACGGTAATTCGGCAACCGTGGACGGCCTCGTCGGTTGCGACGGGGTGGCCTCGGTGGTGCGGCCGGCGATGTTCGGACCCGAGCCGGTCGTCTACACCGGCATGGTGTCCTACCGGGGGCTGATCCCGGCGGCGCTTGTGACCGAAAGTGTGGCGAACGAGAACGGCAGCTTCTACGTCGGCCCCGATCAGATGTTCCTGCTCTATTTTGTGCGCGGGACCGAGTTCATGAACGTGGTGGCCCACGCCCGCCAGCCCGGTTGGGAGGAGGAAGGCTGGTCGATCCCCGCCGAACGGGCTTCGCTGCTCGGGCTGTACCACGACTACTGCGGCGTCGTTCACGAGGTCATCAACGCCATCCCGGAGGAGAACCTTTTCAAGTGGGCGTTGCGCGACCGGCCGACCCTCGACCAGTGGACGCTCGGGAGGGTGTCGCTGCTCGGCGATGCCGCGCACCCGCTACTGCCCTTCTTGGGTCAGGGCGGGAACATGGCCATCGAGGACGGCACGGTGATCGGCCGCTGCTTCGAGGCGGCCGACGGCGTCGAGGAGGCCTTTGCCCGCTACGAGGCCACTCGGAAGTTCCGCGCCAACGCCGTACAGATCATCTCCCGTCAGAAAGCCGAAGAGCTGATGGCGTTTGCCGATGAAGAAGCCCTGCCGTTCCGCAACACAGGCGGCCCGCCCGATTATGACCCGGGCACCGTTCCCCTTGCGACGAAGGAAGAATCCGTCAATCACGCACCGATCGAGGAGAGGCAGTAATGCTGACAGCCCAAGACTACAAAGGCGTTTACGGGATCTTGGCGACTCCCGCCAAGCGGGGTGCGGACCGATGGGACGCGACCGACACCGTCGATCTCGACGAAACCGCGCGCCTGACCGATCAAATGATCCAAGATGGCTGCGCCGGACTGCTGGCGCTGGGGACTACGGGCGAGTGTGCCACCCTGACCGAGGCTGAGTTCCAGGCCTTCACCGATTGCTTCTTGTCCACCGTCAACAAGAGGGTGCCCGCCTTCGTCGGTGCCACGACCCTCGGTACACACGACACCGTACGTCGGATGCGGTTCCTGACTGACCGTGGCGCCGACGGCACAATGCTGGGGCTGCCGATGTGGCAGGCGTGCACTGAGACACAGGCGGTCAAGTTTTACGCCTCGATCTCCCAGGCGTTCCCCGACACCGCGATCATGGTCTACGCCAACCAGTACGCGTTCCGCTTCGGCTTCCCGCCGTCGTTCTGGGGCCGGGTCGCGGAAGCTGCGCCGACGGTCACCAGCGCGAAATTCGCCAGCCCGGTCTCATATCTCGACTGTCTGGCAGCGGTGAACGGCAAGATCAACTTTTTGCCGATCGACATGATGGCGCTGGGTTTCGCGCAGCAGGCACCGGATGCTTTGACCGCGCTGTGGGCCACCGCCGCCAGCATGGGGCCGCAGCCGTGTGTGGCGCTGATGCAGGCGATCGAGGCGAAGGACCTGGACCGGGCCGGGGACATCGCCAAGGACATTTTCTGGGCGAACGAGACATTCATCCCGAACGGTGACTTCGAGGTGTTCTCGCAATTCAACCTCCAGCTCGAAAAGATCCGATTCAACGAGTCCGGGTACTGCAAGGCGGGCCCGATTCGTCCGCCCTACAACGATGTTCCGGAGGAGTATGCCGCCGGTGCCCGCGAGTGCGGCCGCCGCTGGGCCGAGCTGGTGAAGAAGTATTCGTCCGGCGCGAGCTGAAACAACCACGACAACAACGACTGGGAGTCAAACCGTGACCGCACCGCCCGACATGCCGAAGCTGCCCGATGACGAGAACGTCGTCTTCGACTTCCTCGGCAAGATCAACCCCGAGAACCTGCCGAGCATGGTCTTCAAGCTCTCCGAACTGCAGCAGTTCGACCAGGAAAAGCCCACGGTTGTCCTCGGGTATGCCGCCGGCCAGATCGGCGTGGTGGTGTGGAACCTGGAGCCGGGGCAGGAGAACGATTACCACATGCACCCGAGCACGGAGCACATACACATCATCATCGAGGGTGAGTGCGAGTACACGCTCGGCGATGAGCAACCCGTCATCACCCGGGCCGGCGACGCGATCATGGTCCCGGCCAAGGTCGCGCACGGAATCCGCAACATCAGTGACAAGCGCGCGTCCTACGTCGCGGTCACCAGCCCGGGGCCGTACGAG